>JAJPIZ010000049.1 GCA_021324435.1 Anaerolineae bacterium
AATCACGGTTTCGCCGTACTTCTCGCGCAGTTCATCCACGGCTTCCTGCAATTTGCGCGACTTCTCTGCATCCGTATCCCACAATCCCAATTGTCGGATGGGCGGCCCGAGTCCGCTCACGCCGACGCCAATCAACCGCACCGCCTGCCCGGACCTGCGAACGGCTCTCATTAAATGGAACGCGGTCTCGGCGATTTCCTTTTCCTGATCGGTTGAATGTGGAAGAGTTGTCTGCCGTGTCACGGTCGTGAAATCCGGCCAGCGGATTTTCAATTTGATAGTCGCTCCTGCTAGATTATTTTTTCGCAGTTGCCGCGCCACTTCCGCGGCTTGTTCGCGCAGAGTCTTTTCAAGCGACTGGTCATCGCGCACATCGCGCGAAAAAGTGACTTCCTGGCTGATGGACTTGGTCTCGCGTTCGGTGACAATCGGTCGGTCATCCTGACCCTTGGCGTGCCGCGACAGATCGCGGCCATTCTCGCCGAACAAGCGGATCAATTCGCTCTCCGGCCAACGGGCGATGTCGCCAATCGTTTTGATTCCCAACTCGGTCAGCCGCGCAGACGTTTTGGGACCGACGCCCCAGAGCATATCCGCGGGGAGGGGTGCGAGGAATGCGGCTTCTTCGCCCGGCGGGACGATGGTCAAGCCAAAAGGCGGGCCGATTAGTTCGCCCTGAGCGGAGGGTGCTTTTTCCCGCAATCGAAGAGTCTTTCCGACCTCGGTGGCAATCTTCGCCACGAGTTTGTTCGACGCGATCCCAATGGAGCTGGGCAAATGCAATTCGTCGCGGATGCCCGCCTGAAGTCCACGCGCGAGGCGCTCGGGAGGCTCGCGTACATCGGAGATGTCGAGAAAGGCCTCGTCAATCGAAATCTGCTCGACCAGCGGAGTTAGATTGCGCAATTTTGCCATCATCTGTTTTGAAACTTCGCTATAGATCCGATGCCGGCCCGGAACGATGATCAGATTCGGGCACAGACGCAGGGCGCGGCTCATCGGCATTGCCGAACGGACGCCAAACTGCCGCGCCGCATAGGAACAGGAGGCTACCACGCCGCGCTCATCCGGTTTGCCGCCGACCGCAAAAGGCTTGTCGCGCAGGTCAGGGTTGCGCGTCTCTTCGACGGAGCAGAAGAAAGCATCCAGGTCCAGATGAAGAATTGTGCGGGTCACGCTGAAATTATATAGTATTTACATTCGTCTGAGGCCTTATGATGGATGTAACTGGACAAGAAAGATGCTTTCAGGTATCATTGCGGCGCTTGTAGAAAATTACACATACGCCCGGATAAGACCCTTATCCGGGTTTGTTGTGCGTAGTGTGCAATCATGAGCGATTGAGGGCCACATCTCTTTGGCCTGTATCCCGAACCTTGGCTGTGGAGGCGACATGACGGATTTGATCCAGCAAATCACCAGTGATTTGCAAAAACAGATTGAGGGCTTTGAACCGCAGATCAGTATCAGCGATATTGGTACAGTGTTAGAGGCAGGTGATGGAATTGCGCGCGTTCAGGGGCTGGCGAACGTGCAAGCGCAGGAACTGGTGCAATTTTCGAATGGCGTAATGGGAATCGCCTTCAACCTTGAAAAAGACAGCGTGGGCGTGATCGTGATGGGCGATTACGCCGGCATCACCGAGGGCATGACCGTGCGCGGCACGGGCCGCATCGCATCTGTCCCGGTGGGGGACGCGATGATCGGACGCGTGGTCAACGCTTTGGGCGAGCCGATTGACGGTAAAGGCCCGATTGCAACGACCGGCTTCCGCCCGATTGAACGCATTGCGCCGGGAGTGGTGCAACGCCAGGATGTAGATACGCCGGTTCAGACCGGCATCAAGTCAATTGACGCGATGATTCCCGTTGGCCGCGGCCAGCGGGAACTTATCATCGGCGACCGCCAGACCGGCAAGACGGCCATCGCGATTGATACGATCATCAATCAAAAAGGCAAAGACCTGGTCTGTATTTATGTGGCGATCGGTCAAAAGAAAGCCGCGGTTGCGCGTACGGTTGGCATTCTCGAGCGTTACGGCGCGATGGAACACACCATCATCGTCGTGGCCTCGGCGGACGAATCCGCGGCCCTGCAATACATCGCTCCTTATTCCGGTTGCGCCATCGGCGAAGAATTCATGGAGACCGGACGCGACGCGCTTGTGATCTACGATGATCTTTCCAAACATGCCTGGGCGTATCGTCAGGTTTCTCTGCTCCTCCGCCGCCCGCCCGGACGTGAAGCGTATCCCGGTGATGTGTTTTATCTCCACTCGCGCCTGCTCGAGCGGGCCGCTCGTCTTGCCAACAAATACGTCATCGTCAAAAAAGATTTCAAAGACGCGTTGGCTTCTGAAGAAGATGGCGTGGACAAGAAAGTCTATGCAGGCCCGACATCCAAAGATGATGCCGAGCATGCGCGCAGGCAAATGAATAATGCCGATGATTATAAGTTGGTTAAGATCAAAGGCACAGGCGGCTCACTGACCGCGTTGCCGATTATCGAGACTTTGCTCGGCGACGTTTCGGCTTACGTTCCTACGAACGTGATTTCAATTACCGATGGGCAGATTTATCTTGAGTCCAATTTGTTCAACGCCGGTATCCGCCCCGCAGTTAATGTAGGCATCTCGGTCTCGCGCGTAGGCGGTGATGCGCAGACCAAAGCCATGAAGCAAGTCGCGGGTCGTTTGCGCCTCGACATGGCCGCGTACCGTGAATTGGCGGCCTTTGCTCTAATGGCCTCCGATCTCGACAAAGCCACACAACAGCAATTGGGGCGCGGTCAACGAATGCAGGAAATCCTCAAACAGCCGCAATACGCGCCGATGTCACTGGCAGATCAGGTCATCGTGATCTTCGCGGGCACGAACGGGTATGCCGACCTCGTTCCTGTCGAAAAGATGGGGCAATGGCAGAACGAAATGCTCCGCTTTATGGAGTCTTCCTATCCCGAACTCGTCAAAGAAATCGCCGAGAAGAAAATCATCACAGACGATACGCGCGATAAACTGACGATGGCGTTGAATACATTCCGCAACACGTGGAAGGTTTAACCCATGGCATCTGCGCGTGAGATGCGGCTTCGCATCCGAAGTGTAAAAAACATCTCGCAAGTGACGCGCGCCCTCGAGGCGGTCAGCGCGGCAAAAGTTCGCAAAGCGGTTCAGGCTGTGACCGCCACCCGCGCCTACGCGACCAAAGCCTGGCAGGTATTGACGCATGTCGCCGCTCAACCCGGACGTGAGAGTCTGCATCCGTTATTGATGGCGCGGCCTAATCCCAAATCGGCTCTCGTCATCGTGCTGACGGGTGACCGCGGTCTGGCGGGCGCGTACAACACGAATGTCATTCGTTACGTTTCGCAAAAGTTCGAGAGATATAGACTTCCGGTCAGATACATCGCGGTGGGACGCAAAGGCCGCGACCTGCTCATCCGCCGCCGCAAACAAGTCATTGCGGATTTCAGCAACCTTCCTGCCGCTCCATCTTTTTCAGATGTTTCCGCGATTGGTCGCCTGGCCGTGGATGAATTCCTGAAAGGTCAGGCGGATGAAGTCTATTTGATCTACACTGATTTCATCAACATGGCGCGCCAGGTCGCGACCATGAAGAAACTTTTGCCGCTCGAAGTCAAAGGCGGCGAGGGCCTCGTGGAAGATTTCGGCGCGGCAAAGAACGGCCCCGCCGCGGCGTATGAATATGAACCGGATCAGCGCGAGATTTTGGATGTCATTATTCCAAAGTTCACCGCGTTGCAGGTCTATCAAGCGGTGCTTGAATCGCTGGCGAGCGAACACGCGGCCCGCATGGTTGCCATGCACGCCGCGACGGATAACGCGAAGGAACTGGCTGGCGCGTATCAACTTCAATATAACAAGATGCGTCAGCAGACGATCACGAACGACATCTTAGACATTGTAGGCGGCGCGGAAGCGCTTGCCGCGAAATAATCGGAGGAATAAAAATCATGGCAAACGCAACTGGCCGTGTCGTGCAAATTCTGGGCGGGGTGGTGGATGTGGAATTTCCCGAAGGCGAAGTCCCAGAGCTTTTCGAGGCGATTGAAGTTGAACGTCCGGGAAAAGAACCGCTGATTCTCGAAGTCCAGAAACATCTTGGTGATAACTGGGTCCGCACGGTGGCGATGGACTCAACCGATGGCCTTCAGCGCGGAGTCCCCGCGGATGCAACCGGCGCGCCAATCCTGGTCCCGGTTGGACCCGCCACACTGGGTCGTATCTTCAATGTGTTGGGCAAGCCCGTGGACAACAAAGGACCGGTCGAGGCGGCGAGCCGTTATCCGATTCATCGCCCGGCTCCGAATTTCGCGGAACAGTCTACGCGCGTCGAGATTTTTGAAACCGGCGTCAAGGTCATTGACCTGATTGCTCCCTTCACAAAAGGCGGCAAGACCGGCATCTTCGGCGGAGCGGGAACAGGTAAGACCGTTATTATCATGGAATTGATCCGTTCGGTCGCGACTGAGCACGAGGGCAACTCTGTGTTCGCGGGTGTGGGCGAACGCACGCGCGAGGGAACGCAACTTTATCGCGAGATGCTCGAGTCGGGCGTGATGAAAGATACTGTGATGGTTTACGGACAGATGAATGAACCATCCGGCGTGCGTCTGCGCGTGGCTCTCTCCGCGCTTTCGATGGCGGAATACTTCCGCGATCAGGGCCGCGATGTTTTGCTCTTTATTGACAACATCTTCCGCTTCTCCATGTCTGGTTCCGAGGTCTCGGCTCTGCTCGGACGGATGCCGTCCGCGGTGGGCTACCAGCCGACTCTCGCCACAGAGATGGGCGAACTTCAGGAACGTATTACGTCCACGCGCACAGGCTCGATCACTTCGATGCAGGCGGTGTATGTTCCCGCAGATGACTATTCCGATCCCGCGCCGGTCGCGACGTTTACCCACCTTGACGCGACGATTGCCCTCGAACGTTCCATCGTGGAGAAGGGCATTTACCCGGCCGTGGATCCGCTCGGCTCGACCTCCCGAATTCTGGATCCCAATATCGTGGGCGAAGAGCACTATCGGACAGCGCGCGAAGTCCAGCGCGTTTTGCAACGCTATAAAGATTTGCAGGACATCATCGCCATTCTCGGCATTGATGAGTTGAGCGAAGACGATAAATTGATCGTGGCGCGCGCCCGCAAGATCGAGCGCTTCTTCTCCCAGCCGTTCTTCGTGGCCGAACGCTTCACCGGCATCAACGGGCGTTACGTTCCGCTCAAAGAGACGGTGCGCGGCTTCCGCGAAATTCTGGACGGCAAATGCGATGACCTGCCTGAACAGGCTTTCATGATGGCTGGTACAATTGAGGACGTCCGCGAAAAGGCGGAGAAGTTGGCGAAGGGCGCCTAATGACCATTCGTTGTGAAATCGTTTCTCAGGATCGCACGGTCTTTCAAGGCGACGTGGATGTTGTCGTCCTGCCCGGCGCGGATGGAGAAATGGGCATCCTGCCTCATCACGCGCCGGTTTTGACAACGCTGAAATACGGTGTGATCAAAGTCCGCCGCGGCGGCAAGGAAGAGTTATTCGCGGTCTCCGGCGGCGTGGCTGAGGTCCAGCCTCAGATCGTGACCGTCCTTGCAGACGCGGCTGAGAACGTGGAAGAAATTGATGTGGCGCGCGCAGAGGCCGCTCGCAAGCATGCGCAGGAGATTTTAGCGAAAGGTCTTCCTGTAGATAGCGATGCTTACCTTGCTATGGAAGCCGCCTTGCGCCGCTCTAATTTGCGCATTGAAGTTGCACGTCGTTATCGTAAGAGCACAACTCCTTTTACAGAGCATCCTGAACAGTAGGCAAAGTGGCAGTATTCTCCAAAGACCTCGGCGTTGACCTCGGCACCATGTTCACACGTCTTGCAGACAGCACGCAGGTGCTGATGCAAGAACCGACCATCGTAGCCATCGAAGTGGATGAACAGAAGATGGTGGCAGTCGGCCAAGAGGCGCGTGACATGTATGGCCGCGTCCCCGAGAACATTGAAGTGGCGCGGCCCCTCCGGAGCGGCGTAATCGCTGACTACGAAATCACCGAAACCTTGCTTTCGTATCTCCTTCAACGCGTAAGCGGATCGTTACGCGTCTTCCGTCCCCGCGTGATGATCTCGGTCCCGTACGGTGTCACCAGCGTGGAACGCCGCGCGGTCTACGAGGCCGTGATGGAAGCCGGATCGCGCGAAGCAAGTCTGATTCAGCAGTCGCTGGCGGCCGCGCTCGGCATTGACCTGCCCATTGGTTCTCCATCCGGCAATATGGTCATTTGCCTCGGCGGCGGTTGCACGGAAGCCGCGGTGATGGCGATGTACGGAATCGTGTCCGCAGACACGCTTCGCAAAGGCGGGCTTGACCTCGATGAGGCCATCGTCAGTTATGTGCGCCGAAAGTATGGAATTATCATCGGCCAGATAACGGCGGAACAGCTCAAGGTCAAGATTGGAGCCGCAGTTCCACAAGATACGGAGAACAGCATGGAAGTGCAGGGACAGGATCAAGTTACGGGCCTGCCGCGTCCGATCACCTTGACGACGGGGGAGATCGTTGAAGCCTTGCAAGAGCCGTTGAAGGAAGTCACCGAGACCTGTCGCAAAGTACTGGAGAAAACTCCGCCGGAACTGGTCGCAGATATCATTGATCGCGGTGTGGCCCTGTGCGGCGGCGGCGCACTACTGCGCGGCATTGATAAATTGCTGACCAAGTCTTTGGGCATCCCGGCTTATCTTGTGGATAACCCAATGACCTGTGTGGTTGAAGGCTCCATCCGCGGCCTGGGTATGATGAACATATTGCGGCGTAATTTGCCGCAGGTATAAAAGCAAAACGGCTCCCTGATAAAGGAAGCCGTTTTTTGTTTTGGATGCGCTAATCCAAATAGTATGTCATTCTTTGGAGATGAGTTGCCGGGTCAATATATTGAACGTGAACTCCAGCGGGAACATTGATGCTGGTGGGAGCATAATTGAGGATAGCCTTTACTCCCGCCTGAACCAGTTTATCAGCCACAGCCTGTGCAACAGAAGCCGGCACTGTGACCATTGCCATTTTGACTTTTGCCGAGCGTATACGTTCGACCATTTTGGATGTATCTTCAATGGTGAACTCTCCGATCTTATGTCCGATCTTCGATGGATCATTATCAAACACCATGACCACTCGAAAACCGCGATTGGTGAATCCCTGATAGCGCGCGAGTGCGTGCCCCAATTCTCCGGCGCCGACGATGGCTACATCCCACATGCGATTGACCTTCAAGATTTCGCGCAGTTTGTCCATCAGGAATGGGATGGAATATCCCGTCCCTTGTTTACCGAACTCTCCGAATTGTGAAATGTCCTTCCGAATCTGCGCGGCGGAAATGCCGACATGCTCTCCCAATTCCTGTGAAGAGGTGGTCTTCATACCCTTCTCTGACATGCGTTGGAGTGCACGCAGGTAGACGGGCAGACGGCCGATGATGATATCCGGTATTTTATCTGCATTCATCAAGATGCCCTCGCCTTACTGGATTTGTATATAAATCTACCATAAAAATTGTTTTTGTACAAATCTCCACAAATAAAGATAACGAGTAACATGCGCGGACAGAAAACAATTATGACCCTCTAAAATACAAAATCCCCTTCCTCAACTGAGGAAGGGGATAGGAAATTATTCTTGCGGTGCGATCTGGCTGATCGTTTGCGCGTCCCAAGGCTGGATGCGCTCTGATTTGGGCGCATTTTTGCGCCCCATTAATTTATAGACGTTGATCGCCTCGGTCTTGCCCTTGACGTTGACCTTATCCGCCAATTCGACGTCGAATTCATCCCTGACCTGGTTGTAGGTGCTCTCGCTGATCAGGATCGGCCATTGATAGGTCTTGGTCAGGTCCTGGAGGCGAGACGCCAGGTTGGCTGTATCGCCAATGACCGTGTAATTGATGCGTTGCGCGGAGCCGAGCAATCCGACGAAAACATCGCCGGTGTTGATGCCAATTCCGATTTCCACATGATAGGGGCGGCCTTCTTTTTCCCAGCGTTGATGCAATGTTGCCAGGGCTTTGCGCATTTCCACCGCCGTGCGGACCGCACGCAAGGCATGATCTTCATGAACCACCGGCTCACCAAAGAAGGCGATGATGGCATCGCCCTCATATTTGTCAACCGTGCCGCCGTATTTGTCAATGACGCGGGTCATGGCTTCGAGATACGGATTGAGCAGAGCCACTACTTCGTCAGGTGGAAGTTTCTCGGAGAGGGTAGTGAAGCCGCGGATGTCAGAGAAGAGGATGCTGAGATTGGCGCGTTTGTTGAGGGAGGTGATGTCTTGAGTGGCAATTAATTGATCAACCATCTCCGGCGAGATGAAGCGGGTGAACAGGTTGCGGACGCGTCGCTTCTCGAGTTCCTGCGAAACGGCCTGCTCTAGAGTGGGCAGGATGACCCCAAGAAAGAGCATCAGTTGCGGCCCGACGTTGGGGAGGTAGAGACGCTGGGCACTGAATGTGAGGTAGGAAAGCACAGCATAGGCAACCATGCAGATGGCCATCACGGCCAGCGTAAGAGACGGACGTTGAATGCGCGAGACGAACGCCGCGAGAAATGCCATGGCAATGATGATCAGCAAAGAAGCCCATGGGGGCGTGTCGCGCAGGTATTCTCCATTGATAATCGTATTGATTGCACTAGCAACAACTTCCACGCCGGGAGTCGAAACCTGTGCGGAAAACGGCGTAGGGTATACATCGTGGAGCGTTACAGTGGTCGCGCCGATCAGGACGATCTTGTCCTTGAAAGCATTCGAGTCCTGTTCAAGAATATCTCCCAATGCCACCTGACTGGCAGAGTAAGTAGGAAAGGTTTTTGCAGGGCCGGCGAAGTTAACAAGTAGTTTCCCGGCATGCAAGGGAATTTGGTGGCCATTAAAGTTCAGGGTCGCGTCAGAAGGATTCGAAGGTTCGGGAACACCGAGGTAGAGCCGCGCGGCTTCGAAGGCCCAGTTGTAATAATATTTCTGATCGTAGTCGCTGTATTGAAATGCCTGAATACTGCGCGTAATGGCATCTTTATCTTGAAAAATCGATGCGATGCCAAGTCCTACGTCGGCTTTGCGATAGACAGGTTGAGGCAGGCTGAGGCCAGCAGTCTTGCTAACCGAGGAAGATTGTTGCAACACTTCCATGTCTAATACAACAGCATTTGATTCGCTCAAAGCCTTGGCGAGTGCTACATCGCCCGCGGGGTCTTTGTCCGGCTCGGACAGAAATATATCCAGCGCGACCACGCGTGCTCCACCTTTGTTCACCGTATCCACGATCTGCGCAAGGTATGTGCGCGGCCAGGGCCATTGATAACCTGTCCAACTGAAGGATGCGTCATCAATCGCGACGATGACGATATTATCAGCTGGCTTACGAACGCCGCGAATGCGCATCATGGTATCGCGCGCGCCGAGTTCCAATCGTTCGATTGGAGTACTGACGTTGGGAAAGTTGGACGCAAATTCCAATGCCATTAGTAAAATGGCAATGCTGACAATCAAAATGATGCGAAGGGAACGTTGGCTGGTAAACATCTTGTTGAATTATTGCGCGCACCATGGTGCGTAATAATTTTGTTCCAGTCCGCACCAGCAAGGCGAGCTCTCGTTCATACCTAGCTCCGGTGTGCATACTAGTTCTTCTTCTTTGGTCGGTACTCCGGGATCCGAACTGGGCTTTGAGAACGAGACACTGTGCGTCTGACAGACCTTGGCCCCATCTTTTCCGATCACGGTCACATCCCAGGAATATGTTCCTGCGTTGTACATGGTTTCCGTATAGCGGGTGAGGTGTGTGTTATCAGTTTCAATCGGAACATTCAAGCCGTTTGGATAATGGAAGGTAACAATATATTTCTGTGCGTCTGGCTGACCTTCCCATGAGTAGGTCACAGGCCCTTGCCATGGCAATTCGGAGCCATCTAATGGACCAATGATATTTACGCATCCATTATTTGTGCCCCCTGTGGGAGTTTCAGTTGCCGGTGGGGTTTCGGTCGCAGGAGGTTCGGTTGGTGCTTCTGTAGCGGGGGGCTCAGTGGATGAAGCCAGGGCCGTCATCGTTGCGTAGGCTTGATTCATAATGTCCCGGCATTCCGGGCAAACGTTGTACCACTGCTCAAAATCATCGGCGGTCATCAATCCAACGTCAGGCGCAGTACATTGACCTGTTTGACAATGAAGGAGAATGGTCTTTTGCCCTCCGCCGAATTTCGAATCGCCCGCCTCGTTCGATGCGCCACAGTCACCTTCGAGGCAAGTGACGGTGACGTCAAGCGTATCCGGGTTCACATGGACACTCAGGTATGAACCGCGCACGGAGGCTACGCCTGAGGGAGTCTCTATGTTGACTGAACCGCCTTTGAGAACGATAAAGATTTGGCCCAGGTCCAGTTTAAGTTTGGTGTCGAGGCCATTGCTCGCGGGCTGATTGGAAACGAGAGTGAAGAGGGAGGATGGCGAAAGCCGAATAATGGTGCCCGTTGACAGGTCCAGGCGGACGCGGCCATCGTCACCGGTTTGGACGCTTCCGTTTTCATTTAGCGTCTCGTTTCCAGTCACTTTGACAAATCCGTTTTGACCGGCCTGCTTGATGTTGACCGTGCCGGACACCTCTTTGATCGTCGCCGACAGCGGCGAGGCGGGAGTTTCCGTTTGGCAGGCCGACAGCACGAGGACAAAGACCAGCAAGGGAGTTAAAAGCTTTTGTAAATGGGTGATGCTCATATCTCCTCCGAAAAAGAACTCTAAATGCTTTTTGACCGACTCAGCATCATTGTAACGCATGATGACATATTTTTGACGCACAAAATTAAGGCGTTGTTTCGATACTCACCGTGTAATGAAGATACTCCAGTCCGCCGCTGGCTGAGAACGCGGAGAGCCTTAATAAATAAGCCTGCCCGGGCAGAACAGTGATTGCTTTCCTTTCGCCGCAGGTTGGTCCATCCCACATCTGCGCAACATTTTTTTGTAAGAGTTCCAGTTTCAATTGACCATTGCCAGAACACGACAGGCTCACGATGACATTTGCCGTGTACGGCGTGAATTGAATCCAATCTTCAGCGTCGCCTTGCGGTGCAGATACATCGCTCGAATAGATCAGTGAACGCGTGCCTGTGGGCGAGAAAACAACGTTCGCCGCTGGCGATCCTGCCGAGTCGTTGTCTTGCCATGCTGCGACCAGCGTCGGTGTGATCGTGGCCGGAATCGTCGTGGGTGTGCCGGTTCCAACTACATCGCCCGCCTGCCCGATGATGGGCAAAACCCCCAGGCCGCTGGCTTGTACATACGCGGCGGTCACCCAGCCTTTTCCATCCGGCCCATTCGCGAATTGGATTTGCAACCAGACGCCGGTTGGGTCCTTGCCGGTCAACGTCACCACATCATTTGGATTCAACGTGCCGAGCGCGTTGTATGAAGTGCCGGGGCCACTGCGGACATTGACCTGTTGAATCACAACTCCGCTCGCGCCGGACCCTGAACCGGGCGCGCCCCCAGCAACCGGGATCGCATCCTTGTCTTTGACGTCCACGTATTGTGCGGTGATCCAGCCTTTTCCATCCGGCGCTTGCGCGTACAGAATCTGATACCATTTTGCATTTGGGTCTTTGCCAACGATCTGCACTTTGCTGAACGCGGGAATCATGCCTAACGGCGCGCTGGCCGTGGACGGCTCGCCGCGCACATTGACTTGTGTGGAGGTTGTGCCCTCAATCGGTGTGAGTGTTGGTGTAGCTGTCGGCGGCTGAGCCGTTTCAGCCGGAGAAAGAGGCGGGCCTGGCGGCAACGTGGAGGTGATGATGAACGGCGTCGCGGCGGTCGGTGTGGAAAGATTCATCCCACATCCGGAAACCAGCAGGCCTAACGCGGCGATGATGAAAATATATTTATGCACGCGGCAATTGTAATCTATCCATCTTTGTCGTTCGTGAGGGCAATTTCGGTCTGCGCGATATAAAAAACCGCCATGCGGCGGTCTGGTCAGGCGCCCCTGCGCGGGCTCGAACCGCGGTCTTCGGCTCCGGAGGCCGACGCTCTGTCCACTGAGCTACAGGGGCGGGCGCAAAGATTTTATCATAAGACGCTGTGAAGAAAAAAAATCCAACAGACTCTGGAAGAGTCTGTTGGATTTGGGATCTTGAGTTAGTTCATCGAACTTGAGGGGCGAGTGCTTTGAGTTCCCCGCGTAGTTTTTCAATGATGGCGAGATTGCCGCTCTCGTCTCCCATCTTCTGATATTCTTCCTTTTTGAAAGCCAACTCACCGAGGGCTTTGTAAAATCGTGAAGTGGAGAAGCCGCTGAAAACCGCCGTGGACATCGTAAAAGGCGAAAGCGCTTTTTGATATTGCCCCTGTGTGATCAACCCCGCGCTGACCTCTTCGCGCAACTGCCTCTGCATGACGCCGCGCTCGCGGCTGATCATGAAGATGATGAAGATCGCCATGATGAACCAGCCCGACCAGTCCAGCAGACTTCCCAGCGCGAAGCCGGAGAGTGAATCCAGCCCTGCCACGTCAGTGACCACGCCAAAGCTGTTGTGGAAACTATGCAGAAAGACAGCGGTGAAGTAACCCGCTGGGATCGCGATCAGCTTCACGAACATGTTTCGATTCAGGCGCGCCACGGCCAGACCAATGCCAGTGAAAGCGGTGTAAAACGGATGTTGCCATGCCACGACGAACACGCGGATGAACACCAAGGTCCATAGCCCGTCCCAGCCTCCCTCCTGGTAGCCGTGCCCGTAAATATAAAGAATATTCTCCGTGGCCGCAAAGCCAAGCGCCGCAATGCCCGCGTAGATGATTCCATCCAGAACGGAGTCAAATTCCCTGCGGAAAAACAGGAAGACGATCAAAACAGCCAGGCCTTTCAGCCCCTCTTCCACGAAAGGCGCTACGAGTGATGCGGTTGCTTGGTCCGCAACGTCTCCTGAACCGGTGAGTGCATAAAAGCCGATGCCAAAGATTGTGTTGATTACATACGCGCCTCCGGCCGCCACCACCGCGCCCCAAAAGAACGCCGCGCCCAGCAAAGCCAACGGCTCCTTTTCGTACCGATCGAGCCAATAGATGAACATGGCCATCAGGAAAGCCGGCACGAAAGCAAAGAACAATGAAACGATAAGTGCCATCATTCTCCTCCGAAAATTAAGTTGGGTCAAACTTAATGAATATTGTAACGGGAATTATCGAAAAATCAAGCGGGTTCTTTCAACGCGGGTTTGCTCGAGCGGGACGCCAAGCGCGTCCAGCACTTCGTCGGGACGGCCTGTCGCGCCCTCGCGCGCTGATAATCTCATATGGATTTTGTCTTTGGAAATTGCATCCAGATTTTCGATCAGCGGACGCAGATCATATGTTTTGCCGCGACGCTCGCGCGGCAGGGATTCATTCGCCAGCAGTTCATCTATTTTCCGCTTCAACACGGACCTATCAACGGCTTCCGTCAAAGTGACTTCGTACTCCGCTGAAACGATTTGTGTTTGCAAGGCCGGCAGGCTTTCATCCACGTTTTCCACTTTCAAGATTCCGATGCCGGATGGCATTGCCGTTTGCAAACGCTGTGGCAAAGCGTCAAGATCAACATCTTCCTTCAGGCGAAGGTCAACCATCTCACACCGTGATGAAAACCCGAGGGGCAGGGCGGAGGCGATATTAATTTTCGGCTGAGGATGGAATCCCTGCGAGTATGCCAGCGGCAGGTCCGCGCGACGAGCGCTGCGTTCCCAAATCGTTTGCAAATCCAGATGACCGATGTAGCACAACGCACCGGTCTTGGAGAATGTAATTCTGATTCTCATCGCGATTGTCAATCGCCGACCACCGGCAACTGGTTACTGATCACTGACGCCTGATTATTGCGCGCCGGACTTTTCACCTCCGGACATTTCCAAACCTCGCCGGGATTCTCTCGCCGCAAATTGGAAAAGGTGGGGAGAATTCCGCAGGCGAAGCAATTCAAGCGGCAGTCCACGCGGATTTTTCCTTCGAGCGATTGCCGAAAATCCTGGAACAGGAAATTCTTTCGCACCGCCGCGCTGATATGATCCCACGGAAATATTTCATCCGTGCGGCGCTGGCGATGAGTGTAAAAGGACGGGTCGAGGCCGTGTTCTTCGAAGGCGGCCATCCATACGTCATACTTCATTTGATCGCCCCATGCATCGAACTTCGCGCCGCTCTTCCAGGCGGTATAAATTACTTCAGCGAGACGGCGGTCGCCGCGCGAGAGCCAGGCTTCGAGCAACGTGTCGTTCGGCTCGGTCCACGACAACTTGATATTGCGGTCTTTCAATTCGCGCTTGAGCAAATCCTGTTTGGCGATAATACTCTCGCGCGTATCCACGGAAACCCACTGGAAGGGCGTTTGCGGTTTGGGAACGAAGGTGCTGACGCCCGCGTGAAGTTTGACTTTCATGCCCGCCACTTTGCGGCCTCATGGATGACGCGCTTGCACAAATCCGCGATGGCTTGCACATCTTCGAGCGTTTCAGATGGATGGCCGATCATGAAGTACAACTTGATCGTCGTCCAGCCGCGGCGATAAATCTCGCGCGTCGTATTGATGATGTCCTCGTCGGGAATGAATTTGTTGATGATACGCCGCATTCGTTCGGTGGCGGCTTCGGGTGCAAGTGTGAATCCGCCGGAATAATGCTCGCGCAGCTTATCCATCAGGTCAACTGAAACGGATTCGATACGAAGTGAGGGGAGCGAGATGGTTAGTTTGCGTCCTTTGAATCGTTTGCTGACTTTGTTGACCAGCTCAACCACGTACGTGAAGTCAGATGACGACAGCGAAAGCAGGGCCAACTCCTCGAAGCCGGTCGCGTTGATTGCGGCTTCGGCGGCATCTACGATTTCGTCCACGCTTCGTTCGCGGACCGGGCGCGTGATCATGCCCGCCTGGCAGAATCTACACCCGCGTGTGCATCCGCGCATAATCTCCACCGAGACGCGGTTGTGCACAACCTCGATATTCGGTACGATGAATTTGATTGGTGGTAGAGGTAGTTGCGCGACGATGCGCTTGATCACCGGATTGGCAACTTCCTCCCTCAGGGTTGTCACGTTCGCGACTGTTCCATCGTCCATGTATTCAACGTGGTAATACTTTGGCACATACACGCCGCGGATTTTTGCGAGTGCGAGCAGAGTCTCTTCGCGGCTGGTGTTTTGTGTTTTGCGCCTTTGAACGACATCCAAAATCTCGTGAATAACCTCCTCGCCTTCGCCGATTACAAACGCATCAATGAAAGCGTGCATCGGTTCAGGATTTGTGGCGGCATGTCCACCGGCGATGATGATCGGATGCGATTCGCCGCGGTCCGCGGAACGAACGGGAATGCCGGAAAGGTCGAGGATGTTGAGCGTATTCGTGTAGAGCGTTTCGTAGGGGAGCGAAAAGCCAATCAGGTCAAAGCCGCTCAAGGGGCGTTTCGATTCGAGCGAATAAAGCGGAATTCCGTGTTCGCGCATGAGAGCGTCCATGTCAGTCCACGGCGCATAGGCGCGTTCAGCCAGCGCATCCTCGCGTTGATTGATTTCATCGTAGAGTATCTTCAGTCCAACGTTTGAGACGCCAATGTCATAGATATCGGGAAAGACCAAAGCCACTTTGGTTTGGACTTGATCCCAATCTTTGACAACAATGTTTAGTTCGCCTCCCACGTATCTGCCCGGTTTTTGTACCTGTAAGAGAATTTTATCGAGCTGAGACTCGATATGCTCAGATGTAAACATGATTTCATTATACCTGATGCCCAATCAAACCTATCAGAATTGAAAGGTGTTCTGGTCTGCTTGACATGCCAATCTATAATCGCCATACTATATTATCTCCAAATTCTTGTGCAAAGGAGGCACGTTATGAAAAAATTTTTGACACTCGCACTGGCGTTCTTCCTCGCCGGATGTGGTGCCATTTCTCCCGCCCAGCCAACTGCCGTGCCGGCCTCTCAGACCCCGGTTGTGATCGTAGCAACTGTTTTGGTCCCTGTTACCGTGGAAGCGCCGACGCAAGCCCCACCTCCGCCGACCAACCCGCCGCCTCAAGTCATCGTGGTCACGGCAACTCAGGAACAGGCCCAAGTTCCGCCAGCGGGCGGAGGTGCGCCCTCTGGCGGCACGGCGACCGCCACTCTGCCAGCTGATGCGGGCGGCAACCTGTTCTCGAGCTTGACTCGCTCGGGCAGTTTCATGTCCTTCCGTTGCTTGCCGCAACAGATCACGTTCACTGCTTCGACCTCCAATCAGTATGTGGTCGAGGTGGATTTCTACTATCGCTTTGAAGACCTGACCACTCAGCCGACCACCATGACCGAGTGGAAAAACTACGGTAAGATGACCAGCGATAAGAACGGCAACTTCAGCATAACCTTCGATGTCAATCTAATTCACCCCGATCTGCGCGCCATTGACAAAGCATGGATTGACTATCAGTTCGTCGGACTGAGCAAAACACTGGAGGCCGTTGGGCGCAGTGGTAAGATTTCGCAACAGATCCAATATGTGAAAAATTGCCCGTAAAAGTAAACCAATAAAAACAGCCGAGGAAATTTCCTCGGCTGTTTTTATTACGAGGAATTTATGAGGCGATTGGTTTCTTTGCGAACTGTTCGCGTCCCCACAGCCACAGAGCGCCGAGGCCAATGAAGACGATTGCCAGATTCGTCAGCCCGCCGAGGAAACCGGGAATCAGCGGAAACGACAGCAAAGCAATCACTGCCACAATAACGCACACTCCGATCACCATCGGCCAATATTTGTGTTCAGCCAGCGGCGACTTGGCGCTCGTCAGAATCCATTTGCCAATGGCTTGACCGAAGACGATCTTCGCTACAAAAGATGTGACTAATATGAAGCCGAGGATCAGAGCAAACAGCGTCAGAATGCCAAGCCAGATCACAGTTCCGCTTAGACCGCGTAGAGTCAAGTAGCCAAACAAGATCGCGGTCAGTATCATCACAAAGGTGACCAGCAAAAGCGCGAAGAAGAACGCGGCATATGCGACCACGCCCCATCCGAGGCTGTGCCAGGGTTTGGCTTGAAGTTTATCGCTCAGGGTCTTGGTAAATATTGGAAACAGCCACAGCATGAGCAGACCAATCAAAACGAGAGTGACCATTGAGCGCACAAGATCTAATGCCCAGTTGATTACCTTCTTGCCGGCCGTTTCTTCCACGTTGGGACGAGACCGGTTTTCATCAGCCGGTGGCTCAGTGCGTATGATCTTGCCGACCACGACACCCGCGGGGAAGTGTAAGTCGCGGGTTTGAGTATATTCGAGGCTACCGCCAATTCTAGCCGCGGGGTCAATCGTCAAGCCAGGCTTGACCAGCGGCACCGGGATCGTAGATTGTGGCATGACCATGCTGGGCGGCGGGCCGGCTTGAGTTTGATCGGCTTCGCCAACTTTGGCTTTGACGTTGCCTCCGATGGTTCCGTCAATTTCAAAGGAACTCGTCGCGACGATGGCATTGCGAGTCACGTCGCCAGCCAAAAGGATTTGACCTCCCGCAAAAACGAGGTCACGGCCAATTCCGCTTCCTTTGCGGACCTCGAGGCTGTAGCCCGCGCCGACAATGTCTCCGCCGACCTTGGCTTTTTCACCAAGGAACAGGACTGAGCCGGCCATGCGAATATTTCCAGTGACCGTCCCATTGACTACCACGGTTTGCGCGCCGCTCATCAAATCGCCATTGACGGTCCCGTTGATGGTGACCATTTGCGCGAAAGCGATCACATCGCCATTGACCGTGCCGTCGAGCGTGAAGCTATTGGCGCCGACATATAAGTCATCGTTGATGACCTCTCCTGAACCGATGACCACTTGATCGCCACTGCGCCCGTCAAAAGCGAACGCCGGAGTGGTGAAAGTCAGGGTTAACAAAGTGAAGAGGATTAGAACACTGATGAATTTTCGTAAGTTTGACATGAGATTCTCCTTGCATGCGTGTTGAGGAATGAGGAACATCCCTCTGCAAGTGCTTACGCAAAGAAAGCAGAGCAGTTGCAAATAAAAAGGGCGGCGCATTCTGCGCCGCCCTTTTTATTCATTTTCTGATCCTAAATCTCTTCGTAATATCTTCCTTCAAAACTTCCACAGCGTCTTTCTTTCCGGCCTCCAGGGCGTAATCCATAGCCGTCTTGCCTTCAGCTGTTTTGGCTTGCGCATCCGCACCATTGAACAGTAATGCGCGGATGGATTCGATGTCACCGTTTTGAGCCGCGGCGTGAAGCGGGGTGAAGTCGCCGTCTTCGCGCGCGTTGGGATCGGCTTCATGTTTGAGAAGCAGTTTGACGATAGCGCTATGTTTGCCTGCCGCCGCGGAATGAAGCGGCGTGACTTTCATCTTATTTTTGGATGGGGAGTTCACGCGGGCTCCAGCCTTGATCAAGTACTCAGCAGTCTCCAGATGGCCAAAGAAACAAGCCAGGCCGAGGGGATGGAATCCATCTTCAGAATAAGCGTTGACCAGTTCCGGGTCACGCGCCAGGATGCGGGCGATCTGTGCGCGCTTTCCGGTGGCGGAGGCTTCAAAGATGTTCAAGGTCACCGTTTTCTCCGCCAGGAATTCCGCGATCTCAGGATGCCCATAATACATGGCGATCAGCACAGGCGTGACGCCATTCTGTTTTTCATGAATCAGGTTTGGGGTCCCGCGCACGAGGCGTTGCACTTCATCCTGATGGCCTTGTTTGATTGCGTTGAAGAATTCTTCGGTGTCCATGGTTTGCCCCTTTGTCGTCATTTGATGATAGGTTTGCCGTTTTTGTAGAATACGTCGCCGTCCACTTTGATCTCGGCATCAGACATGTCACACAGCATGTCCCAATGCAGGCCTGAATCATTTTTTGACCCGCTTTCGGGGTAGCCCGCGCCAACTGCAAAGTGAATCGTGCCGCCAATTTTTTCATCGAAGAGCATGTTCTTGGTGAAACGCGTGATCCCGTAGTTCGTGCCGATGCCCCACTCGCCGAGATAGCGCGCGCCGCTGTCTGTGTTGAGCAAAGTGGTCAGTAATTCTTGATTCTTACTGGCTTTCTCTTTGACCACTCTGCCATCTTTGAACCACAACTCGACATCGTTGATTTCCTGTCCGTCATAGATGGCGGGATATTTGAATCGAATCCAACCGTTGACCGAGCGCTCGACCGGCCCTGTGAAAATTTCCCCATCGGGAAAGTTTTCCTTGCCTGCGCATTCGATAAAAGCACGGCCCTTGATCGAAAGTGAAATGTCTACGTTCGAACCTTTGAGCGCGACTTTGTTCCTACCTTTTAGCCACTTGATGAGCTTCTGTTGCTTCGCGGCTTCTTTGCGCCAAAAGGTCAGCGGGTCGGGCAGGTTGAGCATACCGGCCGCTAAGACGAAATCTTCGTAATCGCGAAGCGACATATCGGCTTCCTGCGCCATGGCGTTGTTGGGATACGCGGTCAGCGTCCATTTGAGTTCGCCTTTGGCGGCGCGCTTCAAAAAGGTTTTTGTGAGAGGCGCGCCCGCTTTGCGATTGCGCGCAATACGTTTTGGGTTTACGCCGCTGAGGTTACGCGTATTGAATTCGGTCCAGATGGTGATAACGGCATCATAGGTTTGATTGATGAGTTTTCGGATGGGCGAGACATAATCCAACTGAGCGTTGGATGCATATTTGAAAAACGTTTCTTCGGCACCGGGCACTTCGTTAATGATGAAAGGATACGCGCCCGCCTTGAGCGCCTCTTCATAGACGGCGAGAGTCAATTCATCGGCCAGAGGGCTGGTGCGGATGACCACCTGATCGCCGCGCTTGAGCGCGACGGAATAGTGGACCAGGACCTTGGCGAGTTTTGAAATACGAGAATCAGTCACGGCATTCCTTTCCCTTGCATAAAGATGGTTGGATTATACATTTGCGGCATCCAAAAGGGAATTCGGAGACCAAGTTGCAACTTTCATTCCCCGATAATTTTGACCAATACCCGCTTCTTTCTTCGACCGTCGAATTCCCCGTAAAAAATCTGTTCCCACGGCCCAAAGTCCAGGCGGCCATCCGTCACTGCGACGACGACTTCGCGTCCCATCACCTGACGTTTGAGATGAGCGTCGGCGTTGTCTTCGCCGGTGTCGTTGTGACGATATTGGTTGGTGGGTTCATGCGGAGCCAGTCCCTCCAGCCATTTTTCATAATCCTGATGCAGGCCGTGTTCATCATCGTTGATGAAGACCGAGGCCGTGATGTGCATGGCGTTGACCAGAACCAGCCCTTCGCGGATTCCGCTTTCGCGCAAGGCTTCTTCGACCTGCGGCGTAATGTTGACAAAGCCGCGACGGGAAGGGATGTTGAACCACAATTCTTTGCGATAGGATTTCATGATCTATTCAGATTTTTCAACCACCACCGTCGCTTCGGTGAGCAAGGCGGCGATGGCGCCGATGGCGGCCAATTGTGGCGCGATCAACGCGCCGACCACTCCCAGAGTCATCGGGACTTCCATGATGATTTTGCCATCTTTATCTTTAATGATGATACGGCGGATGTTGCCTTCGTGAATCAACTTCTTGATTCTGGCGAGCAATTCCTCGCCGTTGACCTTGAATTCTTCGGTGCGAAATTTTTCGCTGGGCATTTATGCTCCTTACTTAAACCATTTCTCATCCAGGGCAGACCATTCATCCGATTGGTCGGCGCGGTCTTTCCAGTTTTCCTTGCCGCTCCATGATTCGATTTTGATTTCATACACGGAGGTACGTTTGAGTTCCTTGTCTGTGGCCGGACGATAATCCTTGCCGAGTTCCATTTCGCCAAAATACTTGGCGATTAATTTGTGAAGCACCTGCCGCTTCTCGTTTTCATCTTCGATCAGGTACGCTTTGCCGAACACAACTACGCTCCGAAATTGAAGTGAAAATTCCAATGCGACGTTGGAAGGCAGGACTTTCCCCATCTCGCTGACTTCCACGCAGACTTCAGGATGGCGTTCAATGTTTTCGCGGATGCGCCCGGAAATGTTCGAGTGAAAGATTAAACGGTGTCCGGCTTCATCGTAGAAAAAGGTCGAAGGTGTGATGAACGGCTGATTGTCCCAGCGCGAGGCGATGTGGGCGATTTGAGCGCGGCGCAGAAAGGCGCGAATCCAATCATTATCGCGTTGATATTCGGGCAGTCGTTGATGCGCGGTGGGCAGGATTTTCTCAAGGTTGTAGTCGCGAGGCATGAAGTGGCTCCGAGTGTTTAGCGGTCGTCCACTAAAAGATGTTTGTACCAAATCCACAAAATGAGGTAGCCCAAAATGAAGGCAAGCAGAATCGCCGCCCAGCCCCATAAAACGATTTTGCCGAAGATGAACAGGAAGAAATAGGCGGCGGCCGCGGTGGTCAGGGCGCCGAGTAAAGCCACTTCGACCGCGATGAGATTGGCGATGCTGTACGGTTTGTCGGTGGGCGGAATGGTCTTGCCGCGCCATTTGAAAGCCGGAGCGATCTCGGGATGATTCTCGATGTAGAAATTCTTGACTTGATTCATCGCTTCCACGGATTCGTGCCAGGCGGCGCGCAGTCGTGCCAACTGTGCGATGGTCAACGCGCCGAGCACGGTGAGAATGACGAACAACATTGCAAACGCCAGCGATACACTTCTTAGATTATCATGCGCGAATTGTGTGCCGAGGATGGCGGCGACGATGGAGCCGACCGATACAAAATAAAAGGATGCCACGCGTGAGCGATCTTCGTTGGCCTGGAAGACCGTGTTGGCAATATATTCGTACTCGGCTTTCAGGATTTCATCGGGTTGAAGTTTTGAGACCGGCTTTGGCATAAGCCCTCCGCTGTGATGACGTGATTATATCTTGAAAGCAAAGGCGTTTCGCGCAGGATGAATGACACTAGCCTCGGTCTCGCATCTCGTTATATACTTGAGTAAATTTATCCCATTCCTGGAGGTCTTCATGCTCGCCATACAGCTCGTTGACACGAACAATAAATCCCAGGTCAGGCAATTTGTCGAATATCCTTTTCATCTCTACAAAGATTGTCCGCAATGGGTGCCGCCGATTTTTGCAGATTCATATCTCCAGTTGAACCGCAAAAAGCATCCGTTCTTCGAGCATTCAGACGCGGATTTTTATCTTGCATTGCGCGATGGAAAAGTAGTAGGGCGCATCGCCGCGCTGGAGAATAAACCCTTCAACCAGTATCACAAGACCAGAGACGCAGAG
Source organism: Anaerolineae bacterium (assembly GCA_021324435.1). Taxonomy (GTDB): domain Bacteria; phylum Chloroflexota; class Anaerolineae; order Anaerolineales; family Villigracilaceae; genus Fen-1038. The sequence goes on from JAJPIZ010000049.1 coordinate 22,242, forward strand.
TTTTATTTCTTCGATAGCATCAATGATCAGGAAGTAGCCAACGCCCTTTTCAACGCAGTCTTTGATTGGGCGAAAAAGCGCGGACTAAATCGCATTGTAGGGCCAAAAGGAATGTCTGCCTTCGATGGTTATGGGATTCAAATCGAAGGCTTTCAACACCGCCAGATGATGACGATGATGAACTACAACTATGATTACTACCCCAAACTGGTCGAGGCGCTCGGTTTTGAAAAAGAAGTGGACTTTGTTTCCTGCTATCTTCCATCCGACGCGTTCAAAATCCCGGAACGCATCGAGCGGATTGCCCAACGCACAATGGAACGCGGGAAACTCAAAGTCAAGGAATTCAAGAATAAGCGCGAGTTAATCTCATGGGCGCAACGCATCGGCGATGCTTATAACAAGACCTTTGTCAACAACTGGGAATATTATCCGTTCACACCGAATGAAATCAAGTTCGTGGTGGACAACATCATGCTGGTGGCCGATCATCGCCTGATCAAGATCATCACGCACAACGACGAAGTGGTCGGCTTTCTGTTTGCCTTCCCGGATGTCTCTGCGGCGCTTCAGCGCGCCAAGGGACACCTCAATCCAATCAGCCTGATTGATCTTCTGCTGGAGATGAAGCGCACCAAGACGGTCTCCGGCAATGGCATGGGAATTTTGCCCGAGCACCAGGGGCACGGCGGAAATGCGTTGCTTTATTATGAGTTGGGGAAAACACTGCTCAACTTCAAACAATTCGAGCATGTAGAAATGACTCAAGTAGCGGAGACGACGCGCCAGATGCGCGCCGATTTAAAAAATCTTAATGGCGTTGAATACAAGAATCACCGCGTGTACAAGAAAAACATCTAGATGAAACATCCGTTGCACTTTCTCCCTGATCGCGTTCGCAAGCCGCTCTTCCTTACGCTTCTCATCTGGACCCTTCGGCCTGTTCGCGGTGATGCAGGTATTGAATCGCCCGCTGATCACAGACGCCGCGCCGATGGGAATTGTCTCGTTTGAACTGGCACGGACGCCTGAGAAAGCATTTCAGATCATGGTTTCGTGGATTAATCCTGTCGCAGTTCGACCTTCGAATGAGCCACTGATTTATACGATAAGGCCCTTGCTTTACGCGGCCTTTGGACTCGGTTTTGATTATCTCTTCATGCCCTCCTATGCTTTGACCCTCGCGTTGGGTGTCATGCTTGCCGCGGCCGCATTTAGAGGCCCCTTTGCAAGTCTTGGCGCGTGGATCGGATGGGGAAGTCTCGCCGCCGCGCTGTTCGATGCAACGGAGAACGTGGCCTTGCTCAATGTGCTTCTCTTTTGGCGGCCAGATTCATCCTGGCCCGCGATCGCGTTCTGGTGCGCATCGGTGAAGTTTGGGCTGATCGGCTTGGGGATTGGATACGCTTTGGTAGGCGCGTTATGGCCCAAGCGCCGCCCTGAGCCGGTCGAAGGGTCCAAGTAAAGAGGCGGTGCTTGGTCTCGATACGGCGGCGGTGATCGAGTAGGCCGAGGGCCGTATCGAAATCCCGCCGCCTACTCGACCAGCGCTTGCAATGACATCCGAAACAAAAAATCCCGCCCAATAATGGACGGGATTTCCTTGGTCTGTGGGAATGATGTCTTACAGAGGCATCACGTTTGCGGCCTGAGGGCCTTTCGGTCCCTGCTCGACCGTGAACTCCACCTTCTGGCCTTCCACGAGCTTGCGGAAACCGTCGCTCTGGATGGCCGAATAGTGGACGAACACGTCTGGGCCGCCGTCGCGGGAGATGAAGCCGTAGCCCTTCTCCGCATTGAACCACTTGACCGTTCCGACGATACGTTCGGACATTGCTTTGCCTCCTTCTGGCAAAAAAGAAAAAATAGTGATGATGTCGCACGTCCTCGGACGGTCATAAACAAAATGACCCGCCGAAGTGCCCTCGGGTCATTCCGTCCATATTCCTACGATAACGTACTGGCATCTTGCAACACTGATGATACAAGCAATTGCTTAAACAGTCAAGGATTTAATCTGGCGCTAAGATTCGGAAATGAGATATTATTGGCTCGACTCCTTCACCTGGGACCTTTCATATGCTCATCTCACGCACTGCCCGCGATAAATACAAGTTTTCAACCGACTTTTTCCATCCAAACGGACGCGTGACCTTCGAGAATTTTGCCTCCGCTCGCGCCTTCGCGGCCCAAATGTCAGCGCATCGCGCGGACCCGGTGCCGGCTTCCGATATCTATGCCTTGTACTTAATTGACAAGGCCCTGCGCGTCGTGGTGCATCATTATATCGAGCAGAATCACGGGATCATGACCACTGCCGCCCTGCATCTGCTCTCGACCCTCGGCAGGGAGTCTGATCTCGTCTTCGTCCGTTTTGTGGATCAGTTTCCGCCTACAACCGTCTACCGCGGTGAAATCACCGCCGCGGAATACATTGCCATCGAAAACGAAAAACAGCGGGAGAATACCATCGAAGAACTTTTGCTGGTCAACAACGCCAATCAAAATCCTGCCCTTCATGCTTATCTCGAATTGTTCGATGAAACGCCGTTGCGTCAGATAGATGATTATGTTCAGTTTGTCAGCAGTCTCGAAAGTTTTTTGTTTCAAGTTGCTTCGTTGAGCGCGGGAGGGAAATCCGGCGAGAGCCTCATTGATATTCTGCGCGCGCCGGCGCTGGCTTCGCCGTATTCGCTGGAAGGACAATTGCAGTTCATCATTGATCGGTGGGGAAGCGTCCTCGGAAAGGATTTGGTCACCCGCCTCCTGCGCGGCATGGACTTCATTCGCGAGGAAGTCATCCGTCATGCCGGGCCGGCGCATTTCGAACACGGCGCGCCGATTCCCAACTTCAGCGGCGCGGAGTATGCTGAATACGAACGTTTCAGCCCCGACCGTGAATGGATGCCGCGGCTGGTTTTGATTGCGAAGAATTCTTATGTGTGGCTGGAGCAACTTTCGAGGAAGTACAAGTACTGGATCAAAACGCTGGATCAAATCCCCGATGAGGAACTTGATCTTCTTGCTCGGCGCGGCTTCACAGGTCTATGGCTGATCGGTCTATGGGAACGAAGCCGCGCTAGTCAAAAAATAAAACAACGCATGGGTGATGAGGAGGCGGTCGCTTCGGCGTACTCTTTGCATTCCTATGACATCGCCAACGATTTAGGCGGCTGGGACGCGTTGCAGAATTTGCGCGCAAGAGCCTGGGCGCGCGGCATTCGCCTTTCTGCGGACATGGTCCCGAATCACATGGGTATTGACTCGACCTGGGTCGTTGAACATCCGGATTGGTTCCTGTCGCTCGATCATCCTCCGTACCCTTCATATACGTTCAACAGCGAGAATCTCTCCGAGGATCCGCGCGTCGCCATCGTTTTGGAAGATCACTATTACAACCACTCCGACGCGGCGGTGGTCTTCAAACTGCATAACAATCAAACGAACCAAACCAAATACATCTATCATGGCAATGACGGCACGTCGTTTCCATGGAACGACACCGCGCAACTCGATTACACCAAAGCCGAAGTACGCGAGGCCGTCATTCAAACCATTTTGCATGTAGCGCGGAACTTTCCGGTCATCCGCTTCGATGCGGCCATGACCCTCGCCAAGAAACACATTCAACGGCTGTGGTTTCCCGAACCCGGCTTCGGCGGCGCGGTGCCGTCCCGGGCCGAGTACGGCATGACTCGGTCCGAGTTCGACGCGAAGATTCCGAACGAGTTCTGGCGCGAGGTCGTGGATCGCGTCGCGGCGGAAGTGCCCGACACACTTCTGCTGGCCGAAGCCTTTTGGTTGATGGAGGGCTATTTCGTCCGCACGCTGGGAATGCATCGCGTGTACAACTCGGCCTTCATGCACATGTTGCGCGATGAAGATAATGCCAAGTTTCGGCAGTTGATCAAAAACACGCTCGAGTTCGATCCGCAGATTCTCAAACGTTACGTCAATTTCATGAACAACCCCGATGAAAAGACGGCGGTCGAACAATTCGGCAATGGCGATAAATATTTTGGTGTTGCGACTCTGCTTTCGACTTTGCCCGGCCTGCCGATGTTCGGTCACGGACAGATCGAGGGCTTCCGCGAAAAATATGGGATGGAATTCCGCAAGCCGAAGTGGGATGAACAACCCGACGAAGGACTCATCCGTGGCCATGAGTGGAAAATCTTCCCGCTCCTTCACCGCCGACATTTGTTCGCCGATGTGGAGAATTTTCTACTCTATGATTTTTATACCGTCAATGGCCGTGTAGATGAAAATGTGTTTGCTTATTCCAATGTTTTCAACGATGAACGCGGACTGGTGATCTACCACAATAAGTTTGCCGATACACGGGGTTGGATCAAAACCTCCGCCGCGTATCTCGATAAAAACTCAGGCGGGTTGAGGCAGAAGTCATTGGCTGAAGGTCTCGGTTTACCCCTCGAAGGTTTTGTTATCTTCAAGGATTATGTCACGCATTTGGAATACATTCGTTCATGTGAAGAATTATGGCAAAAGGGAATGTATTTTGAACTGGGCGCGTATCAGCATCACGTATTCATGGATTGGCGATTTGTGGAAGGCGAGGGTTGGGATGTGGTGAACGGGGTGTTGAACGGCGCTGGCGTGGAGTCTGTGCAGGAAAAGTGGGAGGAGATGTTTGGAGGGGAGAAAGGGGAAGAAAAAAGAATAGAGAGTAGAGAGAAGAAAAAAGAAGTGAGGCGGGCTGTGAAGGCTAAAACTGCTGTGACCAAGAAATCCGCGATAAAGAAGGGCGGAAATAAAAATACAATGACGAAGAAACCAGCCGCAAAGAAGAGGGTGAGAAAGAAGCGCGCCGACTCTAAAAAATCCTCGCCCAAAAAAACTGCGGGGAAATCGAAATCTGGATCAAAGAGCGTCAAAGGCAAGTGATAAAGAAATCTCCAGCCCTATGCTGGAGATTTCTTTAGTGTCCATCTGCTTGATTTTGGCGCGTGCTCGATCAGATTCAAACCAGCAATGTAAAAATAGCCGAGCGCATAGATCGTCATCCATGGAACGATGCCCCAGCCCACGTATGGTTCAAGCAGGATCATGGTCAACAGGGCGTAAATTCCAAGTCCAATCTCGGCCCACACCAATGGACTAATCGGCGGCTTGTAAGCGCCATCTATTATCTTTGGAGTTTTGCTTTCATCGTTCAGGTTTAGTTTCGGGGTGCGGGTAAAGACACCGCCTTTGCTGATCAATCCTTGCAGAACGGCGATGGAGGTGCTGAGCGAGATGCCAAAGCCAAGGATGGTCAACAGTGGGAGCAATTTGAATCGCTCGCCCAGTGACGGGCCGTGAGGAACGGTCGCAGCCAGATACAGCAATGGAGGCCCAAAGCCGGCCAGAACGGAGAGCGGGAAGATCTTGAATGTGGCGGGGATCAATGTGCCAACCGGCAGAGTAAGAAGTAACAGGGAAAGCATCAGCGGATGGACGATATAACCTGTTAGATGTAGTGTGGCCAACAGACGCACGTGCCATGGCAGATCAGAACGTTCAAGTATTTGTGGCAGAATCTTCCGCACAACCTGAAAACTGCCCTTGGCCCAGCGGAATTGTTGTTTCTTGAATGCTTCCACTTGCGACGGCAATTCAGCGGGCACGACCACGTCGGGAAGATAGTCAATTTTCCAGCCGCGCATTTGGGCGCGATAACTCAGGTCCAGGTCTTCTGTCAATGTGTCGTATTGCCAGCCGCCCGCGTCTTCGATGCAGGCGCGCCGCCAGAGTCCAGCGGTGCCATTGAAGTTCAGGAAGAAATCACTGCGCGAGCGCACGGTTTGTTCGACGATGAAGTGTCCGTCAATGGCCATGGCTTCAGCGCGGGTCAATGAGTTGTAGTGCCGATTCGTGTGACCCCAGCGCGTTTGGAGGCAACCCAGTTTCGGGTCCTGAAAGAGCGGAACGGTGCGTTTCAACCAATCCGACTCTGGCACGAAGTCCGCGTCGAAGATAGCGATGTATTGTCCGCTTGCAGAACGCAGACCGGTATCCAGCGCGCCGGCCTTGTATCCCTGCCGACTATCGCGATGGATGTATTCGATGTTGACGCCGCGCGCTTTATATTGATCCGCCAGCCTGCATACGAGTTGAGCAGTGTCGTCCGTCGAATCATCCAGGACCTGAATCTGGAGCAGGCCGTCGGGATAATCCAATCCTGTGACGGCGCGTAGTAATCGCTCCACTGTATATTTTTCGTTGAAGATTGGAAGTTGAATGGTCACTGGCGGCCATTCATCAACCGGCTCTATCTTCCTGTTTCTCGGATATGCCTTGATATGCAAATAGAGAATTGTAGTGAACAGGTTGTGAAGTCCATAAAGGGCCAGACCGGAGATAATAAGAAGATAGAGGAAACCAATAATATCAACAAATATGCCCATGGTTTTCTCCTTTATGGGATGGAATATAAAAAACGCCTTTGGCATTCTCCTTTTGGAATACTCAAAGAAAACATACAGTCGTATATTCATGACTGTATGTTTTTGGACGAATCACGAAGGTGGAGTGTAACTGTATTTTCTAAAAAGAGAATTAGCGCCTGATTAGAGTTTGCTAACGCAGATTGCTGTATTTCTCCCGCTTAATCCTGCCGCACCGGCGATTTCACTTTATGATCATTCTCCCAGAGATATAGCGCGATGTAAAAGATGATCAACATACCGATCCAGAACACGACCGAACCAATCACCCCGGCCCGCGAAACGGAATGGATCATGGGGTTGTTCCCCAGCCAGGGAAGGCTGGCTGGGATGGGCTTTCTATCGAGGATGTAATAGAGCAGGTCTTCCAGCCCGCTGAACGCGCCGACGAAGAGAGAGGCAAGGAAGTAGATACAGTCTCTCCACGCGCCCCACATCAAGAGAACGCCGACGGTGGCATACCCGGCCAAAGACATGAACCAGCCTGTGTGATATGAATTGGCGTAGTCTATTAATTTGTTGGTCTCAAAAATTCGTTGCCACACAAGAATGTCTGTGCTTGTGTAGAACAACAGGGCGATCATTGATGCAAAGATGGGGCGATACTTATTCATAGACTCTTGTACTCCTTCGAACGCGGCGAGTATATACGCGGAAAATTAAAGGACGAGGAGATCAAACGATTGCAGATTCGTGATGATTCCGATTTTGGTTAATCAACTTGATTGTAAGGCTACGATTCGCATACGCTCGTCCTGCTTTTTGTCTGCGATTCGTCCTTACCTTTTTGTCAACAGGGTAATTATGAATCTATGGTTAAATTGCGACCATGCGATACATCTACCTTTCTCCTCACCTTGACGATGCAGTCCTCTCCGCCGGTGGGTTGATCTACGAACAGAGTCGCGCGGGGATTCCGGTTGAAATCTGGTCGTTCATGTGCGGCTTCCCGCCGGACGAGGAACTTTCCCCTCTTGCGCAAGCCCTTCATTATCAGTGGGGCACAACCGGCGCAGAAGAGACGATTCGAATCCGCCGCGCGGAAGATAAACGCGCGGGGGAAATCGTCGGCGCGAAAACCGTCCATTTTGATTTTCTGGATTGCATCTACCGACGCGGAAAAGATGGCGGATGGCTATACAGCGATGTGTTTGCGCCTCTGCACGAGGCCGAAGCGGATTTGCCTGCTCAGATCGCCCAGGTGATGGTGGCCTGGCTCAAGCCTGACGATGTGGTGGTCTGTCAGTTGGCGGTCGGCTCGCACGTGGACCATGTGCTGGTCCGCAAAGCGGCAGAGATGCTGGGCCGCCCGCTGATGTTCGACGCGGATATTCCATACCTGCTGAACCATCCCGATGAGCTGGAGCCGAAAACGGCGCGGATGAAAGAGTCGCTCCTGACGGTTTCGGAGGCCGGTTTCGGGTCCTGGCTGGAGGCGGCGGAGGCGTACGCGTCCCAGATCGGCACACTGTTCGAAAGTCAAGACGTGATGCGGGATAGAATGCGCGGCTACTGGTCGGAGCGGGAGGGCATCCGCCTGTGGAGATTCGGGCAAGCAGCGGCTTCGGCGACCCATGTCGCCGAGGTAGGCGATGGCAACACGACATTGCTATCGCCTGAGGGCGGGTCTTGATTCGAGTTTGAATCCATGATATATTAAGCGCGCCTTTGGAATCGCCAGAGGGATACCATTGCATCCTGTATAGGATGCAAATTCTTTCGTAAGGAAAGTTACTATGCCAACCAAATTCCTGACCAAGGAAGGTTTCCAGAAACTTCAGGAAGAGCTTGACCACTTACGAACCGTCAAACGCCAGGAAGTGGCCGAGCGCTTGCATGAGGCGATGGAGGGTGGGGAATTAATTGAAAATGCTGAGTATGAGGCCGCCAAGAATGAGCAGGCCTTTGTCGAAGGCCGCATTCAGGAATTGGAAATGTTGCTTGCGACCGCGCGCGTCATCGAAGAGGACGAGAAGAACCACAAGAATGGGACGATCGTGGTTGGCTCAACAGTTACAATTCAAGAACAGGGCTACGACGCTGAAACATATACCATCGTCGGTGCGGCAGAGGCCAACCCGCGCGAAGGCAAGATCTCGAACGAGTCCCCAATCGGCAAAGCGATCCTGAATCATCAGGTAGGTGACACTGTGCACGTCGAGACTCCCAGCGGCACGTACAAAGTCAAGATCATCAAGGTCAAGTAAAGGGATCGTCCTTTCGCGGCCCCGCGCAGTGGTTTCGGCCGCGCGGGGCTTTTTATTTTGCCCTCATCAACCCTCACCCGTCCTGCGGACACCCTCTCCCTCCTTCTCCCAAAATTGGGAAAAGGAGGGAGAGGGCAGGGTGAGGGTGGTAGAGGGAGGTGATTATGCCAGAATACAACTCGCTCGAAAAAATCCGTTTGCAGAAAATCGAAGAGCTGAAGGCCGAAGGGGTGGAGCCGTATCCTACGCGCGCCGAACGAACTCATACCAGCGCGCAAGTCATCACGGAGTTTAACGCCGCGGAAAAGCAAGGGCGCGAAGTCAAAGCGACTCTTGCGGGACGCATTCGCGCTACACGCGCCATGGGCAAGATTTCATTCGCGCATATCGAAGACGGCGCGGGCAAAGTGCAATTATTCTTTCGCATGAATGAGCTGGGACAGGATCGCGTTGACTTCTTCAACAAGATGTTCGACATCGGCGACTTCATTCAAGCCTCGGGTGTGATGTTCCGCACCAAGACCGGAGAGATCACGCTTCATGTCCACGACTTCAAACTGCTTGCCAAAGCCGTCAGCCCTCTCCCTGCTGACAAGGATGTGACCCAGGACGACGGCACGGTGGTCCGCTATGCCGCGCTCGAAGACCCCGAACTGCGCGCCCGACAGCGTTACGCGGACTTGGCGGTCAACCCCGAGGTGCGCGAAACCTTCCGCAAACGGGCCGCGACGGTCAAGGCTTTGCGCGAATTCCTGGATGACAGGGATTTCCTCGAAGTCGAGACGCCGATACTTCAGCCGCTTTACGGCGGCGCGGCGGCGCGTCCGTTCGTGACCCATCACAACGAACTTAATCAGGATATGTATCTGCGCATCTCGTTCGAGTTGTATCTCAAGCGTTTACTGGTCGGCAATCTTGAAAAAGTCTATGAGATCGGACGCGACTTCCGCAATGAAGGAGTCTCGTTCAAGCACAACCCGGAATTCACGCAACTTGAATTCTATTGGGCTTACGCGGACTATCTAAAGGTCATGGAATTGACCGAACAGATGCTGGCCTACGTTGCGGAAAAGGTCAATGGAAGCGCCAAGGTCAAATATGGCGAACATGAGCTTGATTTCAAACCGCCCTGGCGCAGACTCGAGATGCGTCAGGGACTCCTCGACACATCCGGCATTGACATTGCTGAATTCAAAACCGCCGACGCGTTGTTCAAGGCGATTGTCAAGAAACATCCGAACAAAACGCCCGATCCGAAATCCACGCGCGGCAAGTTGATTGATTTTCTGCTCAGCGAGTTCCTCGAGCCGACTCTCATTCAGCCGACCTTCCTCTACGATTATCCACGCGATATTTCTCCGCTGGCCAAGTCCAAGCCCGGCGATCCGCTGACCGTGGAACGTTTCGAGGTCTATGTGGCTGGGTTTGAATTGTGCAACGCCTTCACTGAGTTGAACGATCCGCTCGACCAGGAACAGCGTTTCATCGAAATGGGACGCGACTACGCCGCGGACGATGAAGAAAAGCACCCCATGGACGAGGACTATCTGCGCGCCATGCGTTACGGAATGCCGCCCAATGGCGGCTTTGGCATGGGCGTGGATCGCCTCGTCATGTTATTGACCGACAAGCATTCGATTCGCGAGGTGTTGTTGTTCCCCGCATTGCGGAAGGAAGAATTTGACGAGAAAAAAAATTAAACACAAAGGACATGAAAGGCACAAAGTTTAGAAGAGAACTTCCTTAGTGTATTTTGTGCCCTTCGTGTTTAAAAAAAATGAAATCGAAATCCATCCTCATTCTCGGTGACCTGGTTGCCATAGCCATCGTCACCATCATTGGCTTCGCGACTCACGGCGAATCGAATGTGTCCTTCTTGCCGCGCATGGCCGCCGCGTTCTTTCCACTTTGTCTATCGTGGTTTCTGCTTGCCCCATGGTTTGGACTATTCGATGACGAAATCATCCAAAGTCCGCGGCAACTCTGGCGTCCTGCCTTGGCCATGTCCTTTGCCGGGCCGTTGGCTGTCGTCTTGCGCGGACTGATTCTCAATGCCTCAATCCTTTCGATTTTTGCAGTGGTGCTCAGCGCAACCTCCGCGTTGGGAATGATGATTTGGCGCGGCGTCTGTGTCTTGTTCGCACGGAAAAAGTGACAGCCAGGCGCATAGATAAAAAGGAAATCTGTATGCATCTGTGGTTTAATTGACCCCATGGACGAACTCGCCCTCATTGCCTCCGCCCAGCGCGGCGACCTCGACGCTTTCAACACCCTCGTGCTTGCTTACCAGGACACGCTCTTCAACACAGCCCTGCGCATCCTCGGCGATGAAGATCAAGCCGCGGATGCCACACAGGATGCGTTCCTCTCCGCCTTTCGCGGCATCAACTCGTTTCGCGGTGGTTCGTTCAAAGCCTGGTTGTTGCGCACAGTGACCAATGCCTGCTACGATGAACTTCGCCGCCGGAAGCGCCGTCCCACCACGCCGCTCGAGCCCAATACTGGCGACGGCGATGAAATGGATTCGCCGCGCTGGCTGGCCGATCCGTCGCTCACGCCCGAACAACAAAACGAAGCCGATGAACTCGAACACGCCATTCAACACTGCCTCGAAAATCTGCCGGTTGAATTTCGCACTGTGGTGGTGATGGCGGATATTCAAGGCCTCGATTATGTCGAAGTCGCCGGCGCCATGCGCGTCCCGCTGGGCACCATCAAGTCGCGATTGGCGCGCGCACGTCTGCGTTTGCGCGAATGTTTGCAGGGCTTCTGGGAACTTCTGCCTGCCTCGTTTCGTCTGCGAGAGGAGACGAACGCATGAACTTCCGCGATGTTGAACTCCTCTCTGCTTATTTAGATGGACAATTGAGTCCATCTGATTCTGCGCGACTCGAATCCCGCCTCGCTTCGGACCCGCAACTGCGCGCCGTCATGGACGATTTGCGCTCCGCCCGCGGCCTGCTCCGCAAACTGCCACAGCGACGCGCTCCGCGTAACTTCACGTTGACTCCCAAAATGGCCGGACTCAAAGCGCCGGAGCCGCGCGCTTATCCCACACTGCGCTTTGCGACCGCGCTGGCAACGTTGTTGTTGGTTGTCACTTTCGCAGTGAATGGACTGACTCCTCTTGCAACTCGAAGTTTAGCCGCGGCTCCTGCGCCCGCGTATGGCATGGGTGGAGGCGGCGGTTGTGATAACTGTGGAGGTGGCGCTCCTGAAACCGCGCCGCAGGAATCTCCCGCGGCCACCCTCGCGCCGTTTGCCGCGATGGCGCCAACTGAAACACCGGGGCCGGTCACTTCTCTGGCTGTTCCGACTCAAGCCGCCGATCTGACTCAACCCACGGCCGAGGCAAACGCTAAAAGCCTGCCGCCAGAATCGGGAAACGGTCAGCCGCCTCAAGTCCGAAATGAAGCGCCGATTCCCTTCACCTGGCAGATTGCGCTCATTGTCATCATTTTAGTTTGTGGCGCGACCGCCTGGTTCGTCCGTTTCAACAATGAACGAAAAATACGCAAGCAATGGGACAAGAAATAAATTTCTGTCCGCGTTGCGGTACAAAAGCTGAACCGCAGGAAAAGTTTGGCAAATTGCGAGCGGTCTGTCTGAATTGTGGATGGATTCATTTCGCTGACCCGAAAGTTGCCGCGGCCGCCCTGGTCGAACAGGGTGGCCGCGTGTTGTTGGTACGACGCGTCAATGAACCGTTTCGCGGTTTGTGGACATTGCCCGCCGGTTTCGTGGACGCGGGGGAAGACCCGGCGCGAGCCGCGGAACGCGAATGTTTGGAGGAGACCGGCCTGACGGTGCGCGTGACGCGGGTGCTGGACGTGGTCGCGGGCCGCGAACATCCGCGCGGCGCGGACTTTGTCATCGTTTATCACGCTGAGGTTGTGGGCGGAGAGTTGCAGGCCGGGGACGATGCAGATCGGGCAGATTGGTTCGAGCGGTCAAATCTGCCGCCGCTCGCGTTCCGCGCTACGCAGAGTGTCTTCGACCGTTTTTAATGCGGCGCGAAACATCCACCAAAAGTGTCATGGATTTTCATTGCGTTGATTGCCTTCTTTCTTTATAATACGCTTACCTAATTCGAGAGGAGAGTGATCATGAAACACCGAAGTTATATTTATCTTTTTGCCTTTGCGGCCATGCTGTTGATTGTCGGTCTCGCCTGCAGTGTAGGCGGCAACACTCCATCACAGCCGCAACAGCCGGTGCAGACGGCGGCTCCCGTCAGCAGTGAAAGCTCAAGCACGGGCAACAGCAGTGATCTGGTGACGTTCACCGACGAGAACAACTACTATAAGATCGAAGTGCCGGGCAACTGGAAGCACACTCAAACCAGGGACAACGATAAAAATTACTACTACATTGATACCTTCACGTCACCGGATGGCAATGCGGTAATCGAAAACATTGCCTACAATGACGGCACTCCTTTTCAGGGTAGTGATGAAGCTAAATTCGGCCTCTATCTGCTGAACACGTTTTACAGCAAGACAGGCAAGGAAGGCGACATCCGCGTGACCGAGGAAAAGCAACAGAGTGATGGCAGTGACCGCCTGACCTGGTATTCGAAAGCCGGTGGTTATTCGGGCATCTCGTTCCTCGAAGTCCGTGACCATTACAACTTCCTGATGTTCACCGTGGACTGGGGCAATGATTATAAAGACCAGTATATAGATATACTGGATAATGTAATCTCCAGTTATCGAGTTCCATAATCAGTGAGAACTGGGATGCCGAAACCGGCATCCCAGTTTTTATTCGGCCTCACTTGTGCTACAATCATTTCATGGATGTGAACCTTCGCCCGTCGCCGATTGCCGGGCTGTGGTACGAAGGCGATCCGAAAGCCCTGGCCCGCGCGGTGGACTCCTATCTCGATAAAGCTCAACTGCCCGAAATCAAAGGGGAGGTGATCGGCGTTGTTGCCCCGCACGCGGGACATCGTTACTCAGGCCCGGTGGCGGGCTATGCTTTTTCAGCGCTTCGCGGCCGGACCGTTGACCTGGTCGCCGTTTTATCGCCATTCCACAACTTCCATAACGCGCCCCTGCTCACGTCCGCGCATGACGCGTACGCCACTCCCTTCGGCCCTGTGACGATTGATCGTTCGACTGTCAATGCCCTGAACGCGGAACTGAAATCCGAGTTGGGTATTGAATTAACAGCCGTGTCCAACGACCCCGAACATTCGCTTGAAATCGAATTGCCGTTCCTGCAACGCGTCCTTGCCCCCCAATGGAAATTATTGCCGGTCATGGTGCGCGCGCAAGACCCCCGCGTCTCGCGCGGAGTGGGCCTGGCTCTTGCCAGGGTTTTGCAGGGCAGGAGAGCGGTCCTCATCGCAAGCACGGACTTGTCCCATTATTACGATCAGCCCACCGCGTTGTCTCTCGATAAGAATATGCTCTCCAAAGTGGAGGCGTTCGACCCCGAGGCGGTTTTCGATGCCGAACGAAGCGGCAAAGGTTACGCCTGCGGCCTCGGCGCGTTGACCGCCGTGATGTGGGCCGCCCGCGAACTTGGCGCGGATAAAATTCAGGTCCTGCGTCATGCCACCTCCGGCGATGTGACCGGTGATTATTCAGCCGTGGTTGGTTACGGCGCGGCGGCGATTCTAAAGAGTAATGCGTGATTCGTAATTACGCATACGAATTACGTTTCACCCACCATGCCCATTTTTATTCAACTCGCTGTAAACGTCCCGTCCATCGCGGGCGTTTTTGATTATTCCGTCCCCGAATCCCTGGCGGGCCGCGTCGGTGTTGGGCAGTTGGTCACCGCGCCGTTTGGAAAACAAATTGTTCAGGGCGTTATCCTTCGCTTCATTGATCAACCCTCCGTTCCCCAAACAAAAGAAATCCTCGAGCTGGTTGACTCACAGCCGGTTCTCACTTCCGCGCAAATTGCGTTGGCCGAATCGCTGGCCGAGTCCACGCTTTCTCCGCTGGCTCCCGTCGTTGAATTATTTTTGCCGCCGGGCTTGAATCAACAAGTGGATACGTTATTCGAAATTCGAGAGTCGAATATCGAATTATCGAATATCGAATTGTCCAGCATCGCTTCTCGAATCCTCAAACTCCTTCACGAACGCGGCCCTCTGCGCGGCAGGCAAATTGACCATCACATTGCCAAAGTGGATTGGCGCAAGTCCGCGCAATATCTGGTGAAGCGCGGCATTCTGTCATCGAGGTCTGTTTTGCCGCCGGCGCGCGTGCGACCGAAATTCGTCCGCACCGCGCAATTGGCCGTTGCGCCGGAAATTGCCGAAGCCGCGTTGTCTGACCTGGGAAACACGCCTGCCACGCGCGAGCGTCGAGGCAAAGCCCTGCGATTTTTGATTCAGCGACCCGACGCGATCAATGTGTCGTGGGTGTATGCCGAAAGCGGATGCAACCTCGCTGACCTTCAAGAACTGGCCGAACGCGAACTGATCGTTTTGAGTGAAGCCGAGATCTGGCGCGATCCGCTGGAAAAAATCGGAGAGCAGAAAGTAGAGAACAGAGAAGTAGTTTTAACGACCGAACAAAAAGCGGCCTGGCAAAATATCGAAGATGGATTTCGGCGGCTCGCCGAGGGCAAGACGATCAAGCCTTTTCTTCTTCAGGGTGTAACCGGCTCTGGCAAGACTGAGATTTATCTCCGCGCAACGCAGGAAGCGATTCGTCGCGGCAAACAGGCCATCATCCTCGTTCCCGAAATTTCGATCACGCCGCAAACGGTCCGCCGTTTTCTGGCGCGCTTCCCCGGGCAGGTTGGATTGATCCATTCAAAATTATCCGAGGGGGAGCGATACGATACCTGGCGGCGGGCGCGTGCGGGTCTGCTTAAAGTCATCATCGGGCCGCGCAGCGCGCTGTTCGCGCCTTTGCCAAATATCGGGCTGATCGTTGCCGATGAATGCCACGACTCTTCGTATTATCAATCCGAGCCGCCGTTCTACAACGCGGCAATCGCTGCGCCGATCTACGCGCGGTTGTGCGGCGCGGTCTGCGTTTTGGGATCGGCGACGCCGAGCATCCTTCAACGGTATCAAAGCGAAGTCGGGGAAAGTGTTCGCCTGGAATTGACTCAACGCATCTCTTCGGACCTCGAAACGGAGAACGCCGAAGGTGCAGGCGTTCTTCCTGCCAAGGGGTTGGACCTGCCTCCGATCCACATCGTGGACATGCGTGACGAATTGAAAGCAGGCAGTCGCGGCATCTTCAGCCGTGAATTGACTGACGCGCTCGGCAATGTGTTGAAGCGCGGCGAACAGGCGATTCTGTTTTTGAATCGCCGCGGCACCGCGACCTATGTCTTTTGCCGCGATTGCGGCTACGTGGTGAAATGTCCGCGTTGTGACGCGCCGCTGACCTATCACGTTTCGTCTGGCGAGAAATTGTTGTGTCATCGTTGCGGGTACGAGCGGCAGATGCCGAAGAAATGCCCGGAATGTGGCGGCGCGAATATCCGCGCCTATGGATTGGGCAGTGAAAAAGTGGAGAACGAAGTGCAGGGGTTGTTTCCAAAGGCGCGCACCCTGCGCTGGGACTGGGAGACAACTCGCGAAAAAGACGCGCATGAAATCATCTTGACTCATTTTGCCGCAGGCCGCGCCGATGTTTTGGTGGGTACGCAGATGCTGGCGAAAGGACTCGACCTGCCGCGCGTCACGCTGGTTGGAATCGTATTGGCAGATGTGGGTTTGCATTTACCCGATCCGTTCGCGGCGGAAAGAGTCTTTCAGGTATTGACTCAAGTGGCAGGCCGCGCCGGGCGTTCATCGCGCGGCGGACAAGTCATCTTGCAAACCTTTTCGCCCGAGCATTACGCGGTGCAGGCCGCCGCGAAGCATGATGTCAATGGCTTTTATCAGCAGGAATTGAGTCAGCGCAAACGATTGGGCTATCCGCCGTTCGCGCGGCTGGCGCGGCTTGAATTTCGTCACCATGACCCACTCAAAGCCGAGCAGGAAGCAAAGAAACTCGCCGCGAAACTCCAAAAGCAACTGTCCACTGAACACTGGTCACTGACCGCCGTGATCGGCCCTGCTCCGTGTTTCTTCTCCAAACTCGGCGGCGAGTATCGCTGGCAGATTGTTCTGCGCGCCGCCGACCCCGCCGTGCTGTTGCGCGGTCAGGCTACGAACTGGCTGAAAGGCTGGCGGGTTGAAGTGGAGCCGATAAGTTTGCTATAATCATGTCGTTGGTGATGCCGTGAGTGATTTGAAAATCCTTGTCCCTGAGCAAAAGATTGCTGAATTTTGCCGGAAGCACCATATCCGAAAACTTTCCTTTTTCGGCTCTGTTCTGCGCGAGGATTTTGGGTCGGATAGCGACATTGACGTTTTGGTTGAATTTGAATCCGGTCATACTCCGGGTTTTGCTTTTATCACTATTCAAGACGAACTCTCGGCGCTTCTGGGGCGCAACGTGGATTTAGTTACTCCAAAGTTTCTGAATCATCGAATTCGCGAGCGGGTGCAGAAAGAGGCCGCAATTGCATATGTCCAAGGATGATTGGATTTATGTAGGGCATATGCTCGAGATGAGTCGCAAGGCAGTTCAGGCAGTGCAGGACAGAACTCGTGAAGAATACGACCGGGACGATGTTCTGATTATGGCGCTTGCACACTTTGTTCAAGTAGTTGGAGAGGCGGCTAGAAAAGTATCGAACGAGTTTCAAGAGAGAAATAGCCAAATCCCATGGCATCAAATTATTGGAATGCGTCACCGCATTGTCCATGATTATATGAATGTTGATGAGGATGTTTTATGGGAAGTGGTCAAGCATGATCTTCCTGCTCTGATTCAAGATTTAGATAAAATCGTTCCCACTGAATCTTAATTTTTTACTCGGAGGTATCTATGCAAGCACTTTCGCGTGGCTGGTCGTTCCTGCAGCAGGCATGGCAGATGGCATTCAAAGATAAAGATTTGATCAAGCCCTCCATCTATGCGCTGGTTGCGGGTTTTTTTGTTTCGATCATCGGGCTGATTCCAATTGTGGGCGCCGCCTTTGTGTTCGGCGAATCGCAGATCGGAAATATCATCATGTTCGCGCTGGGGGCGATCATGATCTTTGTTCACTACATTGTTTCCTATATCTTCTCAGCGATGACCGTCTATCTCATTTATGGCTATCTTTCGGAAGGCGATGGCCGCATGGACAAAGCCTGGGCGGTCGTGCGGCGTGATGTGTGGGATATTGCCTCGCTGGCCGCGGCCTCGACGGTGGTCAACATCATTGTCGGTCAATTGCGCGGCGCGCGCAATCGACGCGGCGGCGCGGGACTAATCGGAGGCGCTTTAGCGGGACTCATTGACACGGTCTGGACGGAAGCGGCGTTCCTGCTTCTGCCGGCGATGGTCATCGAAGACATCAATTTATCGAACGCGTTGAAACGCGTCGGCCAGATCACCAAAAATAATCTACTCCTGATCGGCGTCAGCACAGTAGGTGTGCGATGGATCACCGGCTTGATCGGAACCGTGCTGGGATTGATCGGTCTGGTCATTGCCCTCGCGGTCGGCGGCGGATTGATCGCGGTGGCTGGAGGATCAACGGTCTCGTATGTGATCGGCATCGCGCTTGGCTTCTTCATTTTCTTTACGTTTGTAATGGTCGCCAGCATCATCGGTTCCTACACGGGAACGGCGTATCATACCTGCCTGTATCTCTGGGCGCGTGAAGCTGAAAAGGCGCAGGCCGCGGGCAAACCGATTAGTGTGGCTGTGGCTCCCGCGCCTTTGGCCGCGGTGCTTGGCTCATGACCTTTTTCCCTCGAAAGAATTTGGATGCAACCCGAACAGCGCCGTGAAATGGTCAGTTGGGAGGAGGTGGATCGTTTGGTGGATCATCTCCTCCCGCAGTTTCGCCGCGAGTTCACCGCCATGGTGGTGATCACGCGCGGCGGCATCGTGCCCGGCGGTTTGCTGGCGCAGGCGATGAATATCACGCACATCCTCACTGCGGCGGTGGATTTTCCGGCGCAGTTGGAAAGCCGCAAGTCCACGCTGGCGTGGCCGGAGTTCATTCAATTTCCGGCAGACGACAAATTACGCGGCCGCCCCACCTTGATCGTGGATGATGTTTGGGGATCAGGCCGCACGATTACTTCTGTGAAGAATCGCGTCTCTGCCGCGGGCGGCTTTCCTGAAACCTGTGTCCTGCATTTCAATCCATATCGCAACCTATTCGGAACCGTCCGCCCGGATTACTATGCGGCGATCACAGACGCCTTTATTATTTATCCGTGGGAGATTGACCGCGGGATGGACAAAATGATTCTTGGCGAAGAGCCAATTTAAATAAAGACGACGCGCTGAAAGGCGCGTCGCTTCTTTTTCGGACCCTTCGACTGGCTCCGTTTAATTCAGCGGCTCAAAACCCTGAACGTTCAGCGATAACTCGTCATCCACCGCGTTCTTGATGAAATCTATCTGCACACTGGATGGAAAGCCATAGGTCGAATCATATTGGATATGGATTTCGTCCGCGTCCCTCATCGCGCCTTTTGTGTAATCGAACAAGGCGTTGATTGTTTCATATTGCGCGAAGAACTCGCGCTCGTTGTCCGGCACCGCCGAACCGTCGTTGTAGATCATCGAAACAACCTGTCCGTCTTTGACTTCGATGCTTAGCGGCATTTTTTGCATGAACGCACAAAAGCAGCTCACCGCGAGGCTGAAGCGATAGTGGTTCACGTTTGCCATCTGCCACTTTTCGAGATTTCGATTGAATTCTGAATTGGTGAGCGGCGCACAGGCAGACAACACAAGCGTAAATAAAGCAGCGTAGACTAAAATCCTTTTCATGGCATTCTCCTTGCGATAAGGACGATGCAGTGCGATGGAAGTTCCCCAAAAGTAAAACTTGCCACGAATTTTACAGGATGTAACAGACGCTAAACTCCCAACTTAACTTCAAGTTGGGAGTTTTCGTGGAATTCGTGGCTTGTTCTTTTTGCCACGCTACCTATGGAGCCGGTGTGGGTTTGGGATCCATCTTGTCGTAGATGCCCGTTTCCAACAGCGCCGGGTCATTGACGGATTGCGCTGCCAGCATCTGCGCCTGGCGGGCGTAATTGGTGGAATCAGCCAATATCTTCAAAATATATTCGGGGTTGTGGAAGCCCATGCTGTTTTCGGCAGAGACAAAATCCCACATGAACTGCGCTTTGCGATGCAGTTGCCGCGCCTGGTCGAGGAGGGATGCGTCCGCGTTGGGGTCCGCCGCGGCGGCCTGGATGGCGGTGATCGCATCAATCAACGCGTCTTCGGTGGATTGCTTGGTCGTGAAGACTTGATTCTGAATCTCATTCACGCGTCCGACGACGTAATCCACGTCCGTGTGGCATTGTCCGCACGCCTGCTGTGGATTGAGTAACGGACTATGCACATCATGCGACGAGAATTTGGCCGCGCCGTCGCGTACGTAGGGCATGTGGCAGTCCGCGCAGGCCACGCCTGCTTTGAAGTGAGTGCTATCAGCCGTGTACATTTCGTACTCAGGATGTTGTGCCTTGAGCATTGGCGTGCCCGTGCCGGGATAATCCCAGTCCTTGAAGTTGATGTTGTCGTAGTAATCAATGATCTGGTCAATCCGCGTGCCATTGGCCCACGGGAAGGTCAGGATTTTCTTGTCACCGACGAAATAATATTCCACGTGGCAATTGGCACACACCACCGTCCGCATTTCCTGACGCGTAAACGTTTTCCAATCTTTGCCCTGCGCTTTGAGCGCGTTCTCCAGCGATGGGTTGGTGACGATCAATCGCATGGTCCCGGCTTCATGGCAATTGGCGCATCCGATGGGGTTGGTGATGTCCGGCGTCATCTCCGGGAACATCATGGAATCGAAACCTTCCAGCCCAAGCTTTTGCCACAATGCCGGGTTGTCGGACGATTTACAGGAATAGCATGTAGCGTGTGTTTCCTTCGGATCGCCCGGGGTCAAGTTAAGCCGCTTGGTGGCACGGACGTCAATCAGGCTGTTCATATGTCCGCGTTCCTCGTTGTAATCCTTACTGAAAGGATAGCCCGCGAACAAAATGATTTGGCGCGGGTCTTCCGCCAGATGAGAAAATTTCTCCGAGCCGCCGTAGGTAGTTTTGATGTTGTTGTCTTTTGTCTGCTGAAAAGTTGACCATTGATTTGGAAAGTTCTGTCCCCAGATGGATGAATCTGGTTCCATCGGTTTCACTTCAACGATTTGGGGCAGGATGGCGCGTTCCTGCGCGGGTTGATTCTTCATAAAAACAAGCACGCCGGTCAAAACAGCGGCCAGCAGGATAATAATGCCGACCAGAATAAAAGTCGTGTATCGTTTCATGGATTTGCATTCTCCTTACTTGGTGGGATAGAGACTCGAATCTTGATAAGGGACAATCGAAATACCGCGCTGTCCGTGGGCCGCGGCGCGGTGACATTCCCAGCAATAGCGGTCGAAGGGTTGCGGTCCCAGCATGATGTTTTCGACCGTGCTTTGATGACAGCGGACGCAATTGCCTTGGATGATCTGCTTGGTGTCTTCTTTGGCGCGGATCAGTTCGGGCGTTTTCCCCATGCTGAACATGTAGACATCATGCATCCCGGTCCGGCCTTTCGCGATGTAATAACTGACTATGTTGTCATGCGGCAGATGACAATCCACGCATTCGGTGACGTTCCTGTGCCCGCCGTGATACCAGTTTTCATATTGTGCGTCCATGACGTGGCAATTGTTGCAGGTTGCAGAGTCCGTGCCTGCGTAGGCCGGCGCGTCCGTTACATAGGCGAACATGCCCAATGCGATGAGAGTTGCCGCGATAGCGATGAAGATTGGGAGTCTGGTCATGCCGCTTCCTTTTGATATGTTGTGCATAAGCACAGGTCAGTTTATAGAGATAAATGCGGGGTGCAACTTTAGATGCGAAATGCAAATAAGTTCCCCTAAATCTTACGGTTTTCATCCAGATTTGAGAAATGACATTTGTAACGATTTCCCCCGACGAACATAATTTTGATTAGGGGTTATATCTTCGCCCGCGCCACGTCACACCCCGGCCGGATAAAACTTTCCATGCCGAGGTCAGCATCATGGCCGCAAAGACTCCCGCGCCCAATGGCGTCGTCAATGCGTACCAGCGCGGGATATTCATCTTGCGTGCAACGGCGGCGCGTGTATACAGCAAAACTGCCCACAAGATTAAAGCTTTCAGGATAACCGTGATTGCCATCCATCCTCCATCGTGCAAATACCATGCTAAGCCAAGCAAAGGCCAGACGGGGAGAAAGAGCGCGGCAATGACCGACAAAAGACCGCCGAAGGCTCCAAGTGCCAACAAGCCAGGCTGATCACGCAAGCCGAGATAAATATTTTTCGTCCAGCCTTCCCACATCTGCGGCAGAGACGTATACATGCGCGTGCGCGCCAGGCGCATCCCGTCCGCGACGACCAGGTGGTAGCCATTCCATTTGACTTGTTCGGCGATGGCCTTATCTTCCACAATTTGGTCTTTGATCTGTTCATGTCCGCCGATGGCATCATAGACCGTTCGTTTGATCAGGATAAATTGGCCGTTGGCGACCGCATCCCTTCGCTTCGGGTCGTTGACTTTGCGCGGGGAGAAGCCAACAGATAGCGCGGTCAACACGAGGGGCATTACCGCGCGTTCCCAAAACGTGACTGTAACTTGAAATGTCATGATGGTGAATAAGTCCGCGCCCGTTTCCAATGCTTTGACATAACACGACGAAAGTGTTTCAGGCTCGAGAAGAGTATCGGCGTCCACGAAACACAACCAGTCGCCGCGCGCGTGGGCGGCCGCCTGATGCAAAGCCCAGGGTTTGCCTGCCCAGCCGGAGGGGAGGTCCGAACCGATGATCACATTGAGTTTGTGATTCTGAACGGCCAGGCTGTGAAGAATCTCCAGCGTCGAATCCGTCGAGCGATCATCCAAAACAACGACTTCAAAATTCGGATACGTTTGTGAAAGGATGGCTTCTGCACAGGCGCGAATATTTTTCTCTTCGTTGCGCGCTGGCACGCAGATGGACATCAACGGCGCGTTGTGTGGGGGCGAAACCGGCTGGACGACGATGTCGAGATGATATTGATTATGGAGCCAATAGATGATTAGAAGACCTGATAGGAATAAAATTGTGGAAGTGATTAGAAAAATACTCATATGTGAAAAAGCGGAAAATGGGTAAGCATCGTTGGCACATCATGTAGCATGATAATTCCAAAAACAATTAAAAATGGTATCCAGATTTTCGGATATTTCTTTCTCAATTTTTCGATTACTGTGCCTGCACCTAGCGCGAGACATGGAAAAATTTGCATCATGTAGGTGGCCTTGATGGCGCTCCCCTGATAGTCAGGATATCGGATAAGGAACCACATGTAACCGCCAAGTGTACATGCCACGATCAAGCTTAATAGAATCAACATTGAATCTAAGTATCCTAATGTTGTTTGCCTTAAGCCGCGCCATATGTTAAAGATCCCAAGTAACCAGCCTGA
Source organism: Anaerolineae bacterium (assembly GCA_021324435.1). Classification (GTDB taxonomy): domain Bacteria; phylum Chloroflexota; class Anaerolineae; order Anaerolineales; family Villigracilaceae; genus Fen-1038. Next base: position 45,391 of record JAJPIZ010000049.1, read on the forward strand.
TAGCAGAAAAGCAGACGGGATAAGATCAAGCAGATTCACTCGGCCAAGGTAGCTGGCTATTGAAAAGCGATTGGTTTCGATCGAGCTTTCTGTTATTGCTTGGTTGGTAAGATTAAGCAGTTTCTCGCCGAAAATATATTCATGTGTTTGAAGATTTCTTCCGTACACCAAGAAATAACCTAGATAATCTCCCCATGTGTCTGAATAAAATGTCGGAAACAGTTGATTTGCAAACGATGGCCTGATCGGGTCGCTAAATAACTTTCCTGATCCTGTTCCAAAGTAAAATTCTGGGGGCTGTGTGGACAGAGAGAACTGAACAGGCTTTGTGCTGAAAGCTAAGGCGGAACCGTTCTGTATTTTTAGGAACAGATAAAACCATCCGCTAAGAATCAATGCGATGGCATAACTGATTGTGATCACTTTGAGCCTTCTCCTCCAATCCATTCCGTCCTTTACTGTCAAGAATGTGACAAAAAGTAGGATTGCAGGAAATATCAGGAGGCCCCATTGGCGGGAAAGCGGCATCAAACTTAATTCCAAACCCAAGGTGATAATCTGATGGAAATCATAATGTTCCCTTAGAAAGATATGAAGGGTTTGATAGATAACAAGTACCGCAAAGAAAGTGAGGTAATTTTCGCCTCGGATGAAGGCAAAAGTGCGATAGTAGACCGCCATCATTCCAAGAAATATCAGCGATGCTATTTTGAGATAGCGGCTTTCTTCAAGAACTAAATCAGAGATTTTTAGAAGAAGATATGTGACCCCGATAGAGAGAAACAAGTTCACAAGTTGGCCAAATTTTGCGGCTCTTAGTAGATTTGTGCCTAGTAGATCCTTGAACAAGGCCGGTAGTAAATAGGGTATGGGAGGAGAGTAGAACTCCCTGCTTTGTTCCGCAGTTGGCCAGTGATGTTCTTCGGAAAGTACCCGAATCATATTCAAGTGATCTCGAATATCATAACCGACATATGGATCGTGCAACACTGCATTAACAGCAACCAATCCATTTATAAACAGAAAGACTGTCACTAGCAAATGATCCCATTTGCCCCGATATTTGAATGGGTGAAGGATTTTTGTCATTATTGTATTACCTGGACTCTTGTGCCGTGATCCGTCTTCTCCACTTCAATGCGCGTCGGAAAGGCGTCCTTGAGTTCGTCAAGGTGCGTGATAACCAATATTTTGGCAAAATCATTTTTCACCAAATTGATGGCCTCGATCAATCTCTGCCTGCCCTGCACATCCTGCGAGCCGAAGCCTTCATCAATCACCAGCGTTTGCAAACGCGCTCCCTTGCGTTGCGCCAACACTTCCGACAAAGCCAGGCGAATGGCAAAGTTTACGCGGAAAGCCTCGCCGCCCGAATACATTTCATAATCACGCACACCGGCCGCGTCGCTGATCTGAATGCCGAGCGTTTCTTTCAAATCTTCGCGCTTCTTGTCTTTGTATTCCGCTTGTGTGACAAATCGAATGGACATCTGTCCATCGCTCAGACGATCCAGCAATTCATTGGCCTTGGATTCGATGTGTGGCAGGGCCTGTTCGATCAACAAAGCCGGGACCCCATCTTTGCCAAAGGCTCGTTCGAGCGTCTTGTGACGCGCCACTTGCAAAGCGGCCGCCTCGCGCGCGGACCCCAGCTCGGCTTTGCGCGTCCGCAGGCCATCCAACACGGACACTTTTTGCCGCGCCGCGCCGACCTCCTGATTCAGTCTGTTTTCCTGCTCCTGCAAATCAAACAAGGCGCGTTCCGCTTCAACAAGATTGACCGAAGATTCCTGTGTTTCGGCGGCATATTTCTTACTTGCCAAAATCGTTTCCACTTCCTTTAGCCGTTTGACGCCAACGGCCTCCCAATTTCTGACTGAAGCCTTGATCGTTTCAATTCGTTCGGTCAATTGAGTAACGGTGTTGGAAAGCGACAACCGTTCTCTTTCCGCACTTTCAATTTTTGCAATCTGGGTTTCGTGATCCGCAATGCGCTTCACAAGGTCATCCATGTTTGATTTATTGACCCGGAAGCGGTCGCCTTTTTCCTTGCCTTCATCCTGCAACTGCTTTAGCGTGGACCTCCGATGCTCCTCGCTTAAAGGCTGGCCGCACAACGGACAGGTGGCCCCTTCCGCCGCGCTGAGCCGGTCAATGCGCTCTTTGAGTTCGTCCATCTGCGCTTTGAGCAATTCGTTTTCCGCTTTCGATTGGCCGTATTGCTCGCGCGCCATGCTTCGCTTCTCTTCCAGTTCACTTCGCGTTTTGGCTTTTTCCTCGGCTTCTGCCAGCAACTTCTTTGCGTTTTCAACTTGTTTGTTCATTTCGTTGATCGTTGACCGTTGGCTTATGACTGCTTGTTCTTGCTCTTTCAGCCCGCGTCGCTCTTCTTCCAGCTTCGCTTTTTCCGCGGCAACCTGTTGATCCAGCGAGGCGGCGGCCTTCCGCAAATTTTCCAGAGCATTTTCCTGCGTTTTGCGCGCCGCGGACAAACGCTTCAATTCGGATTCGAGGTCCTTCAATCGCTGTTTACGTGGTTCTTCCTCTGCCAGTTCCGCGTTGATCTCGGCAATGCGTCCATCCATTGAATTGATTTCGTCTTCGAGCGCTTTGCGTCTATCGGCAGTGCGGATTTTATACATTTCCCACATCTCGAGGCCGAGGATACTGCTCAGCACATCCTTGCGCTTGCTGGCATTTTGCTGTGTGAATTGATCGGCCTTTCCCTGCAGAAAGAACGCCGCGTTGATGAAGGTCTCATAATCGAGACGTAAAGTCTGCTCGATGCGCGCTTGCGTATCGCGCGTCGTGCGCTCGGTCAGCGGCCTCCACGTTTTTTCATGGTCTGTGGTCTGTCGTCCATCGTCCAGAATCTGGAACTCCAGCGTCGTTGTCTTGCCGCGCGGCAGAGCGCGTATCACACGATAAATGTTTTCCTCATAACTGAATGTAAAGGCAACCTCCGCAGTCTTCGATTGCAAATTGACCAGCGAGTCTTTGTCTTTGGCGCGCGCCTCGCCGAATAACGACCATGTGATCGCATCCAGCAGAGACGATTTGCCCGCGCCGTTTTGCCCGGAGATGCACGCCAGATCGAATGTGGTAAAGTCCACTTCGGCCGGATCGCGATAGGAAAGGAAACCGGAAATGCGCAGATGGATCGGAATCATTGACGAAATTATACCTTTCTCTTCGCTCTTCACTATTTTCTACTCACTACTCACTACTCTCTGCTCTCTCTTTATGTTATCATCGTGCCGATGCGTGACCCAGACGACCCCCGCGCGCGGCGCCATCTCATTTTGATTGCAATTATTCTTGCGACTCTTCCATGCTATTGCCTCGGCGGTGTCGCTCTTATCTTTGCGCCCGGCCCGGTCACTGCCACACCAACGGTCACGCTCACGCTGACCCCCAGCGGTTCATCCACGCCAACCTTGAGTCCAACTCCTTCGTTCCTCACAGGCACGGTGACCGATACACCGACTCTTACTCTCACACCAACGTTGACTCCGACCAACTCCTCGACGCCATTCCTTCCTCCTACATTTACCTTCACGCCCACGTTCACTCCTTCTGTCACGCCAACTTTTACGCCCTCGCATACGCCCACGTTCACGCCGAGTCTCACATTCACACCGTTCCCGCCGCCGACCAATACATTCACGCCAACGCCAACCGCCTCCGATACTCCCACGCCAAGCATCACCCCGTTCCCGCCAACGCCATGACCGACATTGTCCCTTTTCTCAAGTTGCTAATCTCTGCATCGGGCCTCTCGGCTTACGAAGGTCCGGTTGCAAAACTCATCACCGAAAAATGGAAACCGCTTGTAGATGAAATTTCCGCGAGCCGCCTCGGTTCTCTGCACGCGCTCAAAAAAGGGCGGGGCAAAGGCAACCATCCGTCTGTCATGATCGCCACGCACATGGACGCCATCGGCTTGATTGCGACTCGAGTCGTGGATGGTTTGATTCATGTGGATGAAATCGGCGGGATTGATTCTCGCATCCTTCCGGGGACACCGGTCATCGTTCATGGTAAACAGGATTTGCCCGGCGTCGTCATTCTCCCACCGATGAAGACCTTGCCTGAGGATGCGCGCGATAACGCCATTGGCCTCCCGCATCTTCTCGTAGACGTGGGACTGCCTCCGTCAAAGATGGCGAGTCTCGTCCGCGTCGGTGATCTCGTTTCATTCAACACACCGCCGCTTGAGTTGACCAGTGAATTCCTCAGCGGACATTCGCTCGATAACCGCGCCTCGGTCGCCGCGCTGACGGTTTGTTTGGAAGAACTTCAGGCCAAGTCGCATGTTTGGGATGTGTGGGCCGTTGCAACGGTCCAGGAAGAAGAGACGCTGGGTGGCGCGGCCACATCCGCGTATCATTTGAATCCCGATCTGGCTGTCGCCATTGATGTGACCTTTGCAAAAGGTCCGGGCGCGAACGGTTGGGAGACCTTCCCGCTTGGCAAAGGCCCAACGCTGGGGTGGGGCGCGAATTTGCATCCCTTTCTTTACAAAAAATTGAAAGACCTGGCAGACAAATTGGAAATCCCGGTCGCGATGGATATTACACCCGCGCACTCCGGCACGGACGCGTACGCGATGCAGGTAGCGCGCGAAGGGATACCCAGCGCAGTGATTGGAATTCCACTGCGTTATATGCACACGCCGGTCGAGATGGTTGCAATTAAAGATATTCAACGCGCGGGCCGGCTGTTGGCGGAATTCATCAGCGGCCTTGAAGCGGATTTTGTCTCGAAAATTTCGTGGGAGGATAAAGAAGATGGCAAATAAAACTCCCGCGATCGGCGCGGCTCAATTCAAATTGCTTGAGAGACTTTGCAGAGCTGTTGCTGTGTCCGGTGATGAAAGTGAAGTACGCAAGATCGTGCTTGATGAAGTCAAGCCGCATGTAGATGAGGTCAAAGTTGATGCGCTCGGAAATGTTTTGGCTGCAAAGCATGGCCGCGGCGCGAAACGCCTTCGTGTCATGCTCGACGCGCACATGGACGAAGTCGGTTTCATGTTGGTGGCCGAGGACGGCGAGGGGTTGTATCAGTTCAAAACGATTGGCGGCATTGATGAACGCAGTCTGCCCGGCAAACAGGTCGTAATTGGAAAAGATCACACGCTGGGCGTGATCGGCGCGAAGCCGATTCATTTGACCACGCGCGACGAACGCAAGAAGAGTCTCTCCGCCGACTCTCTGCGAATTGATCTCGGCCCAAGCGGCAAAGCCAAACCCGGTGATCGCGGGACCTTTGCGCCGAACTTTCAGCGCAACGCGGCTTCCATCATGTCCAAGTCCATTGATGATCGCATCGGCGTTGCGACCTTGATCGAGTTGGTCAAGTCCGCGCCGTCGAACATTGACCTGCTCGCCGCGTTTACCGTGCAGGAAGAGATTGGTTTACGCGGGGCAAAGGTCGCCGCGCAATATTTCAAACCTGACCTGGCCATTGCCATTGATTCCACGCCTGCCAATGATCTGCCAATGCAAACCGATGGCGAGAATACTTTTTACAACACCCAGCTCGGGCTTGGTCCGGCGATCTATGTTGCCAATTCATCTACAATTGACGACCCGCGGCTTGTTCGCTATATGCGGGCGGTGGCGGAGAAGAATGACATCCCATATCAATTGCGTCAGCCGGGCGGCGGCGGGACGGACGCGGGTGCAATACAGCGCGCGGTGGCGGGTGTGCCGGTGGTGTCTGTATCTGTGCCGCATCGTTACACTCACACCGCGATGAGCATCGCGCGCATCGAGGATTGGAAAAACACGCTGGCTTTGTTGCACGCCGCGCTGAAGGGAATGTCGCCGGAGATATTGAAACGTTAGGTTAGAGGTACCATGAACGGATTGATCGCTTTAGTTGGCGCCGGAGAATATCTACCCGTGATGGATGATGTGGATCGCCATCTGCTTGACTCGGTACGAGTGAACGGACGCGCGCCGCGCGTCGTTTGTTTGCCCACGGCCGCAGGTCAAGAGGGACCCGAGAGCGTGGGGCGCTGGTCACGCATGGGCGAAGAACATTTCCGCGCGCTGGGCGCGGAAGTCAACGCGCTTCCCATCATTGGTCGCGAGTCGGCAGACGATCCGCAATATGAGCCGATTCTTGAATCTGCCGATCTGATTTATTTCTCTGGCGGCGACCCAACTTATCTTTTCGCCACGATGAACGGAAGCCGCGCGTGGGAAGCCGCGCAAAAGGCGTGGTCGCGCGGCGCAGTTTATGCGGGTTGTTCAGCGGGCGCGATGATTCTGGCGAAGCGTTTGCCGAACTTTCGACGGATGGGGCTGGGCACGATTGAAGGTTTTGGAAAAGTGCCCGCCGAATATGTAATGCCGCATTTCGATAACGCGGGGCCGTTCCGATTTTTGGTTGATCTTCTGCGGCGCGGCATGAAAGATGGCGAACGCATGTTGGGCATTGATGAGAACACTGCGCTGGTCGGAAGACTCGGCGATGAATGGAAAGTGATGGGTAAAAGCAAGGTTCATCTTTTGACGCGCAAAGAAGCGCAAATTTTCGCGGCGGGCGAAAACGTGCCCCTGCCGCACTAACGAGGCCGAATGAAACAACTTCTTCAAAGACTCACAGATACTTTCAGCCCTTCGGGTTATGAGGATGCCATTCGCGATTTGATTCGCAAAGAAGTCAGGGAACTTGCCGATGAAATCCGTGTGGATACGCTCGGAAACTTGATCGTCCGCAAAGGACGTGCAAGCAAGGGCGGTACGCGAATCATGATCGCCGCGCACATGGATGAGATCGGTCTGATGGCGACTCACGTGGATGAAAAAGGATTCGTCCGATTCACCGGCATTGGCGGAGTCTATCCGCGCAATCTGCCCGGCGGGCGCGTCCGCTTCGTCAACGGGACCCTGGGCGTGATCGGCCTCGAGCCAACCGACCATGCGTCTGACGTTCCGGCGCTGGACAAAATGTTCATTGACGTTGGCGTCTCGAACAAAAAAGATTGTTCTGTCAGGACCGGTGATGTGGCCGCGTTCGTGCGGCCGTTTCTCGATCTGGGTGACCGCGTCGTTGCCAAATCCATGGATGACCGCATTGGGTGTTTGGTCGCCATCGAGGCCTTGCGCGGACTCAAATCCACGCCGCATGAAGTCTATTTTGTCTTCACGACTCAGGAAGAAGTGGGCACGCGCGGCGCGCAGACTTCTGCCTACGGCATTGACCCCGACCTCGGCTTTTCGATTGACGTGACAGGCTGGGGTGATACGCCGGGCCAAAAAGATTTCGACGTGGCTTTGGGTAAAGGCCCGGCCATCAAAATCCGTGATGGGGGGATGCTCTCTGATCCGCGCATCGTGGATTGGATGATCAAAACCGCCGAGAAGAATAAAATCCCATATCAGCGCGAAGTTTTGCTCGGCGGCACGACGGATGCGCGCGCCATGCAGTTGGTCCGCTCGGGTATTCCGGTGGGATGTGTCTCGGTTCCATGCCGCTATGTTCATACGCCATCCGAGATGGTGGACCTCACCGATGTGAAGAACGCGGTCAAACTCGTGACTGCATTGCTCAGCTCACAGATTGATTTGGGGGAATAAAAATTCAGGCTCCCGTTTGGGGGAGCCTGTTTTGTTGTGATCACTTCTTCTTTGTGTCGTCTGTGGCCTTCGTGGGCAACATGGACATGAAATACGCGGCGCCCGCGCCAAGCGCGAATGCGCCTGCCGAACCGGCCGTAGAGAAGTTCGTCAACGCGATCAGCAGGCCGAAGAAGCCGAGCGCCAGTGCGATTTGCACCTGCCATGCACTGGCCTTGAAATTATCGAGGACGAAACGGCCCGCTCCGAGGCCAAAGACCAGGAAGCCAAGGGCGCGTAGCAGGAAGCCGAGAAAGTGGGTAACTTCACCGATGACGGGGGGCATACTTTTCTCCTTTCAAATTTTTGAATTTGACTACAAATTAGAACACCAGGTTTTTGCCCGGGTTCTACAACCACGCCCACAACAACCATAGAATGAGCATCAGCACACCGACTCCAAACACCGCCAGAAACGACCAGCCCCAGGCGATCATGTATGTTCTGGCAGAGTCGAAGGCTTTGCGGCGATTCCGAAAGCGGAGGTATTCGGCTCCGAACAAAGTCAATGGGGAGGCGAGTAGCCCCACCAGCGGCGTGAGAAACAGACTGGCAATGATGCCCGCCAGATAACTCAGGCCAATCGAACGCCACGGAATCGAATGTCCGCGCATTCGCTTGGCGATGATGATGTTGTCAACGATGCTTCCGAACAACATCAGGAGCGTGATCAGCGCGAAGAGCGTCCAGTCAATCCATGCCATGCGGCCTGCGGCATTTTCGATCAGCGCGTAGAACAGAGTTGCAAGCCACATGATGATTAACCCTGGAAAGACTGGAACAAGCAAACCAAACAGACCGATGATGAGCGCGAACAGCGTCAGCGTTTGGATGAAAACTTCTGCCCAGAAACGAGGGTCGGTGGGAGGCATAAGCAAATGCTGGTCGAGTAGGCGGCGGGTCTCGATACGTTCCTGCGGAACTACTCGACCACCGCCGCCATATCGAGACCAAGTCTATGGTCTAATGACATCCACTCCGCCCATCCACGGACGGAGCGCGTCGGGAACGACGATGGAACCGTCAGCCTGCTGGTAGTTTTCCATAACGGCGATCAGGGTCCGAGGGAGGCCCAGACCCGATCCGTTGAGTGTGTGGACGAGTCGCGTTTTCTTGTCTGCGGCCCGATATTTGATGTTGGCGCGCCGCGCCTGAAAGTCGCGCACATTGGAGACCGAGGAAACTTCCAGCCATTCGTTGCATCCCGGCGCCCAGACCTCGACATCGTATGTTGTGGTCGAGTTGAAGCCGATGTCGCCGGTGCAGAGTTGTTTGATGCGATACGTCAGGCCAAGTTGCCTGCAGGTCTCTTCGGCATGTTCGCGCATCTTCTCCAGCCATGCGTCTGAATCTTCCGGCTTGCAGTAAATGTACATCTCGACCTTGTCGAACTGATGGCCGCGCTTGATGCCGCGCACATCGCGGCCCGCGCTCATTTTTTCTCGGCGGAAGCAGGGCGTATACGCGGTATAGAGGAGGGGCAGGCTGGCCTCGTCGAGGATTTCATCCATGTGCAGGCCGGTGAGCGGGACCTCCGCGGTGGGCACAAAGTAGTAATCTTCCTCGTGATCTTTGTAAAGATTATCAGCGAACTTTGGAAGTTGACCCGCGCCATACACGGTTGCGGTCTTGACCATGAACGGCAGATACTTTTCGGTGTAACCCTGGCGAATGTGAAGATCGAGCATGAAGGCGATCAGAGCGCGTTGCAACCGCGCGCCCGCTCCGCTCAACACATAAAAACGCGAGCCGGTGAGTTTTGTGCCGCGCTCGAAGTCAATGATGCCAAGCGCGGGGCCGAGATCCCAGTGCGCCTTTGGTTGAAAATCGAATTTCTTTGGCTCGCCCACCGTCTTCACGATAACATTATCATTTTCGTCTTTGCCAATCGGCGTGCCGGCATCCGGGACGTTGGGGATGCCCGATAAGACCGCGTTCAATTGCGCGTCCACTTCAGCGACTTCCTTATCCAGCGCGCTGATCTTATCGCCGACGACGCGCATCGCTTCGATCTTTGCTGCTCGGGCGGCCGCGTCTTTCATTTGGCTGATCTCTTTCGAGACGGCGTTCCGCTCCGCTTTGAGTTTTTCGGCTTCCGTCAAGAGCGCGCGGCGCTTCTCGTCCAATTCCAAAACGGAATCCACCGGCGAGGAATCCATCTGCCGGTTCTTCAGCGCCGTGCGGACAACGTCCGGGGTCTGGCGGATGAGATTGATGTCAATCATGGTTGCACCTCCATTTGTCAGCCCTCACCCCTTGCCCCTCTCCCATCGGGAGAGGGGTTGGGGTGAGGGAATAGAATACGCCCCCGGTCCATTTGCAGGACGAGCGTCGGAAGTTCATCCGACACCTTCGGGGGGCGTCTCGTGGTGCCACCTGCTTTTGCGACCCCCTCCCGGCTTCGCCACCCTCCCCCTTCAAGGGGGAGGGATGGGGTGGGGGTCACCTCAGACTTGCGCTGTAACGGGCGCTCGCGTCCCTCTTACAATCTTGTCGTAGTAGCGACTTCAACCGCTTTGTCACTACGTTTTAGATTCCTGCGAAGGAAACTTGGCGAAGTGGATTTCATCATTGGGCTGACCGCCTCGCACGACCGGCGGCTCTCTGAACAGTTACCTGATTACTTGTCTTCGCGCTGTCTGTTGCGGGTGATTATATGCGGGTCACAAATTGTGTCAAGCATGAAATATCGCTATCCTTTACCTGCCACCACGGGCCGGGATTATAGGTAAGAAAAAAGTCTTGGATTGACGGCGAAGTTACATCTGGCCTTATCGGGCAACCTCCGCCGCACCCCGTTGAGCAGGTGTATCCGGGCGGACGGCCCTGACAGGAGAGATTTCTGCACCAATATTTTGGGAGACCGTTTTTATCGTAGCCGCACTGGCCGCCCTCTAAATTTCCGTCGCAGTGTTTTTTTTTCACTATGCGGTTTCTGGCATTCCCAGACATAAGGCCCGTTGGGGCATGACAGCCCGCCGCCCTGGCGAATACACTCTCCTCCTCCGCAGGATTGGACTTCAAGATCGTATGGGTGGCCATTATTCGTGCATGTTCGTGTCTGGCAAAAATTAACGCAAGGGCCCCAATCCCCCCAGTCTTCTTTTTTGCACGTATTACCGACGGTCCATTTGCAGGTGCCACACTGCCGGATATTGGGTTTGTAACCATCACATGAAGCGGTGCAGCTTGGGTTTCCCTTGCAATAAGTTTTCTGACAATCATCGGTACTGGTACACTCTTTGTCGCCGTTACAACCCGGAAAATCTGCATGGGCTAGGTGATTGAAAGAAAGAACAAGGATTACACCGATGCCAATTCCAAAAAGAATCTTTGTTACCATTCTTGTGTACTAAATTCATATTAAACCAAAGCCAACACGTTATGCAAGAGAATCAAAACCGATATTTTACAATCTATGAGTGATCGTAGCGGGAGTATCCCAGAATGAAGTCTTCCAACTCTTCCGGCGGGATTTGGGTTTTTCCCCACTGCCTCACGTAATCTTCTGGTGAATGTTGTGCGTATACATCTTCCAGGTGCACCTCTTCGGGAAGATAACTACGATATTTGATTGCCCAATCAGCGGTCGCCAGTATTGAAGGAAATGCCTCACGTGCACTTACCCTTGTTGGAGGATATGATATTTTATGTGTGTCCTTTTTGAATTCGTAAAACCAGAGATTAAAGAACCTGACGTTGCCCTTCTCTACAGAAATTGCATAAGTATAAATGCGGGCGTCTTTGCCTTCATTGAAAGGATTTTTAATTAGTCCAACGAATGGAATATAAGGCGTCTGATCTTCTGACAAGTTGGGGATAGAGGTAGGTTTAAAGGGGTCTATTATTATCGCCCCGTCTGCCTCTTGGATTACTGGCACAAGCGGGGTGTCTTCGGGGAAATTATGGAGTACGCCATTGGCGTAGGCCAGGTGCAGGCTCAGAGAAAGTCTGCCGTTATAGACATCATCAAAAGTTATCGGAACCGGGTTTTCGTCATCGCCGCGAATTTCTAAGGGCGTTACCCACTCTCCGGTTTTGGGAAGGAAGAGATAATCGGTTTGAGAAGGGTTATCCGGGCTGGCAGCGGTCAGGATAAAGGACGAAAGGCCTTTGGGGTCAACGGTTCTAACCAGAGTTGGGTCAACTTCCTTTGCGCCGTATGCGGTTTGGATGACAATTTTTTCTCCGGCGGTGGTGAAAGCGGTCTCCTGCGCCCGGGTTTTGGGGTCGGCGTAGGTTAGTGTCCCTTTATCAAAAGTGTAGTCGGCGGAAAGGCCCGCGAGTTGGGCTGGCGTGATGATGACTTCGGGGGCGGGTGTGACGGTTTCGGTGGGGGTTGGAGTTTCAGTGGGGGTGGCGGTTGAAGGCTGGGTGACGGTCGGTCCATTTGGCTTGCCGTTGGGGGTTCCACACGCGCCCGCCACAATGGCGATCAAGAGTAATGCGATGATTCTTCTCATGGCTCACTTCCTTTCTTCATTTCCCATGAAGTATTTCGTCGTGGCCTGCCCCGGCTGGTTGATGCCTTCGCGGGTGATGACCTTCCAAAGACTCAGGAATAATATTTTTATATCCAGCCAGAACGACCAGTGATCCACATACCAAACGTCGAGCGCAAAACGAGTCGGCCAGTCAATCGCGTTGCGGCCATTGACCTGCGCCCAGCCTGTGAGACCGGGATGCACGTCATGGCGGCGCATTTGTTCGGGAGAATAGCGCGGCAGATATTCCATCAATAAAGGCCGCGGGCCGACCAGGCTCATGTCGCCGCGCAGGATGTTGAACAATTCCGGGAGTTCATCGAGACTCAAAGAGCGCAGAAATTTCCCGAAGCGGGTGAGGCGCGCCGAGTCGGGGAGCAGATCCCCGTCCGCGTCGCGGGCATCGGTCATTGTGCGGAATTTGTAAACGGTGAAAGGCTGACCCTTGTAACCCGGTCTCGTTTGACGGAATAAGATCGGCGTCCCGAAAAAGATGCGGACGAGAATCGCGATCAGAAACATGAACGGGGATAAGATCAGGAGTCCGAGTGACGCGGCAATGATGTCGAAGATGCGCTTGCTGAGGGGCATGAGGACATTCTACCACCCCCACCTAGCCTCCCCCATTTTCCAAAGGAAAATGGGGGAGGCCGAAGGCGGAGGGGGCCTTTTATGGTATTATTTTGCACGGAGCGACCTATGAACGAGCGGATATTGATCATCGAAGACGACCAGGCCATTTTGAAGTTGCTTCAACGCGGCCTGGCGTATGAGGGTTATACCGTTGACACTGCGACCGACGGTCGCACCGGTTTGATTTTGGCGCGCGACCATACCCCCGACCTCGTGATTTTGGATTGGATGCTTCCGGGTATGGACGGACTCGAAGTGTGTCATCGCCTGCGAACCGGCGGTTCGATCCCAATTCTGATGTTGACCGCGAAAGACACGGTGCAAGACCGCATCCAGGGGCTGGACGCCGGGGCGGATGATTACATGATCAAGCCGTTCAATCTCGACGAACTGCTGGCGCGTGTGCGCGCCCTTTTGCGCCGCACCCAACCCGAACGTGTGCCGGTCTTGAAGTTTGCCGATCTCACGCTTGACACCGGTTCGCGTCAAGCCTCCCGAAATAATCGCCTGGTCCCGCTGACCGCCAAAGAATATGAACTGCTCGAACTTTTCCTGCGCCATCCCAAACAAGTGCTGACCCGCGAAGTGATCTTCGACCGCGTCTGGGGCTATGACTTTGGCGGCGAGAGTAACGTGCTCGAAGTTTATATCCGCTATCTGCGGCAGAAACTCGAAGCCGAAGGGGAGGCGCGCCTGATCCACACGGTGCGCGGCGTGGGTTATGTGCTGCGGGAAAATCCATAGAACGATATTCGATATTCGTTAATCGAAAGTCGAATATCGAGCATCGAATATCGGCGTAAACCCTTGTGTCCCTCCGCCTTCGTTTAACTCTTCTTTATTCCACGCTGGTCGGGGGCATTTTGCTGGTGTTCGGCGCGGCGGTTTACAGCCTCATCAGCATCATCCTTTTGAATCAAGTGGATGATATGCTGGCAGGGACGGTGCAGGACATCATCAAGGTCACGCAGGTCAATTCAACCGGTCAAGTCAACAGCATCAACCTGCCCGCCCTCGAAATGACCGCCAACACCTATGTTCAGGTGTGGGGAAGCGATGGCAAACTGAAATCCAGTTCCCCCGGCATTTCGAGCATGATGCAACCGCTCGATCCGCTGGGCCTGTCAACCAAAGCGCCCATCTACCGCGAAAATACTGTCAATGATGTCCATCTGCGCGTTCTGACTGTTCCACTTCAGGTCGGCGCTCATCGCGTGGCGATGTTGCAAGTCGCCACCAGCCTGACGGTGGTTGATTCAGCCAGAACCAATCTGATCAACATATTGTTTTCTTCTGCTGTCATTGCCGTCGCGCTTGCGGCGTTTGGCTCGTGGCTGGTGTTGGGACGCACGCTGGCCCCGCTGGAAACAGTCGCGGAGACGGCGCAGGCCATCAACCGCGCCGACGATTTGTCGCGTCGCATCCCATACAACGGCCCCGAGGAGGACGAGATTGGCAGGCTGATCGAATCGTTCAATCAAACACTGGAGCGGCTTGAAAATCTTTTTACTTCGCAGCAGCGTTTTCTCGCGGATGTGAGCCATGAACTGCGCACGCCACTTACGGTCATCAAAGGCAATGTGGATCTCATGCGTCGCATGAAAAAACTCGATGAAGAATCGCTGGCAAGTATTGATCAGGAGGCAGGCCGGCTCACGCGTTTGGTCGGCGGTCTGCTTTTGCTGGCCCAGGCTGAGTCCGGAAAACTGAGTCTCAATATGAAGCCGGTCGAGTTGGATACGCTTTTACTCGAAGTCTTTCAGGAAATGCGAATTTTAGCAGGCGGCAAAGTGAACATGAAGATGGTGGACATTGATCAATTGCAGGTCAATGGAGACCGCGATCGCTTGAAACAAGTCTTGCTTAATTTGATGGGGAACGCAATTCAATACACCCCTCAAGGCGGTGATGTATTCCTCGGTTTGACGAAGATCGGAGAACAGGCACGCATCATTGTCCGGGACACCGGGCCGGGCATCCCGGCCGAGGACTTGCCCTTCATCTTTGAGCGTTTCTATCGCGCCGAGAAATCACGGACGCGTTCCAAGACGAGCGGCTTTGGCCTCGGTCTGTCCATCGCGCAATGGATCGTGGAAAATCACGGCGGGACGATCAAAGTCGAATCAAAAGAAGGGCAGGGGACGACGTTTGCCATCTGGCTTCCGCTTTTCAACTCAGACCACAAATCACAGGCGACAGTCAATTGATTCCAAGTTTTTCTCTGGCCTGCGTGCACAAACTTGCGCCACCTGCGGCCAGCCATTCATCGAGCCTGGATGATTCTGTTGCGCCGCTGATGGCGTCGCTGTACATTCCGCTTCCCCAATACGCATAACGAATTGTCTCTGCAGGCCATTCCCATTCGCCGCGCGAAATGACGCTGATGCCGCCATTGTAGCCTGCGAGGGCGAGGCGTACATCATTGTTGGACGCGGTGAGCGAGCGTTGCAGATAATTTAGTCCGCGTGCGGCATTTGTGTCTGGGGCATAAGGATCATCGGTGATGAAGAAATGATATGGCATCACCTGAAAGAGTCCCATCGCGCCGGCGCGGGATGTGGCGAACGGATTCCCGCAGGATTCGATCTGCATAATAACGGCGACCAGATTTGGGTCCAGGTTGGAGGCGGCCGCCCAACGCGTGATCGAGGCTGACCAAAACTGAACTTCCGGTGTGAAAATCGGAGAAAGTCGAACTGTCTCGGGGGCGGCAGTCTGCATGTTGATGGGTGAGTCGGGCGTTCTGAACGCAAAGAGGGCAAGCAGTGCGCCGATCAAGAGCACTGAAAATGGCGGGAGAATAAATGCAAAACAGCCACTGCCATTTGTTTCTTCGTTGGCCGAGGCTGTTTGCCAGGTATTTTGATAAGAACGAGCGCGGGACATACGATCCTTTCATGTTGTGCGCGAAACCGGGCTCGACCAGTCTCTTTTGGAACGATTTGAACCGATGGTTTACTGCATGCGTTGCTCACCTGCATCGTAAGGCGAGGGCGCGGAGTCGAATGACATGTTGTGATAGGTCGGTTCGGGCCGGTTGTAAGTTGTCTGAGATGCCGCAGGCTTTGGCGCAGGACGATACGTTTGTGATGCCGGGCGTGGCAGGGATGAGGCCGGGCGCAAAACCGAAGTCTGGCTGACAGGGCGCGAGGCCTGTTGCTGATACGGTCGCTGACTTTGATAATTTTGCATATCGGCGGTGGAGAAGAGATTATCGCCTGAGACCGAGAAGGTTCCGATAATCAACACGCGAATCAACCAGACCATGACGGCGACAAAGATCGGCACGACCTTGATCATGGCGCTGTTGCTGAGGATTGCGCCGCTGGCGGCACTGCTGTGATTGACGATTGCCACCGAGACGCCCCACCACGTTAGCGTGGCATTGAAGCCGGCGGCCAATAGCCAGGCTCCAAACAGGTACCAGACCTCAGCGGGTTCATCGCGCCCTTGTTGTGGAGTGAAGATGCGGGCAATGCCGGCAAAGTCAATCCCGCAGAACGCAATGGCAAGAATGGTCGCCCAGCGGAACCCGGCGAAGGTCAGATCGCCAAGTACATCGCGCAGAGCAAATTGTGTGGTGCTGTAATTGAAGATTTCGAAAGCCAGCAACGCGCCGACAATCATCATGCCCCACGTGGCGCCGCGGCTGAGACGTTGCCCGCGGGTGAGGTCACGCCAGAGTCCACGCAGGCCATCGCCTACATTTCGATTGGAACGGTAGGTGTTCATTTTCTGCCTCCTTTAGGATCAGGTAGGCAGAGTATAGAACAATTGTTCTATTTGGTCAAGAGGCAAATTCTTAAAAAAAAAACGAGCATCCCCAAGATGCTCGTTCTAAGTGATGCTACTTTGCGAATTCGGTAGCCCGCGTCTCACGAATGACGGTCACTTTGATTTGGCCCGGATATTGCATGGTCTCTTCGATCTTTTTGGCAATATCGCGGGCGAGACGGGCGGAGGCCAGATCGTCAATGTTTTCCGGCTTGACGATGACGCGCACTTCGCGTCCTGCCTGAATGGCAAAGGCTTGTGAAACGCCCTCGAACGAGAGTGAAAGTTCCTCTAGAGTGCGGATGCGCTTGATGTAGGCCTCGAGGTCCTCGCGACGCGCTCCGGGTCGCGCGCCGGAGATGGCGTCCGCAGCTTCGGCGATGACCGCCTCGATGCTGAGTTGATCCACTTCATGGTGATGCGATTCGATGGCGTTGACCACAATCGAATTCACACCATAGCGGCGGCAATATTCTGCGCCGAGCTTGGCGTGCGTGCCCTCCTGATTGTGATCCATGGCCTTGCCGATGTCATGCAGGAATCCGCCCTGCTTGGAGAGTTCCACGTTTGCGCCGATCTCGGCGGCCAGGATGCCGGCCAGTTTGGAAACTTCCACCGCGTGCGCCAATTGATTTTGGCCGTATGACGTGCGGAATTTCAAACGCCCCATCATGCGCAAGATTTCAGGATGCAGACCTGCGATGCCTGCGTCGAAGGCGGCTTGTTCACCCGCCTCGTTGATGATCTTGTCAACGGCTTTGCCTTCTTCTTCCAGAATCTTTTCGATGTGAGCGGGATGAATGCGCCCATCCACAGTCAGGCGGGCGAGGGCGCGGCGGGCAATCTCGCGGCGCACGGAATCGAAGCACGAGATGGTCACGGCTTCCGGCGTGTCGTCCACAATCACGTCCACGCCGGCGGCCTGCTCGAAAGCCTTGATGTTGCGTCCGTTGCGGCCCACGATGCGGCCCTTCATCTCTTCGTTGGGAAGCGGCACAACGGACGATGTCACTTCGGCCACGTGCTCAGAGGCCACGCGCTGGATCGCATCCGCGATCAATTTGCGAGCGCGCTTTTCGCCTTCTTCGCGCGCTTCTGCCTCGATCTGACGATAAATGCGGGCCATGTCGGCGCGCGCTTCTTTTTCTACGGCCGCGAATAATTCTTTCCTGGCTTCATCCTGCGAGAGTTGTGCAATCTCCTGAAGCTTGGCCATTTCCTGCTCGAAGAGTTTATCTACTTCGTTGGCGCGTTTGTCAATTTGACTCTGGCGCTTGTTGATAATCTGTTCGCGCTGTTCGAGTTTGTCGGCGCGGCTGTCGAGTTCGGAGCGGCGCTTATCCAGGCGATCCGCTTCCTTGCTAAGCTCGATGCGGCGTTCCTTGATTTCGCTCTCGGCGGCCTGAACGATCTTGGTCGCGCTTTCGCGCGCCTGGGTTTCGATCAGCCGCGCCTGTTCATTTGCAATTTTTAGAATGCTATCGGCTTTATCCTGCTGGTTCTTGAGGGCGCGCTCGCGTTGATAGCGATCGAAAAAATAACCCGCGGCGACGCCCACGACCAGCACAAGAACATCAACAATGATGCTAATCGGGTTCATGCAATTTCCTCGTCGTCAAAAGTATGTTGATCCGTGTGCGTCTCGTTCCAGATTCTGGAAACGACGGGCGCGATGACGGAGTAGGGAAACCCGCGGCGTGCAAGGAACTCAGACAGTTTCTTGCGAAACTCGTTCCATTCCAGGACCTCGAGGCGGCGCGCCCTCTTCAGACCTGCGGAATAGGCCAGGGCCTCTTCGTTCACATCTGCGAGCGCAGATTGTGCGGCATCTTCTGTGACGCCTTTCTGGCGGAGTTCCATTGTGAGGGCACGCCGACTGCGCGGACGGAAGGTGTTTCTGTTTTCCACCCACGCGCGGGCAAATTGATTATCGTCTGCAAGCCGATTCTCGCGAAGGCGTTCGAGCGTTTGCTCGATGATGTCATCGGGAATCTCGTGCTTGCGCAGGTTTTGCCGAATTTCAGATTCGGAGCGAGCGCGGTAACTCAAAAACAACATGGCCTGTTGAAGCGCTCGCTCGCGGGCATCTTCGGCTTTGAGCGAGTACAATTTTTCCTCGCTGAGTTCCTGCCCAACTTTCAGCCAGGCGGCTACGATTCGTGACAGGCTAAAAGCGTATTCCCCGTCGAGGTGGATGTTCACCCGATTCGGGTCGCGCTTTTGGGATTCGATGGCGGTGATTTTTGCCATTAAAACAACCCAGCCGAGAGCCTGCCGGAGCGGCCTCGGCTGGGTTCGGAGTCTGAATTGGAGAATCTGGCCCCAGGTCCCGCGCGAAGCGGGAAACGGGAAGGGAATAAGATGATCGCGCGAGGGTTAAGTCGCGCCAGTCGCTAATTGAATCCGAGAAAACTTACTCTCAAATTAATTCCGTCAATAAAGACGGCGACTTTATAAATCTCCTGAAGCCAGGATGTGGTTCGAGTTCCAGAGGTCCGTTAGCAAGCCAGGCCGCCAAAGCGGCGAAAGTTGATAGAAAATCCTTTCGGATTTGCCGTGATTATACTTGATTTTTTAACATTTTGTTATCCGTCGCCATGCTTTTGAAACGCGAAAGCGTGAAATACATAACTTTTCGGAGTTTGCGGGGTAAGAAAATATGTTGGCACCCAGCCTCATGAAAATATGACAAATGCAACTGGCTGGATTGCCGACGCTGTGACATAATTTCGACCACGACATATTTTAGGAGGCCGTATGGCTGCAATCACACGTGAAGATGCACTCGAATATCATCGTTTGAAGGGCAAACCCGGCAAGGTGGCAGTTGTGCCCACCAAACCCATGGATACGCAGCGCGATTTGAGTTTGGCGTACACGCCCGGCGTGGCTGTGCCGGTGCTGGAGATCGAGAAGGATGCTGAACTGGCCTACGAGTACACATCGAAAGGCAACCTCGTGGCCGTGATCAGTAACGGCACGGCGATTCTTGGCCTCGGCGACCGCGGCGCGCTGGCTTCGAAGCCCGTGATGGAAGGGAAGGGCGTGCTCTTCAAGAAATTTGCCGATGTGGATGTATTCGACATTGAAGTCAATTCCCACGACCCCGATGAAATTATAAAAGTAGTCGCAGCGATTGCTCCGACTTTTGGCGGCATCAATCTCGAGGACATCAAAGCCCCCGAATGTTTTTACATTGAAGAAGAACTCAAGAAGATGCTCGACATTCCCGTCTTTCATGATGACCAGCATGGCACGGCCATCATCTCCGCGGCAGGACTGGCCAACGCTCTTGAGATCGCAGGCAAGAAACACAAAGACATTCGCGTTGTGATTTCAGGCGCCGGCGCGTCGGCCATCTCATGCGCGGAACTGGCAATCAAATGGGGCGTGAAGCGTGAGAATATCATGCTCTGCGATAGCAAAGGCGTGGTTTACAAAGGTCGCACCGAAGGCATGAATAAATACAAGGAACGTTTCCAGGTTGAGACCGACGCGCGCACATTGGCCGATGCCGTGCGCGGCGCTGACGTGTTCTACGGTCTCTCGGTTGCCAACGTGATGACGCCGGACATGGTCAAGTCCATGGCGAAGGATCCAATCGTGTTTGCCATGGCAAACCCCGACCCTGAAATTAATCCCGACCTGGCCAAGGAAGCTCGCAAGGATGTCATCATTGCCACAGGCCGCTCGGATTACATGAATCAAATCAACAACGTTTTGGGTTTCCCGTTCATCTTTCGCGGCGCGCTGGATGTGCGCGCCCGCGCCATCAATGATGAAATGAAGTTTGCCGCGTCCAAGGCTCTCGCCGCGCTGACCAAGGAAGACGTGCCTGATTCCGTTCTGCGCGCGTATGGCCTCGATAGCATCAAATTCGGGCGCGAATACATCATCCCCAAGGCGCTCGACCCGCGCGTTCTGTTGTGGGAAGCGCCTGCTGTGGCTGAGGCGGCCATGAAGACCGGCGTGGCGCGCAAGACGATTGATATAGATGAATACCGCGAGAAACTGGCTTACCGTCTGGGCAAAGGCGAGCAGGTGCGATATTTCTTCCAAAACAAGGCCCGCTCCTCGGGCGGAACGAAGCGGGTGGCGTTCGCCGAGGGCGAGGAGACCAAGATCATCCGCGCCGCGTATCAGGTTCAGGAAGAAGGCATCGGTCACCCGATTCTGATTGGCCGCCCGCATGTGATCGAAGAACAACTGAAGAATCTTGGGCTTGATTACAAACCCGACGTGGTGGATCCATCCAACTTTGCGAACGCCGGTAAATATGCTCAGGCTTACTACGAACTTCGCAATCGCAAAGGCATGACCATGCCGGCTGCCATCAAAAAGGTGCGCGATCCGAATGTGTTGGGCCCGCTGATGGTCAAGATGGGCGATGCGGATGCATTCGTTTCCGGCCTGACTTCTGATTATCCAGATGTGATCCGTCCGGCTTTACAGATTCATCACACCGCCGCAAACGCGACGCGCGCGGCGGGTGTGTACATCATGATCGTGGATGATCGCGTGTATCTGTTCACCGACGCCACGGTCAATATTGATCCGACCGCCGAAGACCTGGTGGAGATCGCCTGCCTCGCGGCGGACTTTGCGCAGAAACTTGAGATCGAGCCGCACGTGGCGTTCCTGTCATTCTCGAACTTCGGCTCCACGCCGCATCCTCTCTCGGACAAAGTGCGGGAGGCCGTTAAATTGACCAAAGCACGTCGCCCGGACCTGATCGTGGACGGCGAGATGCAAGCCGACACCGCGGTTGTGGCAGAGATCATCGAAGAGCGTTACCCGTTCAGCGCGGTCAAGGATGCGAATGTGCTGGTGTTCCCCTCACTGGAATCTGCGAACATCGCGTATAAACTGCTGGCGCGTCTCGGTCAAGCCAAAGCCATCGGGCCGATTCTGCTGGGAATGGGCGCGCCGGTCCACGTCTTGCAAACCGGCGACGAAGTCAACAATATCGTTCAAATCGCCGCGGTGGCTGTGATGGATGCCATGGGTCGCGAAGAGAAAATGGAAAAGAAGGCGAAGAAGAGCAAGTGATCAGTAATCAGTAATCAGTAACCAGTCATCAGTGAGCCGTATCGGAAAGACTTCAGGTGTCAGCAGATGCCTGAAGTCTTTTTTATCGAGATAGATTTTGCAAGCAAATGGCAGATACACCCATGTACACTCTGGTCAAAGGAGAATAGATGATGAAATTCAAAAACATCCTGAGAGCCTGGCTCCCTTTTGCTGTGGTCACGACCGCCCTGTGTGCACTGGTCTATGTTTCCGTTCAGCACACATTGCGTCACGGCGCGAATGATCCGCAAATTCAGATGGCGGAAGACGCCGTGGATGCGTTGAATAGCGGCTCGCCCCTTGAATCTGTTGTGCCTGCAAACAAAGTTTATTTCGACAAAAGTCTCGCGCCGTTCTTGGTTATCTACGATATCAATGAACAACCGATTGCCGGTTCCGGCCTCCTCGACGGACAATTGCCCGGACTTCCAGACGGTGTTTTGGATTACGCCAAACAGAACGGCGAGAACCGCCTCACCTGGCAGCCAAATGCTTCGACCCGTGTGGCCGCCATCATTGCGCCTTACAAGGATGGCTATGTTTTGGCGGGACGCAACCTGCGCGAAGTCGAAAAACGCGAATTGCAAACCGAGACCTTCGCGGGTGTCACCTGGGCTTTGACTCTGTTGGTCTCATTGCTTGTAATCGCTTTTAATGAGATTATCCTGGTTGATAAAAAGTTGTAACGTTCTGTTTGAACCATCTTCTAAATTTGGGCGCGCATGATTAACCCATACACTCCTGCTGAAAGTAGGGCGCTGGCCGGGATGGTCAGAATCCATGCGGTCAGGATTTCTCCAGCCACGCCCCAACGGACTTTGCCCAACCGCTCGGATGACCCGACGCCGATCACTGCAGAACTGGTGACATGGGTGACGCTCACCGGCCAGCCGCCGAGGGACGAACCGAACAAGATAAGCGCTGATGTCAATTGTGCTGAAAAACTATGCACGGGTCGTATCTTATAAAATTTTCCACCGACGGTACGGATCAGGCGCCAGCCCGCCAGCACTGTTCCCAGCGCCAGCCCCACCGCGCTGATGGCCGTTATCCATAACGGAACATCGAAACCGGGCATGACGCCCGTGATAACCATGGCCAGCACGATGATCCCTACTGCTTTCTGAGCATCGTTCGCGCCCTGGCTGATTGCCAACACCAATGCCGTGATGAATTGTCCGCGTTTGAAAAATTCATTGATGCGGGGGGAGGCACCCGCCGCCAGAAAATAAATCAGCCTGGTCAAAATGAATCCGAGGCCGAACCCGATTAAGGGGGCGGCAAAGAGCGCCGCAAAGACTTTGATCAAGCCGCCCACGCGCAATGATACAATCCCCGCGCCGACCCACGCCGCGCCGATCAAACCGCCGATCAATCCATGCGACGGACTGCTGGGGATGCCCAGAAACCAGGTTAACAGACTCCAGATAATAGCGCCGATCAGGCAGGCAATCAGGGAGCGAATCGTAATGACGTCGGCTCGGACAATCTCTGATCCAATCGTGCGGGCCACAGCCGCGCCGAATATGAAAGGCCCCACCAGTTCTGCGACGACTGTGGTCAAAAGCGCCGCCCATGGCCGAAACGCCCGCGACGAAATCATGGTCCCAACAATGTTGCTCGAACCGTGCACTCCGTTCAGCAAATCAAAAACGAGCGCCAGGGCAACAACCAAAAGCAAACCAGATGACATATGTTATGTTCGCTTGACAACGATGTCGGCGATCACGTTGGCGGCTTCGTCCCCGCGGTCGGCGGCGTTGCTGAGATGGCGATAGACCTCGCGCATTTTCAGCATTTCCACCACATGCTCGATGTTCTCTGGTCCGCTGAACAGATCCGCGATGGCCTCGCGATACACCTGCTCTACGCGGTTCTCGAGCGCTTTGGCGCGCTGGGCATGATCAATTGCCACTTTGGGGTGATCCTTCAATCTCAACACGGCTTGATGGATTTCATACGCCGCGTCCTTCAACAGAGACGCGATCCGTTGCAGATACGGCGTGGATTTGACGTTCAGGATCTCCATTTCACTGACGGTGCTGTTGGCATAGTCCAGCACGTCGTCAATCGTGCGCGACAATGTGAAAATGTCTTCGCGATCATAGGGCGTCACGAACGTGCGATTCAATTCATCAATTAGAATACGCCGCACTTCGTCCGCTTCCTTTTCTTTCATGGAGAGTTGCTCCGCCATTTCTGCGGTCTGTGCGTCAATATATTTGCAGAGCAGATTCAATCCGTCCAACGTAATGGCGGCCTGGTCTGCCATCAATTTGTGGAATTTTTCTTCGCGGCGCTTAAAAAGTTTGAACATAAAATCTCTGCCTTTGGAATGTGATGGGCAATAATAACACTGAACGCCGATTACTGATTGCTGGTCGCTGTTATTCCCGCCAATCCAACTCAAAATCACCGATCGCGACCGTATCCTCGTCTTTCACACCTGCTTTGCGGAGCGCTTCGTCCACGCCGAGCGTTTCCATGATCTTCTGGAAGCGGCGCACCGAGCCGTCGTGTTCCCAATACGTCATGGAAGCGGCGCGCTCGATGGCCGCGCCGGAGATCCGCCAGCGATGCGCGCCTTCGCGCGTGACATGAAAATCTCTCGCATCTTCTTTTGGACGATAAACGGGCGCCGGCATTGGGGCCTCTTCCAACGCTGGAGCCTCGGCCAGCAACCGCGCGGCCCTGAGCAGTAACTCACGGACATTCGTACGCGCCAACGCGGAAATCGTCATAAGTTCCACATTTTGTTTTTTGAATCGCTTCTTGATGTCCTCGAGTCGTTCCCGTACTTCAGGCTGATCAATCTTGTTCAACGCCACGATTTGTGGCTTCTTCACAAGATTGGAATCAAACAAAGACAACTCGGAATTGATCTGGCTATAGTCCGCGAGCGGGTCATCGGATAGCCCGTCGAGCAGGTGAATCAACACGCGCGTGCGCTGAATATGACGCAAAAAATCGTGGCCGAGTCCCGCGCCGTGCGACGCGCCTTCGATCAAGCCGGGAATATCGGCGAGCACGATGTTCGTGTCTTCATCAACCTCGGCCACGCCGAGGTTCGGTTCGAGCGTCGTGAATGGATATGGCGCGATCTTCGGCCTGGCGTTGGTCAACACCGAGAGCAGGGTGGATTTGCCAGCGTTCGGGACGCCGATGATTCCGATATCGGCGATCAGTTTCAGTTCCAGTTTGACGCGTTTCTCCTCGTACGGTTCGCCTTTTTCCGCGGTGCGCGGCGCCTGGTTCCGGGACGTCGCGAAGTGCTGATTGCCGCGTCCGCCGCGCCCGCCTTTGCAAAGAGTCAGCCGTTCGCCTGCTTTGGTCAAATCGCCAATCAACTCATTGGTGACGGCGTCATAGACCACTGTGCCGGGCGGGACCGGAATCACAAGATCGTTGGCGGATTTGCCGGACATGTTGTTCGGCCCGCCGTTCCTGCCGCTCTCTGCAATGTAGCGCGTGACGTGACGAAAGGTTTGCAATGTATTGAGCGTGGGCCTCACTTCGAGAATCACGTCGCCGCCCTTGCCGCCGTCGCCGCCATCCGGTCCGCCGCGCGGCACAAACTTCTCGCGATGGAAATGCACCATCCCGTCGCCGCCTTTGCCGGAGCGAACTAAAATTTCTGCCGAATCAATGAACATGATTACATTATAAACGACCCCCTCCCAACCTCCCCCAAATCCATTTGTGGATTTGGGGGAGGTGCCCGCAGGGCGGTGGGGGTTAACTAACTATCTTCCACGCGGCAGGCAAAGCCAGGGCCGCGAGAATCAATTTAATAGCATCGCCGATTAGAAACGGTAGCAAACCTGCGACGATGGCCTTGCTGAGACTGCCCAACACAATTGCCAGCCACGTCACACCGAAGAGATAAATAATCAGCGTGCCGACGAAAAATGGAACGAACGAAGTGCGGACGCTTCTTTCCAGGCCGCGTTCGGCCAATAGACCGATGAGATACGCGGCGACGATGAAGCCGATCAAGTAGCCCGCGGTCGCGCCGACGATGACATGCCAGCCGCTTGCTCCACCCGCGAAGAAGGGCAGACCCAACGCGCCTTCAAGCAGATACAAAATCACCGAGGCCGCGCCGCGCTTCGATCCGAACGCCGCGCCGATCAGTAACACACCAAACGTTTGACCCGTGATGGGCACCGGCGTGAACGGCAATGGAATGCTGACCTGCGCCAGCGCGGCCATCAGCAAACTGCCCGTGGCGATCAAGCCGAGGTCTCTCAGCCAGGAAGCCGCGCGTGGAAAGTAACGAGTAGAGAGGGTGGGGGCTAAAGTTGTCATTTTTTAAAGTCCTTTTCAAAGAATTTAGATTCCTACATTATCTGTAATATGACGCTATTATATAATGGGAAAAGGAGAAATGGCTTGATCATGAAAAATGATCCTTTATATGTTTACTTGGATCAAAATCAGTGGATCTATTTAGCACAGGCTGACCACCACCATCAAGAAGGCGAAAGATACGAAGTGATTTTGAGGAAGTTGCGTGATTTGGCTGTGAAAGACGAGATCAGGCTTCCGCTATCTGCTTATCATTTTATTGAGACTTGGAAGAACAAGGATAATGAGCAAAAGGCGAGACTGGCTGAAACGATGTCAAATTTTTCTCAGGGATGAGGCATGGCTTTAGTTGATAGAGTTACGCCCATTGAAATTCGACTTGCGGGCGCGAATTTTTTTGGGCGCCGCTTTCAGATCAATTACTGAAAGCTGATGAGCAATGCCCGCACCATGCGCCGGAAGAGATAGTCGTCCCCGAACGGATTGTAGAGTTCGCATGTCAGGAGAGTGACCCAGTCTTGTTCTTCATGTTTGAAGACCGTTTTGAAACTGTTGGATGGCAGTAACCAGCGATTCTCGCGCACTTCATAAGTATATATTTGTCCAAAGGCATGGATCAGGAAGTGATCCCCGTATTTCAGCTGCTTGAGATTTACGAAGATGCCGGGGGTATTATCCGCGTTCCAGACATGACCGGTGATCACTGTGTTGCCGGACCAAGTGGGGAAGGCGGAGCCGTTTAGCCAGCCTGCGTCATTTCCCAACCAGGTGACATCCCATGTATTTCCAGACTGCGGCACACCAACAATGGGGGTCTTCACCTTCAAGGACGGAATCTCCAAAATCAGATTGGTGGGGGAATATTGCTTGCTTGCAGGTTGGGATGAAAGAATGGAGATATGCCCTTGCGCGAAGCCGGTGGATGGCAGGGCAGAGGCCGTCAGACCCACTGTAAAGGTCTCTACAGCATCGAAGTCGCCGCCATATAATGTATTACCGGCTATATCGTGTATGGAGGCAGTGCCGCACACAAATAGACGATACTCTCCAACGGGTAGGGCCGCCCCGCCGTTGACTAATAGCGTAGCGACATGTGTTGTGTCGTTGTAACTTACACCGTCAATGCTAATCGCTGTGTCATCGCCAATAGGGAAAACGCCGTCGTTGCAGGCCGTCCCATCGTAAACGTTGTTGGGGCCTTTCTGGATGAGATGATAATTGGCAATGTTATCTGCCGAGTTCACGCTGCCATCATGGAGGACGTCTTCACTGAAAGTGACCGTAATTTGCGAAGGACCGGGATTGACAGTCGCGCCATCTGCAGGTGTTGTGGAAAGCACAGTAGGGACGGTAATATCAAATTCGAACGCGCCAATATCGCAATGTGAGCCTTGAGGGCGCGTCACACCGCGCTGGTCAATGCTGTTGACCAGCGCGCCTGCACAGGTTGTGTCGTCCCCCGCGTCAATGGCCGTACTACCGAGGCCGAGAGCAGCGGTTTGGGTGGGGCCTCCGTTGCTGGCAAGCGCGCCTAGGTTAATCTGTGCAGAAGTTTGCTGTGTGAAGCCGGAGCCGCAACTGCTGTCGTCCGTCATGTTGTTTGCACTGGTATTGAAGGCATTGCCGGCGCATTCGACGCTGTTCGCGTTGTTTGCGGCGAGGGTATTCTTGATGGTCACAATGGCGAAATTGTCGTTCATGATCCCCGCGCCGCTGCCGCTGCCACTCCAGCCGGTTCCCGTAGTGTTGCTGCTAATGGTAAGGTTGATGAGTTGGGCGTTTGTGATGCTGAATAAATAAAGACCTGCCCCATCGCCGCCATAAGCGCCGCCACTGCCGCTCCCACCGTTTCCGGTTGTGTTGCCTGTGATCGTGCTATTAACAATGTTGGCAGATGATTGATTGTTGACTGCGATTCCACCGCCAATCCCTCCATCGGCGCGGCCCGTGCCGTTGTTTGTTCCGCCGTTTCCAGTCTTGTTGTTGGAAATTGTGCTGCCGCGGATAGTCAATGTTCCGAACTCACTGTGGACTCCGCCGCCGATCCCGCCGTGCGTAATGAAAGTAGTCCCTGCTCCGCCGTTTCCGGTGATATTGCCGCTAATCGTGCTGTCGGTGATGGTTAAAGTACCCACATTATAGATTCCGCCGCCGCTACCGCCCCAGCCGGTGCCGCCCCCCGAACTAACGAAGGCCCCGTTCCCAGTTGTGTTGTTGCTGATTGTACTGTTTGTAATGTTCAGAGTCCCGATATTGTAGATTCCTCCGCCGAAACCTCCATCCTGCGTGCCGCCGCTGGTAAGGACCACTCCGTTTCCGGTCTTGTTGCCGGTGATGGTGGTGCTGTTCAAGTTCACCGTTGCGCCATTGAGGATGTAAATAGCGCCTCCGCCAGGGGGCGTACTACTATCGGTGCCGTCCGGTCCATAGCCGTTGCTGAGCGTCAGGTTATTCAGGGTCAAATTGGCCCCGCTGCTTACGTACAGAAACCTAAAGCGCGGGGCGGCCCCACTACGGGAAATCGTGTGACTGTTCCCTTCGATGGTCAGGCTGTGACCTCCATCCGAGGCGATTATAGGCAGACCGTTCAAACCACCGGTGGTATTGTCAACCACAGTGAGGACGATGTCTGCGGCCAAGGTGATGATATCGTCTCCAGTGTTGGCATTGGCCGTGTTGATGGCAGAAATCAGCTCAGCAGCATTAGATACACTGAAACTTGCGGCGTAGGCCGGCTGAATTCCCACCAGCGCCGCTAGGAGCGCCACACAGATTAGGGCACATAGAAAATTGATACTAGCTGATCGCATAGCATTTTCCTCCAATGTTCTTTTGACCCAATCCTCGCCGCCTAGGATAACTCTCCCTTCCCCATCGGCAAGAGGATGTAAGTCAAAAAGGAACGACGCCTATCCACTGCTATTTATTAGCGAAAGGCGTCGTTCTCATTCAATCGGCGTT
Organism: Anaerolineae bacterium; assembly: GCA_021324435.1. Lineage (GTDB taxonomy): Bacteria > Chloroflexota > Anaerolineae > Anaerolineales > Villigracilaceae > Fen-1038. The sequence continues at coordinate 74,249 of JAJPIZ010000049.1, forward strand.
TAAGCATGATCTGCATATAGCCCATTAAGGTCAAAATGATTTCTCTGTATGCGAAGATTAAATTTTTTGTGAGTATACCCCCGGAATTTGGAGAGGACAAGTCTTTTTTAGGCTAAAAAGAGTCGGGCTGTCCATCACCCGACTCCCAACTGCTTACTGGTCACTTCTTTTTTCCAAACTTCTTCATTAGCAAATCCTGCAGTGTAGACTGACCGATCTCCTGCAATTCATATCTCACGCGCTGATACGGCTTCTTCAATTTGATAACGCGCGTCAAGTCAATCGGCGTGCCGACGATGACCATGTCCACATCGGATTTGTCAATCGTGGCCTCGAGGTCTTTCATTTGTTCCGCGCCGTAACCCATCGCGGGCAGGATCGGTCCGGTCTTCGGATA
>JAJPIZ010000031.1 GCA_021324435.1 Anaerolineae bacterium
CTGAGGAGCGAAGCGACGAAGAATCTCAAATTTTGAACGAAAAAAACGAGATTCTTCGCTCCCGTTGGTCGCTCAGAATGACATGAGACGAATTTGCATACAGACCCATTGAATAATTTGGTCCTGGCATTCTCTTGTCGTTGAAAATTATCGAAGGCCTATTTCTGCTCCACGAATTTCTTCAAACCATTAAGCATCATCTTCCAATTATTTTCAGAGTGTTCACGCTCCTCTTCATTTGCGTTATGGTCCTGAGTCAGCATCACATGAGTTTGATTTCCCTTTGACGTTAACTCGACCGTGACAACGTGATAATTCTCCGGTTCGTCAGGCAGACCGGAGAGCGGGCTGAAGTGATTGTATTGAATGGTTTTTCCCAAAGTGAGTTGTAGGATTGTGCCTTTGTCTTCGTAGGGCTTGCCCTGCCAATCCCCCTTCCAGATGATCGGACTGCCTTCGCGCCAGTCCGAAATAACCTCGGCGCCGAACATATATTGTTTGATGGCTTCGGGCGTGATCAGCGCGTTCCATACCTTTTCTCTGGGCGCGTTGATATTTATGGACGCCTTCGCGATAAGATTTGCGCTCATGGATAAAGTTCCTTTCCAAAAATACTCAGACATACGATAAAGGTCGTTCTATTTTAGAACATATATTCTAGGTTGTCAAGCCGGCGATTTTGATGCCTGTTTCCTCTCTCAAGATCGCGATAGTACAATTCCCCGTCAGCCTCTGGCAATGTTCTTGGGTCTCACTTGCCAAGTTTGAATTTCACCGTGTTTCCAAAACCATACATGCGTGGATAGACCAACGTCAGACCGCTCTCACCTTTTTGGATGATGAAGATTAATGAGCCGTTGAGGCTTTTCCCGGGTTCAATGTCGCCTCCCTCGAATACGCCTTTCAAAATACCGGAGAAATTGCCGGAGAGTTCAGCAGAGTAGTCTCGCCCGCTCTTGGTCTCGAGGCCGAAATCAAATTCGGTCAGATGGCATTTCTCATTGGACGAAACACAGCGGGCTTTGACATCCACTACTAAAAATTCTTTTCCTTCGCGCGGAACGGAAGAGAAGCCTGCTTTCCCTATGTAACTATCCGCGGGACTAATGACGCGCGTGACGGTGATGCCGAGATTGCCGACAACCAATTCTGTTCCGACCGGGGCCGGAACTCCGGCAGTTGGGAACGAGAAGCCTGTGATTGGCGTGGATGCAACCGGCAAGCCTGTAGACTGGTTGGAGTCCACCATGTGCATGATCATCTTTAGCCATGCAGACTGAAACAGGAGTAGACTCAAGAAGGCAATGGTTATGACAATGAACAGGCCAATAATTAGTTGGATGGGAAAGTTTCTCATCTATTGATGATTACCAGTGCATTCGGTGCACTGTTTACTGCTCACCGGTTACTACACTCTCCCCATATAACTTCCGATGCACAATGCTCAAGGCGCGCACCTGCTCCGCGGCATGATACGACGATCTCACCAGCGGCGCGGACTCAACCCACTTGAAGCCAATTTCCATGCCATAGTTCTTCAACTCAACGAACTCTTCCATCGTGTAATAGCGATCCATCGGCAGATGCTTCTTGCTGGGTTGCAGATATTGACCGATGGTCAGGATGTCCACGCCCCACGAACGCTGGTCACGCATCACCGCCTTGACCTCGTCTATGGTTTCACCGAGGCCGAGCATGATGCCGGACTTGGTCAGCACATCGGGATCGAGTTTCTTCGCGTTGGATAGAGTCGCCGCGGCCCACTCGTAATTATCCTGCGGTTGGACTTGCTTGAACAATCTCGGCACGGTCTCGACGTTATGATTCAAAATTTCAGGCCGCGCCTCCATCACGATCTTCAGCGCTTCGAGCGAGCCTTTGAAATCAGGTATCAAAACTTCAATCGAACAGCCGGGTAACACTTCGCGGATTCGTCGAATCACCATCGCGAAAATTGGAGAGCCGCCGTCGCGGCGATCATCGCGGTTTACAGATGTGATCACCGCGTGCTTCAAGTTCATAGACTTCACCGCCTGCGCCACGCGTTCGGCTTCGCCCCAGTCCATCAATGTGGGCTTGCCGTGTTTGATGTCGCAGAAACCGCACGTGCGCGTGCACACATCGCCGAGCATCAGGAAGGTCGCGGTGCCTGAGCCCCAGCATTCGCCCATGTTCGGGCACATGGCTTCTTCGCACACGGTGTGCAAAGACTTCGAACGCATCAGTTGTTGCAAACGTTCATACGTTTCGCCCGACGGCGCGCGCACTTTGATCCACTCCGGTCGGCGGAGCGGGCGGGTGCTTAAAGTTTCAGGGGTAACTCGATCTCGTGTGGGGGTGACAGTCATAGGGTCCAGTAAGAAGCGTAGTATATCATGTCGTTGCGAGGGTGTTCTTGCCGAAGCAATCTCCTGTTCTGTGCGTAGATTGCTTCGCTACGCTCGCCATGACGTTAAAGTTTGCGGACTTTCAATCGCAAGCCTTGGACTTCGACAACTTCGACGCGGTCGCCCTTACCGATCTTGTCGGACCCTGAAACGGGCTCCGCGGTCCAGAGTTCCGATCCGACTTGAACTTGTCCCGCCAAACCGAAATCGCTGACGGCATACCCGTTTTTTCCGATCAGAGTCTCAACGCCGAATTGAATCGGATTGCGTTGCGCGCGCAAAGCGTACGTCAAAATGATTCCAAACATCAGGCCGATGGAAACACCGACGCCGATCACCAGCGGTACAGACACGCGTTGGAATTGCGGCACGCCCGGCGAATTGAACAGCACCAGCGCGCCGACGATGAAAGCGCCCACGCCCGCGGCGGTCAGCGCGCCGTGTGTGGGCGCTTTGAGGTCGAGGATGAATAGGACAAAGGCTGTGATGATGAAGATCAACCCGAACCAGTTGACATTGAGAATCCCCATCCCATAAAAGGCCAGCGCCAGACAAACCACGCCGACGAAACCGGGAATCCACGCGCCAGGATGCGAAAGTTCGATTTGAAGGGCGAGAACGCCGAGCGAGAGCAGGATGAAAACGATGTTCGAGTCGGTCAGGATCAGCAGAAGTTCTTCGATCAGGGTCATGTCAATGGGTTCGGTGGCGGCGTTGGCCGTGTGCAGTGTGTGATTTGTGTTCGACATGCTGACTGTGAAGCCGTCCAGTTTTGTCAGGAGATCGTTCAAGCTTGGAGAGATGAAGTCCACGAGGTGAGCCTGCAAGGCTTCGTTGGCTGAGACTGCTTTGGCGTTGTCAATCATGTCTTCGGCCAGTTGCACGGCTTGAGGTCCGCGGCGTTCGGCCAATGAACGGACAATGGCCTTGAGGGCTTCGGTTTGTTTGGCTTTCAACGTTGAGTCCAGATCACCGCCTGAACTGTCCACTGGGCTGGCCGCGCCAATGATGGTCTCTGGCGCCATGGCTGAAGCATGACCGGCGAGCGTAATCAACGTTCCCGCGGAAGCCGCCATCGCGCCGCGCGGCGTGACGTACACAATGACCGGCACGGCGCTGGCACGGATGTCAGTGATGATTTCTTTCATCGTTTCGATACTGCCGCCAGGCGTATCAAGTTGAATGACGAGCGCTTCGGCGTTGCGCTGTTCGGCGGTCTTGATTCCCCGCGAAATGTATTCCTGCATGGCGGGTTCGATGGGGCCGTTGGCGGTCATTACGAGCACGAGCGGTGCATTGTTTTGCGCATGGACAACTTGAAAGGCGAGGAGCGCGATTGCCAGAAATATCAATAAGAATCCAAAACGTTTCATGGTGCCTCTGGCAATGATTATAAACCTGAACATGCAGGTGCGAGTGCGTCGCACCACACGGCTGAGTTTGTCCTCAAACGCGTACAAGCCTGCGCTTTGGATTTATCCTGAAAATAAAGGTGCGACGCACTCTCTGCGCGCGAGAAAAATTAGAATTGTCCCTCGAGATAGGCGCGCGTCCGTTCGTGTTGTGGATTGTTGAAAACTTCATGTGCGGGTCCCGCTTCGATGACCTCGCCCAGATACATGTAGATTACATAATCCGCGAGACGCTTGGCCTGACGTAACGTATGCGTCACGATGACCGTGGTGTACTCTTTTTTCAAGTCGAGCAGGCGCGCCTCGATGTTCTGCGCCGAAACCGGGTCAAGGGCGGAGGTGGGTTCATCGCCCAAAATGATCTCCGGCTCAACGGCCAGCCCGCGAGCGAGGCACAGGCGTTGTTGTTGGCCAATCGAAAGACTGGTCGCCGGATCATGCAGCCGCTTCTGCACTTCGTCCCACAGACCGGCGATCTCCAAATAATATCGCACCGCGGCCTTGTAATCTTTACGGCTTCTCTTCATGCGATGAATATGCATTCCATACGCGACGTTGTCATAAATGGACATAGGCAGTGGCGAGGGGCGTTGCGCCAGCAAGCCCACACGCTTGCGAACTTCAGTCACGTCAATGTCGCGGGCGTAAATATCCTGGTCATTCACGAACACTTCGCCGGAGATTTTCGCGCCTTCGGTCAATTCGAGGAAGCGGTTCAGACTTTTGAGCAAGGTGGACTTGCCGCAACCAGATGGTCCCATAATGACTGTCACTTGTTTTTTGGGAATTTCGATGTTGATGTTTTTCAATACCTGCGCTTTGCCATAATATGCGTTCAGGTTTCGGACTCGAATATGGGCTTCTGCGTTTCGGGAAGCGGATTTCAACGTGGGCATATTTAAATCAATTGTTTGCGTATTCATGCTCGCTCCATTCATTTGACCGTGTAGCGGCTCAGTCTCGAGGAAATCCAGCGCGAGCCGAGGCTGATCAACAAGACAATAATGGTGAGAATCAACGCGGAGGCGTAGCCGCGTTTTTGCACTTCAGGATACGGCGTGCCAAGTTGAAAGAAGACGGCCAGCGGCAGGGACGCCGTCGGACTCATCAATGAAGTGGGTAGACGATCTGTGTAGCCCGCGGTGAACAGCACCGAAGCCGCATCGCCGATGCCGCGCCCAAAAGCCAGCAAAATGGAGGTGATGATTCCGGGGAGCATCTGCCGCGTCACAACGCGCAGAGCCACTTCCAGCTTGGTGGAGCCTAAAGCCAGCGCGGCCTGCTCGAGGTCCATGGGCATGCGGCGGATGACTTCATCCATGGCGCGTACCATGATTGGCAATTCAACTAAAGACAGCACGATGATTCCCGCCAACAATGAAGCGCGCAGACCGACTGCGATCATGATGGTGAAACCAAACGCGCCATACACAATGGAGGGGATGCCCCACAACACATCCAGCGAAAGGCGAACGTATTGACCCCAGTGCGAGTCGCCGAGATAGGTTTCGAGATACAGCGCGACGGGCAGGCTGACGATCAAGGCGAGCAAGGTGCCGCCGCCCGCGAGATATAGCGAGCCGGCGATGGCGTTCAATACACCGCCTCCTTTGCCCATATAAAACCCGCCCTTTGGCGTTTGCGTGATCATGTCCCAGGTGAGCGCGGGGAGGCCGCGTATCAACACTGCCCACAGGATGGCGCCCAAGCTGCCCGCCACGATGATGAATGAAACCATCGTCGTCCCTTTGACAATAGCCTCGGCAATGTGACGTCTCTGCCAGCGATTCTTTTTCATACCCACTTCCCTCCCAACATGCGTTGAAGCACGAGCGTCGAGATGATGTTGAAGACCAGGATCACGACCAGCAGGATCAGCGCCGCGCATAGCAAGGCGGCGTCATACATCGGGATGGACATCATGTCACCGTAATTGTTGGCGATTAACGCGGGAAGTGGATAGGCCGCATCAAAAATGGACGTGGGAACTTTTGCCACGTTACCGACCACCATCAACACTGCAATCGTTTCGCCCAGCGCGCGTGAAGCGGCCAGCACAATCGCGGCAACAAACCCCGGCAGGACCCGAGGAATCACAACTCGTCGAATCGTCTGCCATTGGGTCGCGCCGACTGCCAGCGAGGCGTGACGCAGATCATTGGGAACCGTCAGCAGAATTTCATAAGCGACGGAGATCACCAGCGGCGCGATCATCACGGCCAGGACGATGCCGCCGGATAAAATGCCGAATCCCGTTGGTTGATTCACCGCCAGGACGGGAATGGAGTTGAACCGGAGTTCGGAAAGCGGCGCAACGATGCTATCAACAAAGGGGACGATGGCCAGCAATCCCCACACACCATACACGACTGGCGGGATGGCCGCCAGCAGATCCAGCACTGGCTTGGCGATGGAGCGCATGGCCGCGTGAGCATATTCCGATAAATACAGGGCCGAGAGCAGGCACGGAGGTACTGCCAATAAGACTCCCACGGTCGTGACCCAGAACGTGCCTGTGATGAAAGGCCAAAACCCGAATAGTTTGTCTTCCGGTTTCCAGATTGTTCCAAAGAACAAGTCGTTCAATGAATAGGAACTTAAGATCGGCCAGGCCCTCGCGACCAATGCAAGGGTAATACTTATGATCAAGACCAGCGGAAGCAGGGTGATAATGAAAAATGTGCGACGCGTGTTTTCATCGTGTCGCTTGCGGCGCTCAGCCACAGAAGGCCGCGCGCGACGGCCTTCTGCTTTCGTATTCGATTCAATAGCAAGTGGTTTTTGACGATTCATTTAAGCTTCGCCAGAGACTCCGCTTGCTGATCGGGTGTGAGAGGAACATAACCGGCCTGATCCAGATACTGCTGGCCGTCGGTCAGGATCCACTCGATGAACGTTTTCACCAGACCGGTGGGCTTGCCTTTGGTGACCAAATTTTCAAATCGTGCGGGCGGTGATGGGTATTTGCCCGAAGCCACCGCGTTGACCGCGTCGCTCCTGGTCCTGTAGGCTTCGTCGGTATCGGCTTGTCCGTTGCCGTTGATATCAATCGGCGGCACGACGACTCCTTGAACGGGATTGCCCGTGGATAAATCGAAGACGCTGTTGAGATTGCTGTACCCGATTCCCAGCGGGTCCTTGACGACCGTATCCACCAGTGCCGGTTCTCGGTTCACGCCGATGCCCTGAATATCGGCCTGGGCTTTGCCGCCGGAAAACTGCGCCCACATGTCCGCCGCGCCGGCGGAATCGGAACGCGTGTACACGTGGATTTCATCTGTGATTTCAGGCTTGCCGACCGCTTCGCCCCAGGTTTTAATTTCTCCGGTGATGAAAATCTTTTTGAATGTGTCTTGGTTGATACCCTTCGCGAGAATATCACCCGCCACCGGATTCTGCGCGCTGATGACCGGAAAGACCGCGTCTTTCGTGACCGGAATCCAGTACGCGCCCTTGGCCTCTTCCTCCGGTTTGATGGCGCGCGAAATCATCCCGATGTCTACGGAACCGGAGAGGGCATCCGTCAAGCCTTTGCCCGCGCCGCCCGCTTGCACGTCGAACTGAACGTTCGGATGCAGTTTCTGAAATTCGTCCGCCCAGACTGTCATCATTGGGTAGAGGGCGAACGCGCCGGAGATGGTGATCGTGCCGCTGAGGTCGCCTCCGCTCGCGGCGGAGGGAGAAGCGGGCGCGCCGCAGGCTGTCAAGATCAGCGATCCAAGTAGCAATAGCGAGAAAAGCATATGAATTTTGTTTTTCATTATCTGCTCCATTTCTAGTGTGTTATAAAGTCTATAATACAAGTAGACTTTTGGCCTGCAAAAAAAGGGCGAGTTTCAATCACTCTGAGGATTAGGCCGACAATAGCCCGCGGACCGAATCAACGCGATGCGTTACATCTTCGAGCGAAGTCCCGTCCAGCAACTTCGAGATGGCATTGCGGACATCGCCCATCACCAAACGCAGGCCGCAGGTTTCCTCGTCAGGGCACCCACAAGGCTCGTAGGCCATCTGGCTTACGCACTTAACCGGAGCCAGCGGCCCGTCCAGCACACGCACGATCTGGCCCAGGCTGATGTCTTTGGCAGGCCGGGCCAAATAATAGCCGCCGCCCACACCCATTTTGCTGTGCAATAAGCCGGCGTTCTTCAACGCGAGCAAAATCTGCTCGAGGAACTTGGCAGGGATTTGCTCACGTTGCGAGATTTCTTTGATCTGCACAATGGGGGGACGGCCGTCATCTTTCGGCGTTGCCAGGATAATCATGGCCCGCAGGCCGTATTCACCGCGTTTTGATAGGCGCATAGTCTGATTAGTCTATTGAAATTATAGACTTTCTAGGCCGACTATAATTCAGCGTCTGAACTTTGTCAAGCACTCTCTACGAGTTGAACGATTTCTAGTTCTCTGATGGCGCGACGCAAATCCGCGCTTTTCAAAATGATGGCTGTGTTTCGGACTCCTGATCCGATGGAAATTTCCTCTTCGTTCATCACACCCGCGTCAATCAGGACTTTGAGCGGACGCGCCAACCCGAACGGACTCACCGTCCCGACGCGGTAGCCGGTGACTTCCAACACTTCGTCTTCTGTCGCCATCGTCAGCCGTGACTGACCGAGATGCTGGCGAAGTTTCTTCCATGAGATCTGCGCGGGTCCTGCGACGAGCGCCATGATGAAATCATCTTCGCCGATGCGGAATAGAATGCTCCGCACCACTTGACTCGGTCGTTGTCCGCGTTCGGCCGCGGCCTGCTCGAACGAGTTGACCTGACCTTCGTGCCGAAACACGCGGTGAGGGACTCCAAGTTTTTTCAAAGCGAGGCTGGCAGGAGGAGTGTCATTCATACATTTTCTCAGAAACCTCGACGCGAATGAGGCGAATTTGCGAATTACGCGAATTCATTGGGTTCGCGACATTCGTCCATTCGCGAAATTCGCGTTATGTTCAGAGTTTCGGTGACGCCATCACTTCGTCTTCGGCTCGTAATCACACAACCTGCGGATGGGACAGTTCGGGCAATCCGGCTTTCTCGGATGACACACTTCACGCCCGAGGCGGATCAGATTCAAATGAGCTGCGTAATATGTTTCCGGCGGAAATAATTTCTCGAGATGTGGATGCGCCTGCTCGACGGTCATCTTCTCCGGGCGCAGACCGATGCGGCCTGTGACGCGGTAGATGTGCGTGTCCACGGGGAAGGCCGGACGATTAAGCGAGAAACATAGAACGATGGCGGCGGTCTTTGGCCCCACGCCGTTGAACTTGGTCAGCCAGGCGCGGGCCTCTTCGAGCGGCAAATCTTTCAGAAACCACAAGTCCAGATTCCCGCGTTCCTTCGTGATTTCCTTTAACACCTTCTGTATGCGCGGACCCTTTTGATTGGCCAACCCTGCCGGGCGGATGGCATTGACCACGTCCCTTGTTTTTGCATCGCGCACCGCTTCCCAGGTTGAGAACTTTGCGCGCAAAGCATTGAAGGCGCGGTCGCGGTTGATGTCATTCGTGTTCTGCGAAAGGATAGTCGAGACCAGTTCGTCAATCGGCGGCAGGGGATTGCGCCATGTTGGCTCCCCAAAGGCTTCCAAGAGTTTCTCGTGGATTTTGAGAGCGCGCTGGGAGAGATTGGGCATAAAAATTCACCACAGATGAACGTAGATAAACACAGATTTTAAATCAGTGCTTATAAAAGTATCTGTGTTTATCTGTGGTTTGGTTATTTTACTCGTTCAAGTTTGAACACCGGCCTCGACTCCCCTACCACAATCCCGCGATGGTTCTTAATGGGCAGGGTCGGCCCGAATTCGGCCAGTTCCTTCAATTGCGAATCGTTCAACGCGCCGATCTGGCGCAAAATCTCCAGCGTCACTGCCGGGCGGACGCGGTTGAGCGGCTCGATGTTGATCGTGCGGAACAGCAAATCCCCATCTGACACTTTGAAGGTGATGCCCACACCGGGCGAGCCGCCTGCCCTCGTTAGAGGGTTGCCCAACATACCGGGCTTGAGGCCGATGGCCTGGAATCCCTCCGCGCCGCGCTTGCAGACGATCTGACCTTTTCCTACCTGCATCAGACGGCAATCGAATTCGCCGCGCCCGCTGATCATTTCGGGGTGAGATGTCATGGCAGATGTGATCTCGTTCAGCGCCTTGGCGCGCCCCTCGCTCACATCATGCGGGTCACAGACGCGCGCAAAAGCCAGCGCTGAATTATAGAGCGGCGCGGCGAAGTTCGGCGCGGAACAGCCGTCAATGCCGATTTCCACTTTTTCTCTCGGATACTTGCACATCTCGGCAAAGGCACTCAGGATGTCCTGCTGGATGGGATGATTGATGTCGAGATAAGTATCAAGTGGCAGGCCGCGCATCTTGGCGTGCGCCAGCATGCCGCTGTGTTTGCCGGAGCAGTTGTTGCGATTTGTCGTGGGCGTCTGGCCGCGCGCGATCAAGGCTTTGTACGCGGTTGCATCGCCGGGCATGTGCACGCCGCATTGCAAGTCGCTTTCTTTGATGCCCGCTTTCTTTTGAATGCTCTCCGCGACCTGCACGTGTTCGTCCGAGCCTTCGTGTGAGGCGCAGATCAAAGCCTGTTCTTTTTGAGTCAGGCCGAAGGTCGCGGGCCCGTTGCGTTCAAAAAAGGGCAGAGCCTGAAAAGGCTTGGCCGAGGAGCGTAAAAAAGCGACCGTTTGAGGGTCGCCGTAAGAATACAAAAGTTTGCCGTGAGAGTCCACCACTGCGATGGCGCCATAGTGAATCGATTCGACGATGTTGCCGCGTGTGAGTTCAAAGAGAGGAAGGAAGCGTTCGGTCATTTATTCCTCGGCGGAACTGCCCATGTGATAATGACGAGCATAGTAATGACGAAGTCCGTAGCGCAGTCGCTGCGCGTATTGTTTATGCCGCGCCGCGGAGGATTTGAAATTGGTCAGGAGCGGCTCGATCAACTTTTCGGTCGCGTCCGGCGACGTGCCGCGGCGTCCCATCTTTTCGAGTCGGTCGTGAATCTGCTTGATATATTCAGCCTGCGCCTTGATCATCGAACTGGAGACGGTCCCGCCGCGTCCGCTGATGAACGTGTAGCCGCGATAGTTCGGGCCCATCAGTTCGTCCAGCGCTTCGATCCACGACGGGAGGTCGGAGTGCGCCAAAAAGGGAGGCTGGTTCTTTAGGACGAGGTCGCCGATGAACACGACTTTTTCGTCTGGGATGATCACCCACATCGCGCCGGAGGCCGGGCCTGGATGATGTTCGAGGATGACCGGCGTCTCGCCCCAATGCAAAAACATTCGATTCGTGAACGAAATTTCCGGCGGCGCCCAGCGCACCGTCCCGAGACCGGGAATCGTCTCCCAGTCCGCGCCGGTTTCTGTGCCCTGCGCTTTGAAGGTGGTCGGACGCGAGCGGAACACCGCCGCGGTTTTTTCCTGTGCGATCACGGTGCAGTCCATCGTGCGCGCGCCAAGTGTGCGGTCGGGATGCGGATCGAGATTGATCAGCACGCGTTCCGGTCCGCCGCTGAGACTCATCAGCGCCGCGCGCCAAGAGCGACTGTCTTCGGGCGAGGGCGGCGCGTCGATTTGAATCAGTCCGCGCGGCTGTTGAATCACGCCCAGTGTCACGCCGAGATAATTATCTTCGATATAAACATTGTCTGCAATGGATTGCATAACACTCCTATGCCCTCACTCATCCCTACCCCGGCCCTCCCCTTCCTTCTCCCAACGTTAGGAGAGGGAAGGGGAGGGTGCCGAAGGCGGGAGGGGTTAGGCGAGGGCTATTTTACTCTCAAACCTTTTCATCCATAACCGGCAAAGTGAAAAGAAACTTCGCGCCTTTGCCTTCTTCGCTTTCCACCCAGATTGTCCCGCCGTGGGCCTGCACGGCGATGCGGCAAAAGGCCAGGCCGATGCCGAGGCCGCCCGGCTTGTCCTTGCCTTTGAGGCGCGCAAATTTTTCGAAAATATGTTTATGCTCCGAGGGCGGAATGCCCGGACCGGTATCGGACACCCAGAAACGCACCGAGGTTCCATCTTTCCTTGCGCCGATCTCGATTTTTGTTCCGACCTTTGAAAACTTGATCGCATTTTCCAACAGATTGATCAGCACGCGTCGCATCATATCCGCGTCCACCCAGATATTGGGAAGCGAGCCGTTGATTTTCGTGTCAATGGTTTGACGCCGTCCCGACGCGGAAGGTTGAACCGCCTGAATCGAGTCCGCGATCAGTTCTTCGGGCTTGACCGCTTTTTGTGTCGCGATGGGTTGCCCCGATTCGAGCCGGTTGATGTCGAGCAGTGAATTGACCAGCCGCTGGATACGGTCGGTGGAATTGACCGCGATATGCAGGATGTTGCGCGTCGCTTCATCTTCGCCGACCATGCCGTTCAACACTTCGAGACTCGAGACAATGTTTCCAAGCGGCGAACGCAGGTCGTGATAGATCATGGCGGTCAGGTCGTCGCGCAGAGAATCCAATTCCTTGCGCTCGGTGATGTCGCGCAGAGTCCATTGAATCGAATCCGCGTCTTCGAACTCCACGCGTCGCGCGTAGACTTCGATCGGAGTCTTGCCCGAGTCGGCTTTGTGCAACACCGATTCATAATTGCTGCCATTCTCGTCGCGCAGTTTTTCGAACTCCATCCCAACCTTGTTCCAATTGACTTCGTGCAGCTGGTCAATGCTCATTTTGTGCAAGTCTTCGTTTTTGTAGCCGCTCAGGCTGACGGCTTCGCGGTTGGCCTCGATGACCCTGCCCTCCCAATCCGTGATGAAGATCGGGTCAATGCTTTCTTCAAACAGTTCGCGGTAACGCTGATGCGCGTTCTGCAATTGCTCGAAGAGTTGCGCATTACGAATGGTCGTCCCGGCCAGGCCGCCGATGCCGGTCATCACCGTCAGCGCGTCCGGATCGAATGTGCGCGCAATCGGGTTAATGGCTTCCAGCACGCCGATGATCTTTCCCTGCGATTGGATCGGCGCGATGGCAATCGCTTTGGCTTCGATGCCCGTAAAACGATCTGTATCGGTGAAGCGTTTGTCCTCCTTCACATTGTGGATGACAACGCCGCGTCCGTCGCGCGCCACCTGACCGGCGAGTCCCTTCCCGCCGGGGATGCGCCGCTCGATGATATTGCCGGCGTTTTGCCCCGCGGCGGCGCGGAACACAAGGCTTTGTTCCGGTCCTTCGATCAATCCAATCGCGACCGTCTCCACTTGCATGGCTTGCATAGTCTGATTCAAAACGCGCTGCCAAACCTCGCGCACTTCCAGCGAGGCGCTGAAGGCGGCCGCGCCATCGGCCAGCGCGGTCATGATGCGCGCCTGGCGCGAACTTTCGGTATAGAGCCGCGCGTTCAGCACCGCGATGCTGGCCTGATCCGCGATGGCCTGCATGAGTTCAAGATGCTCCTTGCCAAACGCGTTCGGCACGGAATGGACGAGGGTCAGTACGCCGACCAATCGGTCCCGCGCCAGAAGCGGCACGCACAACGCAGACTTCGATCCGCTTTGATCGAGCGCGTCGTCGGAGCGCCTCAGCCAGCGCTCATCCTTGTTTGTATCGGGAATCAACGCGGCTTTGCGGTGTTCGATCACCCAGCCTGCCAGGCCGCGGTCCACGGTTTCTCTCAATTGTTGCGTGGTGTGTTCGTGCAGACTCTGACCATAAATGATGGTGGCGTCAATCGGTTTCCCCGCGTCGTCCAGCACGATGATACTGCCGCGCTCGCCGCCCACATTTTGTGTAGCTGCGAAGAGCAGGCGTTGCAAAACAGTACGCAGGTCCAGCGCCGCGGCGACCTCACGGTTGATCTGGATAAGAAGTTCAAGCAATGCTCGAGTGCGATCTTCGGTCATTTCGTTTGCTTCAGCCGCCAACGGCGGCGAAGCATCACAGATATTTTAGCCCACTTCCGGTATTAAATAGAATTACATGTTCATCGCTTTTTATCCAGTGATTCCTTGCCAGTTTTTTGCAGGCCGCCCAGGTGGCCGCGCCTTCAGGCGAGGCAAAGATGCCTTCGCGCGACGCAATTTCTTTTTGCGCGGCAAGGATGTCTTCATCGCTGACCGCAATCGCGGCGCCATGACTTTCGCGGATGCCGCGCAGAATCAAGCGATCGGCGAACGGCCCGGGCACGCGTAGACCGGCGGCCTGCGTGCTGGCATTTTGCCAAAACTCGGCCCGATCCTTTCCCTGCTCGAAGGCGCGGACGATGGGCGCGCATCCTTCAGCCTGCACGCTGACCATGCGCGGCCGCTTTGAGTTGATCCAGCCCAACTTCTCCATTTCATCAAAGGCCTTCCACATGCCGACCAGGCCCGTCCCACCGCCGGTCGGATAGATGATGACATCCGGAAGATTCCAATTGAACTGTTCGGCGAGTTCAAGTCCCATGGTCTTTTTACCTTCCACGCGATACGGCTCTTTGAACGTGGAAACGTCGAACCATTTGTGTTTGGCGGCTTCTTCCGCGGCCAGTTTGCCCGCGTCGCTGATGAGACCATCTGCGAGAATCAAATCCGCGCCGAAGGCTTTGACCTCCAGTTGATTCGCGAGCGGCGCGTCCTTTGGCATGAAGACGTGCGCTTCGATTCCGGCGCGCGCCGCGTAGGCGGCCAATGCTCCGCCCGCGTTGCCTGCGGTGGGAATCACCAGACCTTTGACCTTGAACTCCATCGCCTTCGCGACCGCCATGACCAGTCCGCGCGCTTTGAAGGAGGCGGTCGGATTCCCGGATTCATCTTTGATGTATAAATTTTTCAATCCAATCGATTCGCCCAAACGCAGAGACGGGATCAGCGGCGTATCTCCCTCGCCGAGTGTGATGCGATTCTTTTCATCGCGCACGGGCAGGATCTCAGCCCATCGCCAGAGTCCGCGCGGGCGCGCGGAGGCCGCTTGAGGGTCCAGAGAACGACGCGCTTGGTCCAAGTCATAACGCGCCAGCAAAGGCGATTTGCAATCCGGGCAGATGGTTTGAATGCGATTTGCGTCGTATCGTTTGCCACATTCAGGACATTCGATGTGAGTCAATGTGCTTTGCATTGCGGAAAGTATATCATTGCCTTTGCCCTACCCCTCACTTCGTGACACCCTCCCCATTTTCCGCTTTTTTGAAAATGGGGAGGGATGGGGTAGGGCTAGGGTAGAATTGGCTCATGACCCTTGATCTTCAACGAATCCGCGCGCTGTGTTTCGATGTGGACGGGACTCTCAGCGACACCGATGATTTTTATGTAAACAAGTTTGTGGGATTCTTTCACTACATGCCTTTTGTGAGCGACCCAGCGCGCGCCGCGCGTCGACTGGTGATGTGGATGGAATCGCCGGGCAACGCTCTGCTCGGCATCACTGACACCATCGGCCTCGACGATGAAATCATCGCGTTCATCAACTGGATGTATCGTCATCGCAAACACAAGGCGAGACAATATCTGATCGTCCCCGGCGTGGAGCAGATGCTGGCGCGGCTCAAGGGACATTACCCGATGGCAGTGGTCAGCGCGCGAGACGAAGACAGCACGATGGCTTTTTTGAAACAATTCGATCTGGTGAAATATTTTGATGTGATCGTCACGGCTTTGAGCGCCGAACATACCAAACCCTACGCGGACCCGATTTTGTTTGCCGCGCAAAAAATGGGCGTGATGCCGGATGCGTGCCTGATGACAGGCGACACGACCGTGGACATCCGCGCGGGCAAAGCCGCCGGCGCGCAAACGGTCGGCGTGCTGTGCGGATTCGGCGAGCAGGCTGAGTTGCAACGTCAGCGCCCGGATTTGATTTTGCCGAGCACCGCGGATTTGGCCGATGTGTTGTTGGGGGATGGGTGAACGCGCGAGTGCGTCGCACCTGAAAGATTGGATTTGTCTCCTAATTAGAAAAATAAAAGACCTGCGAATTCATCGCAGGTCTTTTTTATTGCAGAAGGGATGGGAGTTTTATTTTTTGGGGATGACGTTCCATGGTCGGGTTGACCGCACGCTGGGTCAGCGGCAGGATTTCGGGGCCGAGCAGGGTCATGTATTCGATGATCACGCCCTGAATGGCAATCCAGCCATCGCCTTGATAACTGGTTACCGTTCCGTCGTCCTGAATACGCAATCCATACACGCGGCGCGCAAAGCGCAGAGCGATTTCGTGGCCCATCAACTTGATAAAGCGTTGGACGATGGCCGTCAGGACTTCCTTGTAGACGTCAATCTGAGTGTCAGTTTCCATTTTATGCTTCGATGGCTCTCTTCATGCCAAAGAAACCGATAAAGATGAAGAGGAAACCGATCACATTCAAGGCACGATGCAACAGCGGACGCATGGTCGCGTCAATGGCTGTGACGTAGTCGTGGAGCAACGTGTCGGTGAGGTGGGTGAGGCCCAGGATGAAAACGCCGACCATGATCAACCTGAGACCTACTGCGAGTTGCCCGCCGATGCGGGGACGAAAATACAGCGCCAACAGCGCGCTAATAACCAGAACAATGTCGAGTGTGAGGGTAATTGCGTGTGCATCCATGCGGCGGCTCCAGTATTTTGACGATTATAGTCCGATTTGGAAAGCGCGCAAGGTTTCTTATGAAACAGCAATGGATTTGGGGATGGCCCTCGGCGCGAAAATCCACAACATGGCCAAAATCAGGCCGCCGAGGAGGAACGGCACGGGCGCGCCGAGCCATTGAAAAACCGAGCCGTAAAACAGCGGCGCGACCGCGTTGGCCGCGCTGTAGAACGCGGCGGAGATTCCCAACATGCCGCCCACTTCGCTTTTCTCGGACGACTTGGTGATCAGGCTGTTCACCGCGGGATGCAAAACGCCGCCTCCCAGCGCGGCGGGAAACGAGGCAATCAACAACCAGATGATTCCAAACCAGCCTTTGGCGGTCTCATCCGGCAGAGTCACTCGGATGTCGCGAATCGAAACGCGAATCGGACCTTGTCCCGCCAGGCTTTCCAGCACTTTCGATTGGCTGTACCACGGCACGGGGACGCGCGGCGTGAGCGACGTTCCGATCAGACCGATGGCCAGAGTCGAGACTCCCAAAATCACCAGCCAGCGGTCGCCTCTTTGGCGGGACCAGCGACCGATCAGCACGCCCTGAACGATCACAATGAAGACGCCGGCCAGCGCAAACAACCCGGCTGTGGATGTGGCGTCCATGCCGAGGCGCGTGAGCGTGAAAAGCGAAAAGAGTTGTTCGTATCCGCCGAAGGCAAATTGATAGAAGAACATCACGAGCAGTAAATATCCCACCGCGGGTTGGGCGAGGGCCTGTCTCATCGTGCTGAATGAAAACGGAGCGCGATGTGATTTCGCCGCTGGCGAATCGTCTTGATGCGATTCATGAAACCAAAACGTGGTGAGCAGGATGGACGTCAGCGAGAAGAAGGCCGCGGTCAACGCCACCGCTCGATAGTCCCCGCCCGAAGCGGCCAGCACCAAATAGGCAATGATCGGCCCGAGGATGAATCCAACCCCAAAGGCCGCGCCGATCAGACCGAGTCCCTGCGTGCGCGTCTTCTCGGTGGTGCTGTCTGCAATCGCGGCCTGCGCGGTGGACATGTTCGCGCCGGAGAGGCCGTCAATGATGCGCGAGGCGAACAACAGCCAGAGGGTATTGGCGAAACCGAGCAGGATGAATCCGGCCAGCGTGCCGAGCTGACTGAAGATGAGGATGGGCTTGCGCCCGAAGCGGTCGGACAATCGTCCGAGAATCGGCGCGCCGATGAATTGCATCATCGGATATGTGGCTTGCAAAATGCCGATGAGGAGCGGTGTGGCCCCGAAGCGCGCTGCAAAGAGTGGAAGCAATGGGACGATGATCGAAAGACCCATCAGGTCAACCAGCACGATGACGAGGATGGGCAGGACGCGTTTGAAGTCGAGTTTTTCGAGGGCGAGGTCAGTGGTCATGGGACGATGGACTATAGACGATAGACCATAGACGATGGACCATGGTCAATGATCTATGGTCTAGTGCCTCGGCAGCACTGAAATGCCGATGACGATCAACACCAAAACGCCGATGATGATCATCGCGGAAAATTGGAAACGCAGTTTGTCATTCAAGTTTTTCAGGCGGGCTGGAATGTGCGCCGCGACCGCCGCGAGAATCATAATGATCATGTGCAGGATGCGATACAGCGGAAAGCCTGTACCGGCCATACCATTCCAAATGAAATAGATAAGACCGAGCAGGACTTGCAAATCCATCAGGCCGCTGAAGCCGGAAGCCAGGCCGCGGTCCATGCCTGTGAAGGAATGATTTCCCGCCCAACCGATAGCGAATTTGATGATGGCCAACGCGGCCACCACGATGATGATCCAGCGAATGATGGAATGAAGAGCGAGAAGGATATCCATGTGTTCTCCTTTGGAAAATATCGGCACAATGGTAGCACAGATTAATTTCTCGTGTAGAATCAGAGTAAACCGAACCGCGAAGGCCGCGAAGATCGCGAAGCAAAAACATAAAAACTTGGCGCCCTTGGCGTGCTTTGCGGTTCAAGAGTCTTTGTCATAATCGTGAAAGGAGTCATCATGTCGTACGAATTCATTCTGACTGAAACGCGCGGGCGCGTGGGGTTGGTTACGCTCAACCGTCCGCAGGCCATGAACGCGTTGAATAATAAATTGATTCTCGAATTGATGGACGCGCTTGAAACGTTCGACAACGACAACGGCATCGGCGCGATGGTCGTCACTGGAAACGAAAAGGCCTTTGCGGCAGGTGCGGACATCAAAGAGATGGCCGATAAATCCGTGACCGAGATGATGGATCGCGATCACGTTGCGGCGTTTGGCCGCATCCTCAAGATTCAAAAACCGGTTATTGCGGCGGTGTCGGGCTATGCGCTGGGCGGCGGATGCGAAATCGCCATGTCGTGCGACATGATCGTCGCATCGGAGTCTGCGAAGTTTGGACAGCCTGAAATCACCATCGGAGTCATCCCCGGCGCGGGCGGCACGCAGCGTCTCACGCGCGCGGTGGGCAAAGCCATTGCGATGGAGATGATTTTGAACAATCGCACGCTGTCAGCGCAGGAGGCGCTTCAATTCGGCCTCGTCAATCGCGTGGTCCCGAATGAACGATATTTGGACGAAGCACTGAAACTGGCCGATGAAATCGCGTCGCGCCCTCCGGTCGCGGTGCGGGTCGCGAAAAAGATGATCAATCAGGCTTATGAGCGTACGTTGACCGACGCCCTCCATGTGGAACGTCAGGAATTTTATAATCTGTTTGCAACCGAAGATCAAAAAGAAGGCATGAAAGCATTTGTTGAAAAGCGCAAGCCGGAATGGAAGGGGAAGTGATAAACCTGAATCTCGGACGACGAACCACAAACCACGATTCACGGTCTGTCGTCTGTGGCCTATCGTCCATCATCAAATGACCACCGTTTCTTTCCTTGACCTGCGAGCGGCGCTGATGACCCTTGGGCTTTCGCAAACACCCGTGATCGCGCACGCCTCGCTCAAAGCCTTTGGCGAAGTCAATGGCGGCGCGGACTCATTGATGCGCGCCGTGCTCGATTCGGTCGGCGCGTTGGTCATGCCGGCCTTTACATACAAGACCATGATCACGCCCGAAGTCGGCCCGCCCAACAATGGAATTACGTATGGCAATGGCATGGATGGCAATCGTTTAGCGGTGCCTTTCGATCAACATATGCCTGTTGACAAACAAATGGGCATCGTGCCTGAGACCTTGCGCCGTCACCCCCTTGCCAAACGGACTTTGCATCCGATTCAATCGTTCACCGGAGTTCATGCCGAAAAATTTTTAGCCGCGCAGACCATGCAGGATCCGCTCGGACCCATCTTTGCGTTGGCGGATGCTGATGGATGGGTCTTACTGCTCGGCGTGGATCACACGGTCAACACCAGCATTCATTACGCGGAGAAACTGGCGGGGCGCAAACAATTCGTCCGCTGGGCGCTTCTGCCGGATCGCATCGTCGAATGTCCCGGCTTCCCCGGCGATTCGTCCGGGTTTGATGCGATTGCCATTGATCTGGTTCGCGATACGCGCAGTTTGAAGATCGGGGATGCGATTGTCAAGGCCCTGCCGTTGCGCGCTTTGTTCGAGGCGGTGATTCGCCGCATCACAACGGACCCGCTGGCTTTGCTCTGCCAGCGGGACGATTGCGAACGCTGTAACGCGGTGCGGGCCGCAGTTTTGGGGTAAAGCGATTACTTTCTTTCCACCGTGTGCAGGTTATATCTCTTGCCTTTGAAATAATTCAAGGCAAACTCCGCCGCATCCTTTGGATCGTACGGCGCGCAACTGAAAACATCGAGATAAATGGCGCGGCTGGCTTCGGCAAAATGCGCGGACACAAGCGAGGTCTCGATCAACTGCGTCATGCTGAATCCGTTCACGCGCGGATCATCGCCGAAGTGCACGACCTGAGTCTCGCCGAAACGCTTCATCTTGATGCGATCACACAACAACCTGACGAATTCACGGATGGCCTCCGCATCTTTCATTAAACTAAGATCGCATTCGTACAAGTCAATACAGGAAGAGAGTCCCCAGTATTGAGGAGAGTTTCCCATTTTCTAAAGGTCCTTTCTCGGTGTTTCCAATTTTTTCAATATATATCATTGATTCCCGAATTTGATAACGTTTTTGAGACATGAAATCCTGTTGATCTCGGCGCATCAACGGGATGATTATGAAGTTGTAGATCGGCGCGACGCGACTTTTTGAAAAATTTAAAAAACAAGCAAGCCGACAATGACCGCCGCCAATGTGACGGTGATATTATCCGCGTCCTTGAATGGAAGAGATTCAATCAGCGCCCCAATCAATGCGACGATGGTGATGGGTAGAAGATAAGTGCTGAATGGTTTTGTAAAAACTCCCGCTGACATATAGATGAAAAGGATGATGGCTGTCAGTAACCATCCGCCTGCGAAGACGCTGATGGAGCCGGCCAATGATTTCTCCCTGCTCCACGGAATCTTTGGCGAGGCCACGCGGCGACCCACGATGTCGGCCAGACCATCGCCGCCGCACATCAACATCAGGGCGGTCATGCCAACCGGTGAGTCTTTCCAAAAGACAAGAGTCAAGACCACGAAGACGATTCCATAAAACAACGGGCCGCGCAGAATCTCACGCGGGTTCCCTGTGCGCGACATGGCCTGCACCGCGGCTTCATCTTTGAGCACACCCAGTCCCACCAGCGCGAACTGAGCGACGATCATGAACGGAACCAGCGCGGCCAGCCAGCGGGATTCGGGTTGATCCGGGAACAACAGCCAGCACAAAACAAACAGCGGACCGGTGCCGATGTGAATCAATTTGCGGCTCAGGCGCGGTTCGATCCAGCCGCGGTGCGCGAAGAAGTCCATGGCGCGCAGGAAGGTCAACGCAATAGCAAAGGTGAGGATGGTGGCGAGAAAAGGGCCCATTTATTCATCCGCACCTAAAACTTTGAGCAATTCCACTTTGGTGTTGGGGAAATCAATTCGATGTTTTGATGGATTTCTCTTGCTTGGCGTAAGTCTCTGACCCCGTCGAGGATTTGACCGAAGGTCTCGAATGTTGGTGAGACCTTCGGTCGGTTGTGTGCCGAGGTCGGAGACCGCCGACACATCAAGTTGTTTGGAGAAAAGATCATAAATCGGCATTGAGTTTATTCCTGTTCTTTTCTCTCAACCCAGGGTCTGTATGCAAATTCGTCTCATGTCATTCTGAGCGACCAACGGGAGCGAAGAATCTCGTTTTTTTCGTTCAAAATTTGAGATTCTTCGTCGCTTCGCTCCTCA
>JAJPIZ010000039.1 GCA_021324435.1 Anaerolineae bacterium
AAAGGGAGCGAAGAATCTCGTTTTTTTTCGTTCAAAATTTGAGATTCTTCGTCGCTTCGCTCCTCAGAATGACACATGAAATTGATTTTGGATACACACTCTAATCTTCAGTCAGAATAACTTCGACGGGAAAGTGATCGCTGAATCCGTTTTGATTGACGGGTTTGCCCATCCCGCCAAAGGGGATCGGGCTTCCGTCCTTCTTCATCATTTCAGGGAAATGGATGATATTTGCCGAATCCGGCTTGACCTTGAAAACTGAGTCCGGTTTGAGGAAGTTTTTATTGACGAGGAACTGATCCAGCAAATTCGGCCCATCGAAATATAACGTCCCCACGCGTTGACCAAGGATCGGCCACATCAAATTCAAGAAGTATGGGTTCCTTCCGCCGGTCACAAGGGACGCAACTCTCTGGCTCAACGCATAATCCACCAGCGAGGCGTTGAACGGTTCATCGTTGAAATCACCCATGGCAATCACCGGAGTTTTATCTCCTTTGATTTCCATCGTCCGCTGATGGAAATAAGCCAGCGTCTCACCCGCCATGGCGCGATACGCGTCGGACTCGGCCTCTCCGCCACTGCGCGACGGCCAGTGATTTCCCATCACGATGAGTTCTCGCGCGTGGGCTTTGGTTTTGAACGTGACCTGTAAAATATCGCGCGTGGCTGTGCGGCGTAAAACGAAATGACTGAACACATTGTCCGTCAGTGGGAGAGGCACCTCGAACAAATTGCTATCGTAGATGAAAGCCACGTCAATGCCGCGCTTATCCGGCGAATCATGGTGGATGATTTTATAAGCCCGACCCAGCGGGGCAAGGCTCTTGACCAGCAAATCAATCACGAACAGATTCTCTGCCTCACAAATGCCCATCAGGTCCGGTCCGCGGGCATTGTTCATCTTGCGGATGATGGAGGATAACTGGCTGACCTTTTTTTCCAGCAGGGCTTGGGTCCAGCCCTTGATGCTTTCACCGAGCACACGCGCCACTTTCTCTCCGCGGCGCGGCGAGCCTTCGATGTCAAAGAGGTTTTCGAGATTCCAGAACACGAAATGATATTGGGCAGGCATGATTACTCTCCTCTCTAAAATACAAGAATAGTATAGAGGAAAACCCGCCCAGATTCAATCCCGAAAACAGAATCTATTTCAGCGCGTCTTTGTACAACGTTTCGTAGCGTTGGATCGTGTTTTCGAGGCTGTGAGCCTGCGCCTTTTCCAGGCTGGCTTTGCCCATGGCTTCCCACTGTTCGGGGTGATCGGCCAGCAGGGACATGTAGCGCGCCGCGTCTTCCGGGTCACCGGGCTTGAATAAATATCCGTTCACACCGTGGGTAACCAACTCGGGCAAAGCGACCGCGTTTGCCAAAAGCAGAGGACGTCCGCAGGCCATGGCCTCCAGTGAGGCAATGCTCAACAGCTCTGCTTCGCTGGGCATTGTGAATATATCAATGCTGTTCAACAGGGCCGTCAGGTCTTCGTTGGGAACGAAGCCGGTGAAGCGGACGCGATCCCAAACTCCCAATGACTTCGCCAGAGTCTGCAATTCATTTTGCGCCGTGCCGCGCCCGGCAATGACCAGTTGAACGTCGTTACGGTTGAGTTTTTTCAAGGCGTGCAGTAAAACATCCACGCGCTTTTCCTGCTCAAGGCGGCCAACGAAGAGAAAAAGCGTACAGCTGGGATCCAGCCCATAGCGTGCGCGAACGGCCAAACGGTCCACGGAAGGAAGCGGATGAAAACGATTGAAATTGATTCCGCATGAAACCGGATAAACCGGGACGCGCAGTCCGTTGGCGCGAATCAGATCCGCCGAGGCGCGCGACTGAGCCGTCACCATATCCAAATGGTTGTAACAACTCAGCACCCAGCGCCATGCGATCCAATTGAATAGAGGTTTGACGCGTGACAGAACGGGCACATATTGCGCCACGTTTTCAGGCATGAAATGATTGGTGCCTACGATTTTGATTTTCCGTTTTTTTGCCTCATGAACCACTGCGCGGCACACGGGAAAATGATCCTGAACATGAACGATCTCGGGTTGAAAGTCATCGAAGACGGAACGGACCTTTGCGCCGAAAAAAGCAGGCATGTAGGCTTCGGGGTGCAACCAGGCCAGATGAATTGAATTCAACGCCTCAAGCCGGACGCCGTTGCGTTCATCGCTTCCGGGCTTGCCCGAATCTGACGTGAATAAACTTAATACGGTATGGCCGCGCTGTGCAAGTCCCTCTGCGAGGTTGAGCGTGAACACATCCTGCCCATCCAACCTGAAATAGTAGGCTGTGCTTGCTATCAAAATACGCATGAACTTGATTCCTCGAAATCATGGATGAATTATGAGTCGGATTGGTTGACATCCCGATCCCATTCTTTGATCAAACGGCGTCCGGCGAAAATCAAAAACGTAACGAAGAGAATGGAGGCGGCCAGCGCGGCATATTCCACGCCTTGCTCCACGCGCTTGATCGCCTCGGTAGTGTAATAACCGATCAAAACGAGTGATCCCGTCCAAATGGTTTCTGCCAGCAAGAGGGCGGGAAACCAGCGGCGCCATGGAACCTTCAACAAGCCTGCCGTAAACAATGACGGGATCACAAAACTCACCGTCAACTTGGCAAGAAAAAGGACCTTCGTGGCGTGCGCGATCATGTTGTGTTTGAGATGCTCGATCAGACTTTCGCGGACGCCCAATCGCCGTCCAAAGCGATAGACCCATTCAGTCTTACCCATATAACCCAGCGAGTACCAAAGATTATCCGCGATTAAATTTCCAACCGCCGCGGCGAAGAAGACCAGCCACGGACGCATGAGTCCCGCAGAGGCCGCGGCCGCGCCGAGCAAGGTCGCGATGGGGCCTTCCACAGCCACAAGCAAAGCCAAAATGATGTAAGTCCAATAGCCGAGTTGCGGCAACTGACCGCTCTTCAACGCCGCGACCAGGCTATGCCACAACATCATCAAAAAATTAACCACGCGGAGCATCTCCATTCATTTTTCGATCAACTCCCTTGCCTGCTCCACATAGGCGAGGCTTTGATGTCTGAAGTATGTGTTGTACAGCATCGCGTAATGCCCGCCTTGTTCGAGCAAGGATTCGTGATTGCCTTCCTGAATGATGCGGCCCTTTTCCATCACGATGATTCGGTCTGCGGCTTTCACCGTCGAGAGGCGATGCGCGATCAGGATGCTGGTTGAATGTTCGAGGATGAGATTCAACGCTTGCTGAATCTGCCACTCGGTGAACGGATCAATGCTGGCAGTCGCTTCATCGAGGATGAAGATGGCGGGACGCTGGACGAGGACTCGCATCAACGCCACAAGTTGTCTCTGCCCCATAGAGAGGCGGTTGCCGCGCTCGCCGACTTCCGTGCGCAAACCATCGGGCAGAGTCTCCAGCCATTCGCCATCGCCGATACGCTTTGCCATTTCAAGCATCTCGTCTTCAGTCACGCTTGGCATGGCGTACCGAATATTGTCCGCGACCGTTCCCGAAAATAAAAACGGAACTTGCGAAACGATGCCCAGTTGCTTTCGATATTGCTGTAAATCGAAGGTGCGAATGTCCATGCCATCAATGGTCAACGCGCCTTCCTGGAATTCATAAAAGCGCGCGATCAATTTCGCGATGGACGACTTGCCTGCGCCGGTGTGGCCCACAAACGCGATCGTCTCTCCGGGCTGGATGCACAAATTGAAGTCGGTGAGAACCGGCTCTTTATCCGTGTAACGGAAATTGAGATGCTCGAAGCAGATCTCACCCCTTAAACGCGGGACATCCCGCATCTCTTTCTGGACCACATTCGGGTCCGCGTCGATCAAAGCGTAGACTCGTTCCGCGGCACCCAGTCCCTGCTGAATCTGCGCCCAGAACGCCGAGAGATTCAAAATCGGAAAGAAGAATTGATCGAGGCTCATAATGAAGAGATACCACGCCCCGGCTGTGACCGCGCCCTGCGTGATGCTCAACCCGCCCGCGTAGACGAGAATGGCCGTGCAGATTCCACCGACCGCATTGAGAACTGGAAAAACCAGCGAGAGCACGAACCCGCGTTGCACGTTGACGCGATACGATTGCTGATTGGCGCCATCAAACGTTCGGAAGATGCTTTCTTCCTGACGGAAATTTTTCGCAATCGAAATCCCGCTGACCGTTTCCTTGATCGCCGCGTTGACGTCTGCCATGGCCTGCATTCCGCGTTTGGTGACGCGGCGGGCCAGGTTGCGGAAGCCAATCGTGATGCCAAATATGAAGGGAATAAAAGAGAGCATGAGCAGGGCCATGTGCCATTCGGTGCGGAATAGAATCACGCCGAGGATGACAGCCTGCACAACCTGTGAGGTCACATCCGTGACAATCACCACCAGTTGACCGAAATCGTTCGTATCCGAGGTGATGCGCGAGACGATGCGCCCGGAAGAAAATTGATCGTAGAAGGATAAATCATGTTCCGCGGCGGCTTGAAAGGCCTGGGCGCGCAATGCCAGCACCACGTCGCCGACAGCGCGCACAACCAGACTGCGCCGCGCCCAGTTGAGCGCCCACACCGCGAAACCGATTGCGAGCAAGACCAGGCCCACAACCGAGATGGCCTGCATGGTCGGTTCACCTTTGAGCAAGTCAACAAGGCGGCTGACCACCACTGGCAGAGATGCGCCAATGGCGGCGATAACGACGACGAGCACGGAAACCCAGCCCAATCGTTTGGCCTGTGGTTTAAAGTATTCAAAGATGCGGCCAGCCAATTGGCGGTCGCTGTATTGACGGTCGTATTTTTCTGCATTAAGTCCGGCGAAGAAGCCCATTGTTCAGTATCCAGTGGTCAGTAATCAGTAGTCAGTTCATTCTCTGAATATACGGCTGTATGCCTCAGATGTTTTCATCAATTCTTCATGCGAGCCCATGGCGGCGATCTGGCCCTGACGCAAAACGATGATCAAATCTGCCCAGCGGATTTGAGACAGACGATGGGTGATGAGAATGGTGGTGCGTCCCTTTGCGGCGTTGGCAATGGCGCGCTGGATCTTATCCTCGGTTTCCGAGTCAATCGCTGAAGTGGAGTCGTCGAGGATCAAGATGCGCGGGTCGGTGAGAAAAGCCCGCGCCAGCGCGAGGCGTTGACGCTGTCCGCCGGAGAGAGTCACACCGCGTTCCCCGATGACCGTCTCGTATTTTTGTTCAAACGTTTCAATGAAGTCATGGGCTTGTGCGGCGCGCGCGGCAGATAACACTTCATCGCGCGTCGCGCCGGGTTTTCCAAATGCGATGTTATCGCTGACAGAACGCGAAAAGAGGAAGATGTCCTGCTCGATCATTGAGATTTGCGAACGCAGAGATGCCAGATTCCAATCACGGACATCCACGCCGTCTACAAGGACTTGTCCCTGTGTGGGGTCGTACGTACGGTTGATCAACTTGACGAGCGAGGTCTTGCCTGCGCCCGTCTGACCGACGATGGCAACCGTCTGTCCCGGTTTGACGTGGAAGGAGATGTTTTGCAAAACATTTTCTCCCTCGCTCCCCTCCCGGAGGGAGGCTGAGGGATAACTGAACGAGACGCCGCGAAACTCGATTTCGCCGCGCATGGCTGAGGTCCGGCCTGAAGCGTTTTGATCGAGGTTGGTCTCCTGGTTGATCAAATCCAAAATTCGGCGCGCGCCGGAAATCCCCAAAGAAATTTGAGTGTAGGCGAATGAGGATGTGAAGGTCGGGAATTCCAACATGCGAAGCAGGCCAAAGTACGCGACCACATCGCCGGTGTTGAGCAGGCCGACTCGGAAAAGCAGGAGCGCGTGGAAGAGTCCGCCCGCGTACGCGAGGCCGATCAAAAGATTTGGCAGGAAGCGGGCCTCAATGTCGCCCTGACGCACAAAAGCATTTCTCACGCGGCGCGCATTGGTGACGAATGTATCCACCTCCGCGCCTTCCTGCGCCGCGCCCTTCATGATCTCCACGCCGTCCAGCGCTTCGGAAAGGTGTGTGTTCATCTGCCCGAACGTCTGACGAACTTCATCCGTAACAGGCGACATGGTTTTTAGGTAACGCCATAACGAATAGAAATATGCAACCGTGAACAGCGCGGGTGTGAGCAGAAGGGAAGGGTGATAATGCGGTACAAAGAAGAACGGAATCACGATGAACAACGCCGACCCAATCACAAGGTTGATACCGGGGCTGAACATGAAATTGACTTCGCGCACGTCATTGGTGGCGCGCGCCATCGTGTCGCCGACCGGCTGGAGGTTATGGAAAGTCATGCTCTTGCCAAGCAGAGACACGTAGGGTTCGTCGCGGATGTCGCGCTCGATGCGTTGAGCCATCAATTCCGCCCCGAAGTTGCGCCCAAATTGAAGCACGCCGCGCACGATCTGCGAGCCACCCATGATCAGCGCCAGCGGGATCAATGCGCCGACATCCGGGTTGGGCTGGAGCATGTCATTGAAAGCGTTGCCAACCAGCACGGGCACGACGGCGGCCAGCGCAGCGTTGCCAATGGCGCCCACAACCAGCATGACCAGAGTGGGCCAGTAGCGAATCGCGTGTGACCAGACCCAGCGGGCCGGGCCTTTGGTGCGTTCTGAGGTTTCACGGGTAAGGGTAAATTCAGCGGGCGCGAAGAGGGTCGTCATGGTCAGAAAAAGCCTCCCGCTGTCAAATGCGGCAGGCTGAGCGGGAAAATGATCGTGCAAATTGTACCACGCGGCGCGAAACCTCCTCAAAACCCCCGTGTTTTATAGTTCAGAACTGTCCGCGCGGACGGTCAAAAACCATCTCACTTCACAAGGAGAGTGTAACATGATGATGCCTAAGACAATTTCCGGTTGGTGCATGTGGTTGTTCTTCCTTCTTTACGGCTTGGGCGCGTTCGTTTCTGCCCTCTCGTCCCTGTCCTTCTGGCCGTGGCTTCTGGGCGCTCTTGCCCTAATCTACGCCATCGCGGCCCTCTTCGGCAAATAAGGCCGTTTTGTTTTTTAAAATACAGCCCCGCGAATCGCGGGGCTGTATCATTTTTGTGACTTGGGCAAAATCAGAGGGATATTAAGGAATGGATGCCTGACCACCTCAACCGGCAGACAATACGCCGCCTCGATCAAATCTGGACGCAGAACCTGCTCCGGCTTTCCGGAGGCTTTGATCTCGCCTCCAACCATCAGCGCGATGCGATCCGCGTAACGCGCCGCGAGATTCAAATCATGCAGGGCAAGCAGGACGGCAAGATGATCGTTATGCGCCAATTCGCGGACCAATTCCAGCAGACCTACTTGATATTGCAAGTCCAAATGAGCCGTCGGTTCATCGAGCAAAAGAATCGGCGTGGACTGACACAATGCGCGCGCAAGTAGCACGCGTTGCTGTTCGCCGCCGGAAAGCTCCCCAACGCGGCGCTCGGCCAGTGTCAACGCGCTGACGCGGTCGAGGGCGCGCCGCGCCAGGTCTTCATCCTTCGTCGAGGGCTGACCGAGAAAATTTAAATAAGGTGTGCGTCCAAGCAAGACAGTTTCCCACACAGTAAAAGCGGGCGGAAGAGAAACGGCCTGCGGAACGGTCGCGATATATCTTGCGCGTTGCATCGGCGAAAGCGCGTCGAAATCATCGCCGTTCGTGCGGATGCGTCCGCTTTGAATTGGGATGACTCCGCTCACAGCGCGAATCAGTGTGGACTTGCCCGCGCCGTTGGGGCCGATCAATGCCAGCACTTCACCGCTTTGCACATCGAGAGCGACATCGTGCAACACGCGGCGCAAACCATAATGGACGGAAAGGTTTTCGATTTTCAGCATTTCACCAATATCCCTGATTCTTCGCGCGGCGCAGGACCCACAGGAAAAATGGCGCGCCGGCCAGCGCGGTCACGATGCCAACTGGAATCTCTTGTGGCGCCAGAATCACGCGCGCAATCACATCGGAAAGCAAAAGCGCTGTGCCGCCGCTGATGATCGAAAGCGGAATGAGGCGGCGGTAGTCCGCGCCCCACCATAAACGCATCACATGCGGCACGATCAAACCAACAAAACCGATGATGCCGGAGAATGCCACTGCCGCGGCGGTCGCCAGCGAGGATGAAATCAACAGAATCGTTTTTGTGCGCGTGACGTTCAATCCGAGTTGTTGGGCCTGGTCATCGCCAAACTGCAAAAGATTCATGGCGTGACCGCTGAAGATCAAAATGCCAAGCCCGATAAAAAGATAAGGAGCGATGGCAAGGATGGCCGTCCAGCCGGATTGACTGGCCCCGCCCAACAGCCATCCGAGCGCGCGGCGGACTTCGCCGGTGGAGCGAAGCATGAGAAACGATGTGAGCGATGTGGCAAAAGATGAAAACGCCACGCCTGCCAGAATCAGATTTGTAGTCGGGATGGTTTTGCCGACGCGTGCCAGAGAATAAACGATGAAAACTGTGATCAAAGCCGCGGCAAACGCGGACATGGGGATAGCCATCAACCCCCAAAACGAATACGGCCATTTGACGCTCATCGCGATCACCGCGCCGAGTCCCGCGCCGGATGCGACGCCAATCAAAAACGGGTCCGCCAGCGGATTACGAAACAAACCCTGATACGCCGCGCCGCTTCCGCTCAACGCCATGCCGGTCAGCGCGATCAACACGGTGCGCGGCAAACGGATGGACCACAAAATTGCGCTGGAGGTTTGCGAGCCATGCCCGGTCAGCGCGGCCCATAACTCAGAAGGAGAAAGAAACACAGAGCCGATGGCGAGACTCAGTGTCAATACCAGGACAAGGGCGAGGAGGGAAAAAAGATACGAACGGAATTTCATTTCTTTGGTTGCAGGGGCGGAGTGACGCTCTGCCCCTGCATATCTTTATTTGAACAATTCTGGATGAAAGAGTTTCGCCAACTGCTCCAATCCATCCACCAAGCGAGGGCCGGGGCGGCTGACGAGGTTGTCATCGAACGGGAAGATATTGCCGTTCTTGACTGCCTCGATCGAGGCCCAACCCGAGCGCGCTTTGACAGAATCAGGATTTATGCCATAAAGCGAGTCGCCCAAAACGATGATGGATGGGTTCGATGTCACGATCTGTTCAAGGCTAATTTGCGGATATGGGTCCTTCAATGCGCCTCCGATATTCGTCCCGCCTGCGCGGGTGATGAGCAAATCGCCAAATGTGTTCGGCCCGTATGTATATGGCTTGGACGCATCGGTGGCGTCAATCTCGTAAAATACCATCGGCTTTTCTGTGACCGTCGCGATCTTTTCATCCACCGCCGCGACGCGCGCTTTGAGCGATGAAATCAAATCGGTCACATCGTGGCCGGTGAGTTGCCCGACGATTTCAAGGTTCCCGTACATCTCCTCAATCGTCTTTGGATTCTTGAGATAATAGACTTTCAATCCGAGGTCTTCGAGTTGCTTGACGAGTTCGGGCGTGTTGATCTCCGCGGCGAGGACCAAATCAGGCTTCAACGCGACGATGGCCTCCGTGCTGTACTGCCCCATCGAGCCGCCGATACTCGCGAGACCTTTGGCCTGCTCCGGAAAATCGGAGAACTCATCGCGTCCGACGACCTGTCTGCCCGCGCCGATGGAAAACAAAATCTCCGTGTTGGAGGGGGCAAGCGAAACCACGCGTTGGGCGGGCGCGTCGAGTTTGACCTCGCGGCCCAGGCCGTCGGTCAATATGATGGGAGTCGGCGCAACGGTGGAAACTTCGGTGGCAGGAGCAACCGTCGAAACGGGAGCCGTTGTCGGAGTCGAAGGAGAGGCGGGACCACATCCCGCGAGAAGCAACGTGGCGAGTAACGTCAAAACAAAAATCTTGCGTAACATATTTTTCTCCTAAGCAGAATCAAAATCCCCAGTCAATGACTGGGGAGGTTGGAGAGGCAATCCGGCTGGCCTTCATCCACCTCCTTTCCACGAGAGTGTGGTGAACCGGCCAGAGCGGGCGACCTGACTCATTAGCTATTCGCGTTTAGCGATTGGCTCTTAGCATAATGACTAATTGCTAATCGCTAACGGCTAATTCACAGTTGCGGGACAGCGCCGGACTTTCACCGGCTTCGCCGCTGTTGGCCGTTATTGAATTGTGACGAGATTTTATGCCGCGTTCGGTGAAACGTCAAGTTGCCGCGCGGTATGCGCAAAAACGACAAAGCAAATCAGAGAAGAAATGACCAGCGAGACATCGCCGGCCACGCCAAAGATTCCGAAACCGGCGAATGGGAGCAGGTAAGCGAGAGTCAACCAGGCCCAATGAAAGCGATTGGCTCCGCTCACCGAAGCGAACAATGGAATCAACAATAGAATGTAATCATAGTTTTGCAAATACGGGCTGGCGAGCAAAGTGACTATAACCGCGCCGGCAATCAACCGTGCCGGCTCAACAGAAAATCTTTTCCATTCAAAGATCAGCCATATCAAAGACAAAATCAGTAACCCCATAGCCAGCCAAACGGCTTGACTAAATCCGCCGCCGATTATGCCCGCAAGTACCATCGGAAGACTATTGCACTGGTGACATTGAGATACATCCCTAAAGCCGGTCAACGAATGATAATAATCGAGCGGCCATAGGGGAGAGGCAAAAAAACCGATGATGAATAGTAGAAGCCCGGCGATGACGACGGCCATCAGCGCGCGGCGGCTGAATTCGTTGCGCTGGAATGACAGGAAGATGAGGCCCACAAGCAAAATCAATGTTCCAAGATGTGGCTTGAAGGTGAGCAAGACCGCGGCGAATGGAATCAGTATGACGTTGCGATTCTTCAGCGCGTGTCCAAACAGCGCCGCGCCGAGCAAAATTGGAAAACCGTATTGCCCGATGACAAGGCTCCCCAATACAGGCAGGAAGAAGACAGCGGCGAGGCCGGTCCATACGCGCTTGGCGGTTGGCCAGCCTTCGGTCAACAAGCCGACGGAGACCAAGAGTAAGAGCAGGTTGACTTCAAACCAAACTCGCGCCGCGATCTGAATGGGCAGAAGCGCCAGCGGCAACGCGGCCAAGGCATACCACGGCGGATAGGGAAACGGCAGAACATACACCTGTTCCGGCGGGACATTTGCCAACCGCGCGATCATGTTGACCTGGCCCGTGTGGTCATAAATGGATATGCCGCGCAGGAGACCCATGTCTGCGTGGTAGATGACTTGAAAGTCGAGATAGGGTGGGATGGGAAGAGGCAGGAGTGAGAGCGCGGCCAGAAGGCACAAGGCGATAAGCAGTAGAAGTGTGCGGCGAATCATTGAACCTCGCTTCGTTTTGCAATGGCTTTGATTAAACCGCGAAAGACAAGAGTGTGAACTGGATAAAGCAAATACCAATACAAGAATCCACTGAAGCCGCGCGGGGCGAAGAAAGCGGTCTGAGTCAACATGTGATCATCAATCTGCCATTCCATCCAGCCTTCGCCGGGAGCACGTAGCTCGGAATGCAGAAGAAGGAGATGATTTGGTTCGAGAGATTCGATACGGTAGTAATCAATATAATCTCCGGATCTCCCGATGGGAGAGGGGCTGGGGTGAGGGAGAAAACGATCTATCCATCCGCGTAATTGCCAAAGCCAGTTTGCATAAGGCCAGCCTTTACGTCCACCCAGTGAAGTTAGGACGCGGAAAATCTTTTCAGGGGAAGCGTTGACTTCCACGCGGCACCAACTGATGAAAAATCCCTCATGTCTGAAATTCGTAACCTCGCGTTGGAGGCCTTCCCAAACGCGTTCCACATTCGTTGGAGAAAGATCAGCAAGCGCTTCCCGCGTTGCTTCTTCATAACTGATCAACTTGACATTTGGAAATACGCGGCGCGCCTCATCGTGTTGGACGATACTGTCCGCGGCAAGACCTTCGATCAACGCGTACGCGATGGGGCGCGGCACAGGCGTCATCCAGCCTACAATACGGGCCATTAGGGAAACCGGGATTCCGGGAAATGTGATCAAGCCGCGTTTAAGTCCGCGAATGCGCGCGTAAGTTAGCATCGAGTCGGAATATTTCATTACATGCGGACCGCCGATTTCAAAGATCCGACCGCGTCCATTTGGATTTTCCAGCGCGGCCACCAGATAATCAACCACATTTTGAATGGCAATCGGCTGAGATTTATTCCTCAACCAACCTGGCCCAATCACAATTGGAAACAACTCGGTCATGAATCGGATCATCTCAAATGAGATACTTCCCGAACCCGCAATCACGCCCGCACGAAATTCAGTCACTGGGACTTTGCCGTTGCGAAGCACCTCGCCGGTTTCGATGCGCGAGAGCATGTGAGGCGCAATATGTTTATCCTGCGGGTCTGCAAGCCCACCGAGATAAATAATGTGCTCAACGCTTTTCTCTTGAGCGATGGACGCAAAATTGCGCGCCGCCGCCGTTTCGATGCGCGTGTAGCCGCGTCCCAACGACATATTATGAATCAAATAATACGCAGTGTGGACACCCTTCAATGCGGCAGAAAGGTTTTCAGTTTCAGTCACATCGCCCTCGACCACCTCCACTTTCGACAACCACCCGCGCCCCGCGAGACTGTGGGCCTGCCGCGCCAATACGCGGACGCGATATCTCCGCTCGAGCAAGCGCGGGATGAGGCGGCTGGCGATATATCCGTTTGCGCCGGTAACGAGGATGAGTTCGTTCAAATTATGTTCTCGCCAGCATTTTCGCGCGGCTCGCGAGCCGGCGAATTAATCCATCAAATAAAAAAGCATGAAACGGCCACATGGCATACCAGTAAACGAAACCCCAGAAACCGCGCGGAGCAAAATACGCAGTCTCGACCAAAAGCGTTTTTCCATTTTCCTGCGGAATCGATTCAAACTGCAACCAGGCCTTGCCCGGCACCTTCATTTCTGCGCGTAAAAGCAGAAGCCGATCTTTTTCCACCGATTCGATGCGCCAGAAATCGAGCGACTCGCCGACGCGAACATCATCAGGATGACGGCGGCCGCGTCGAATGCCGACCCCTCCGATGGCTTTGTCCAGCCAGCCGCGCAAGGCCCACGCCCAGTCCATGTACAGCCAGCCGCGCGCGCCTCCGATGCCGGTAAAGGCTCTGAAAACGGTGTCCGGCGCGAGGTCCAGAAGGAGCGTGCGCCGTTCGAGCATCATGCCTTCTTCAACGGTAAATGTGTACGGCCGCGCGTCTCCCTGCGCGGTGACCAGCGCATCCGACCATGATGTCTCCACGTTGTCGCGTTGGATTCGTCCAAGCGCGAGGTGTACCGCGGTCTGGAAATCAATCGGTTGAATATTCGGAAAAATTTTCTTCGCCGCATCATCCTGGACGATGAGGCGGGCGCGCAGACCTTCGATCAGCGGCAAGACCGCGCGCCAATGAAGCGGCGTGACCATGTGAACCCAATAGGCGGAGAGGCGCGGCGCGTAAAACGGTGTGCGAATCAACCATCGCTTGAGGCCGCGTTCGCTGGCATACGTCAACAGCATGTCGGCGTATGTGAGACGCGTCGGCCCGCCGATTTCAATTAACTTGCCGATGCTTTCAGGATTTTCCAACGCGGCAATTAAATAAAACAATACATCGCGAATCGCGACAGGCTGGGCTTCAGAGAAAAACCATGCCGGGCACACAAGGACCGGCTCGCGCTCCGCGAGATAACGAATCATCTCAAACAGCACGCTCCCCGCGCCGACGATCATGCCGGCGCGAAATTCCGTGACGGGGATGCGGCTTTGACGCAAGATGTATCCTGTTTCATGACGAGAGCGAAGATATGGCGAAAGATTGGCAGTGGAATCCACCAATTCGCCGAGATAGATGATGCGCTCCACGCCCTCCTTCTCCGCCGCTTCGACGAAATTGCGCGCCACCTGTAAATCGCGTTCGGCGTTGACCTTACCCCCTTGCAATCCATGAATCAAATAATACGCGGTGGATACGCCGCGCATGGCGCGTCGAAGAGAATCAACGTCCAGCGCGTCGGCTTGCACGCCCTCGGCGCGGCCAACCCATGAACGCCCGCGGCATCGTTCGAGGTCGCGCACCATGCAACGCACGCGGTAGCCCGCGTCGAGAAGCCGCGGCACAAGCCTTCCGCCAACGTAACCTGTCGCGCCCGTGACGAGGATGAGCTTATCTTTCGACATGGATTGGATTATAACGCTCGTATTTTAGCGTCGAGTTTTTTGCAGAAACTCCCGCGATTACCGGATTGTTTTTATTGTACAATCTTCCCATGCCATTATTCTGGGCTTCACTGGCTTTTGTTGCCGGCATTATCCTCGCCAGTTTTGTTCACCTGCCTGCGTGGGTATGGTTGCTTGCATCGGGATTTACGTTAGCATTGTCCATCGTCTATCGTCAACGGTCAGCGCACAACACATCTCTTATCCACTATTCCCTTGTCCCTTTTTTATTGATTGCATTCCTGTTTGGCGCGTTCCGTTACCAACTCGCCGTCCCGCAAATCGCCATTTCAAACATCGCCTGGTTCAATGACCGGGACTACGACATGCTCGTTACCGGCACGCTGGTCGAGCCGCCAGATTATCGCGACACATATACCAATCTCCGCTTGCGCGTGCAGGAAGTGGATACAGGCGAGAACCAATTCCAGGTGAGCGGCTTACTGCTGGCGCGCGTACCGGCCAATCAAACTTATCATTACGGCGACATTCTCCGCTTGCGCGGACAATTACAGACTCCGCCGGAGAATGAAGATTTCTCTTACAAAGATTATCTCGCGCGCCAGGGCATTCTCAGTTACATGTCAAACGCCGAAGCCACCTTGCTTCCGGGCAGAGGCGGGAATCCGATAGTGGCCGCGATTTATACAGTCAAAGAAAAATCGCTCGACAATATTTATCGCCTCTTTCCAGACCCGGAGGCGTCTCTGCTTGCGGGCATTTTGCTCGGCGCGGATTCGGGTCTGCCCGCGCCGCTTCAACAAGCCTTCAAAGATACCGGCACCGCGCACATCATCGCCATCTCCGGCTTCAACATCGCCATCATCGCAGGTGTTTTCGTTTCGATGTTCAGCCGCTTGCTTGGTCCGCGGCGCGGCGCGGCGGCCGCGGTGATCGGCATCGCGTTTTATACATTTCTCGTCGGCGCGGACGCGGCGGTTGTGCGCGCCGCTTTCATGGGCACACTTTCTCTTTTTGCGCTTCAATTCGGACGCCGCCAGCAGGGACTCAACACACTGGCTTTCGTCGCGGCGCTCATGGCGCTTTTCAATCCGTTCACGTTATGGGACGTTGGCTTTCAACTTTCATTCTTTGCGACCCTCGGCCTCATCCTTTATGGCGGACCTTTTCAACAGTTCGCAGAAAATTTTTTCACGCGGTATTTTCCAGTTTCAAATACACAGCAAGCCGCCAAAATCTTCGCAGACTATGTCCTCTTGACTCTCGCCGCGCAACTGACCACTCTTCCAATTATGGCCTACTATTTCAAACAAATCTCGCTCGTTTCGTTTATCGCCAACCCATTCATCCTGCCCGCCCAACCCGCAGTGATGATTCTCGGAGGCCTTGCCGTGTTCATCAGTCTGTTCATCTTTCCGCTCGGCCAACTCGCGGCCTGGGCCGCCTGGCCGCTGACCATGTACACGATCCGCATGGTCGAACTCTTTGACTCCGTGCCTCACGGCGTGATTTATTTGGGGAACTTCTCGCCTGCCTTTGTGATTCTGTTTTACGCGGCGCTTCTTTCTGTGACGTTTGGCGGCTCCCGTTTAAAGGAACTCTTCGATTCGCTCCGTGAGCGTTTCCGTTATCTTTCCATTGCGACAGTTTTCGCGACCCTGTTCATCTGCACCTTGTTCATCTGGCGCCTTGCCGCGGACGCGCCCGACGGAAAATTGCACATCACATTTCTAGATGTCGGCTCGGCGGACGCGGTGTTGATTCAAACCCCAACGGGCAGACATATTTTGATTAACGGCGGCCCGTCCACTTCGTCCCTCTCGGACGCGCTGGGCAGAAGAATCTCGCCTGTGGATCGCAGCCTCGATTGGCTCATCCTGGCCTCCACCGATGAAAATCAAATGACAGCCCTGCCGCGCATCCTGCCTCGTTATCCGCCGAAGAATGTCTTGCTCGGAGCGAATCAGCAGGCCTCATTCTCCTCGCGCGCTGTGATGGAATGGCTGGCAGGAAAATCCGTCCCAGTCACACAGGCCGAAGAGGGGCAAGTTCTCGATCTAGGCAAGGGCGCGACATTGAAAGTATTGAATATTTCCTCGCGCGGTTCCACTTTGTTGATCGAATGGAATGGCTTTCGCGCTCTTCTTCCAATTGGCGAGAATCTGGAAACGCTCACGCAGTTGGAAAATGGCAACGCAGTAGGAGAAGTAAATGTTTTATCGCTCGCCCAAAGCGGGTATGCTCAACTCAGTCCGTCTGATTGGATCGAAAATCTAAACCCTGATCTTGTTGTTTTGAGTGTTGATGCAGGCGATAAAAATGGATTGCCTGATAAAGAGACCCTTGACTCGTTGAAAGGCCGTTCTCTCCTCCGCACTGATCTGAACGGCTGGGTTGAGATCATGACGAATGGAAAGCAGATGTGGGTGCAAGTGGAAAGGCCGTAATTAATTTAAACAAGAGAGCGCCGTTTGAACGGCGCTCTCTTGTTATTGACTTGCTGTTTCTTACACGCCACTGAGGCTGGAGTTGATGGTGCTGAATGCATTGCCGATAATTGGTCCAAGAACCATTAAGGCCGCAATGACCACAATGGCCACAAGGACAAGAATCAGCGCATACTCAACCAACCCCTGACCCTTTTCCTTCGGTGCGAATAACATAATATTTCTCCTTTCCAAATAAACAGGATACGTCCTACAACAATGAACATTATATACGTTGTCAAGGTCTAGAGATGCCACCAAACAAGACTGTAAAGTCTGGGGCGGCTGTCAGACCATGCCTCAGTCTCGGCCATTTTTAAACCGGTTAGACGGCTTTAGGTGATAGAATCAAAAGAGTCAATGTCCAATTTCCCCTCTCCCATCGAACATGGCTACCTTCTGCTAGCCGATATTTCGGGGTATACCGCGTTTCTCACTCAAACCGAACTTGACCACGCTCACGAAATCCTGACCGACCTGCTCGAAACGATCCTTGACCACTTCAAGCCGTTTCTCAACATAGCCAAACTCGAAGGTGACGCTGTCTTCGCGTACGTGCCTCGCAGGCAAATGCCGCGCGGCGAGACTCTGCTCGAATTAGTCGAGACTACTTATATCCCCTTCCAGATGGCGGCACCCATTTAACATTGACCCTCCACTGCCGTGCAAAATGGATGCCCAAATGGGCAGGCCGTTTAATAACAAATTATGTGACTGAGAAAAATATCAAGCGAATGTGGGCGCTGGATCAAATAGATAGTCTCATCGCGAACGAGTCCCGTACACAAGGATGAAATATGGGTAACATTCTGCTGGAAGGCGGCGCGGAATTTGGCGGACAAATGTCCGAGCCGGATTTGCGCGCCATTGATCTGGCCGGAGGCCCGGACGCGCCGATTGCCATCTTACCAACTGCCGCCGCGCCGGATAACAACCACGAGCGCGCCGGGAGAAACGGCCTGCGCTGGTTCCAATCTCTCGGCGCCTCACGCGTGGACCTCGTGCCGGTCACCGATAAATCAAGCGCCAACAATTCTGACTTAGCCGCGCGCGTCCATTCTGCAAAATTTATCTATTTGCTCGGAGGATTTCCGCGTCACCTCAGCGAGACTCTGCGCAATAGCCTCGTCTGGCAGGCCGCGCTGGAGGCACAACAATCAGGCGCAGTAATCGGCGGGAGCAGTGCCGGCGCGATGGTCTTGTGTGAGTATTATTATGACCCATACAAAGATAAACTTCTGCGCGGGCTGAATCTTTTGACCAATTCCTGTGTCCTTCCACATCACAATAATTTTGGCAGGCAGTGGTTAGAGAAATTGAAAGGACAATTGCCATCTGCAATTTTGATCGGGATTGACGAACAAACGGGAATGCTCAACATCCCGGCAAGGGGCTGGACGGTTTATGGCGCGGGGCAGGTGACAATTTATCGAAACGGCGAATCGCCTCAAGTCCACGCGCGAGGCGAGACCTTTCCACTTTAGTTGGATTCTGCTGCAACTCTCATTCCCATCTAAGGAAGATTCCGTATTATCGTTTCATCCATAAGGCTAAGATGTCGCGGCTTTGGATTCTCGCTCTTGTTTTTCTCGGATTGACCGCTTGTTCTTCCGCGACACAAACCGCCATGCCTTCCTCCGCCTCGCTTCCCGACCTCGGACCTGCTCCCGAATTAACCAACTCGGTCTGGCTGAACACTGATGCACCTCTGCGACTCGCCGATCTGCGCGGCAAAGTGGTGGGACTTGAAATGTGGACTTTCGGTTGTGTTAACTGCCAACACGTCATCCCCTCACTGCGGCGGTGGTATGCAACGTATAAAGATCAGGGCTTCATTATCATCGGCAATCACACCCCTGAATTCGGTTATGAACGCGATTTGAATAACTTGAAAGATGCGATTGCAGAGCAAGCGATCAAATATCCAGTGGCACAGGACAACGACGGCGCGACCTGGAACGCTTACAATAATATTTACTGGCCATCGTTATATTTGATAGATAAGCGCGGTCACATCCGTTATGTTCATTTTGGTGAAGGCGCTTACGACGAGATCGAAGCCGATATCAAAACTTTATTAGCCGAATCTTATCCTTAGCATGAGAGGCTGTCATGGACAACAAATACAAATCTATCCCTGTACTTCCATCCGAGATCACGCCGAAGTCGTTGTATCTCAACCGCCGCGATTTTCTTAAAGCCGCCGGCATTGTGACCGGTAGCGCGCTGCTCGCGGCTTGTGCGCCAAAAGCGACAGGCACGCCAGCCCCGGGCGCGATCAACGAGTCGGCCTACGTCGGCAAGACCGATGAACTCGGTTCGCCGCTTAATTCATACGAAGACATCACGAATTACAACAACTTCTATGAATTCAGCACGAACAAGGAAGCCGTCGCGCCTCTCTCGGCAAATTTCAAATCGCACCCGTGGACGGTGGAAGTCTCCGGCCTGGTGAACAATCCCAAAACCTACGCCATCGAGGATCTGTTGAGCAAATTCCCGCAGGAAGACCGCATCTATCGCCTGCGCTGTGTGGAGGCCTGGAGCATGGTCATTCCGTGGCGCGGATTCCCGCTGGCCAGTC
Source organism: Anaerolineae bacterium (assembly GCA_021324435.1). GTDB lineage: Bacteria > Chloroflexota > Anaerolineae > Anaerolineales > Villigracilaceae > Fen-1038. The sequence continues at coordinate 19,146 of JAJPIZ010000039.1, forward strand.
TGTTGAAAGAAGTCGAACCGACTTCAAACGCAAAGTTTGTGCGCTTCGAGACGTTGACAGACCCGGAACAGTTTCCCGCCGAGAACAATGCGTTTTATCCATGGCCGTATCACGAAGGCCTGCGTCTCGATGAAGCCATGAACGATCTTGCCATCTTGGCAACCGGTTTGTACGGCGAGCCGCTCCCTCCACAAGACGGCGCGCCCATTCGTTTGGTCGTGCCGTGGAAATATGGTTTTAAATCCATCAAGTCCATTGTCAAGATCGAACTGGTGGATACACAGCCGACCACATTCTGGAAAGACATCGCAGCAAACGAATATGGCTTCTATGCCAACGTAAACCCGGACGTGCCGCATCCGCGCTGGCTTCAAAATTCCGAGCGGCGTATCGGTGAACTGGCCCGCCGTCCCACTTTACTGTTCAATGGCTACGCAGAACAAGTGGCTTATCTTTATGAGGGAATGGACTTGAAGTTGAACTACTAGGTTTACGACTTTGATTTGGGGCGCAGACTTTAATCTGCGAATTAAAGTCTGCGCCCCTCCGATAGTATGCTCAATCGCCTGAAGCGACTTCCGTTCACCCCTTTGCAGATCGCCATGCACTTGTATGCCTGGTCCGCGCTGGTGTTGCTCATCTTTGATTTTTTCACGCATCACCTCACCGCCAACCCCATCCAGGCCATGGAACAGCGCACAGGTCGTCATGCCATCACTCTGCTGGTCATGTCGCTGGCGTGCACACCGCTCAATAATCTCTTCGGCTGGCGCGAACTGATCAAACGCCGCCGCGCGCTGGGACTGTATGCCGTGATGTACGCGACGATCCACGTCATCATTTTCATGGACCTCGATTTCGGCCTCGCGTGGAGTCTGATCATTCAAACGGTTATTCAAAAATGGTACATCCTCTTCGGGATGACCGCGTTTCTGATGCTGATTCCATTGGCTATCACTTCATTCGATGTTTGGAAGGCGCGCCTCGGCAAAAACTGGAAACGCCTGCATCAGATCATTTATTTCATTGCCCCGATTGCCGTCCTGCATTATGCTATTTCAAAAAAGGGCGACATCTTCCGTTTACAGGGCGACATCGTCCGCCCGCTGATCTATGCACTCGTCATCATTATTCTTTTAATTTTACGATTGCCGTTCATCCGCCGATTCTTCGCCTCATTCCGGACCCGAATCCTGCTTCCGTTTTCGAGGCCAAATCCACAACCCAAGATGGATACGGATGTAGGGGCGGGATAACCCCACCCCTACAACGCATTTAAAATATCCCTTTCAAAAACAACAACAAACCGATGATCGCCATCGGGATGCCGATGATCGCGCCGACGACAGTTAGACTCACAATCACGCCGACGACGATGAAGACAAGGCCCAGCACCATCGCGACAAAACGGCCTGTCAGTCCGACGATGGTTGCGATCAAACGCCACAGCGCGACGAACGGCCAAAGTAAAACGGGAAGATGTTGTTTATGTGTCATGGCTTCAAACCTCTTATAGGATATACGTCCTAATTGACAATCCGTTACACATGATATAATGCGCTCCATGCCAACCAGAAAAAAATCTCAAATCGAAGAATCTTTCGAACCCGTCGTGGAAGATACAGCCGAGATGTTCACCTTCAAAGCCACACACTTTTATGCGGTCTTGGTCGTGCTGGCTTTTTCTGTCGGCGTGCTTATCGGTTACGTGGTCTGGGGACGCGCGTCTGCTTCACCAACGGTGGCCGCTCGACCGTCCGGCCCCGAAGCGCAGGCCGCCGCACCCACCTCCGCGCCACAGTATGTTCGATATAAGATCCCGGTAGACGGTTTCCCGAGCATCGGTCCCGCGGATGCGCCGATCACCATCGTGGAGTTCAGCGACTTCCAGTGCCCGTTCTGCCGCGCCTGGCATCAGCAGACCTATCAACCTCTGTTGGCCGCGTACCCCGGAAAGATCCGCCTCGTGTACCGCGACTTCCCGTTGACGCAGATTCATCCGAACGCCTTTCCCGCCGCGGAAGCCGCACAGTGTGCGAATGATCAAAATGCGTTTTGGCAATTCCACGATAAGTTGTTCAGCAGTGAAAACCTGGGCGATGACGTGTACAAACAGTACGCGCAGGAACTCGGACTGGACATGACCAAGTTCGATGACTGCATAATGACGCACAAATATCAGCAGTATGTTCAGGATAACAGCGATTTTGCAGTGAACCTCGGAGTCAATTCCACGCCGACCTTCTTTATCAACGGGCTGGCCGTCGTCGGCGCGCAACCGATCAGCGTATTCAAGCAAGTCATTGACAAGGAATTGGCCGGAGAAATCCCCACGCAAAGTCCATAACACACTGGGACGACTGGCCAAGTCGTCCCAAATTTTTATGTGTGGAGGAAAGATGAAAAAATTTGTGGCTGTCGCAGGCAACATCGGTGTTGGGAAATCCACACTGGTGAATATGTTGTGCGAAAGGCTGGAGTGGCAACCGTTCTACGAGCCGGTTGCGGACAACCCGTATCTCGCGGATTTTTACGCGGATATGTCAGCCTGGGCGTTTCATTCGCAAATCTTTTTCCTCACGCGACGTCTGCGCTCACACTATGAACTGGCCCAGTATCCCGAGTCTGTGATACAAGATAGAAGCGTGTACGAGGACGCGGAAATCTTCGCACAGAATCTTTTCCTGCAGGGGCACATTCAGCCGCGCGATTACCAGACATATCGCGAGTTGTATGAGACAGCTGTCCAGCTTCTGCCTCCACCCGATTTGATGATTTATTTGCGTGCGTCCGTTCCGACTCTGATGAGCCGTATTTCGCTTCGGGGCCGGGACTACGAGCGGACCATCGCTCCCGAATATCTCCAAAGCCTCAACGATCTCTACGAAACCTGGATCGAGAATTTTGTGCTGTGCCCTGTGTTGACCATCCCGGCAGACGACCTCGATTACGTCGCGCATTCTGGTCACTTGAATTTGATCGCTCGAAAAGTGGAGGAGAAGTTAACTGGAAACGAAGAAGTGGTCTTTGAGGCCGAAGAGATGGCGAGGGCCGCGCAGGATTAATTTTTGGTAGGGGCACAGCGTGATAAAGCCCAATCGCTCCGAGAGAATCGCAATTCGCCGTCCGGTGAGTTGCGATATTTTTTTGCTGATTACCCCACGGATTGATCAACAATGGGCCAATCTCATATTCAGGAGGGGCGATAACTCCCTTTGGATCAATGGCAATCCAGCCGGCGACGCGAGGCCACGGTAACGAGAGCCGGCAGACGGTCCAGCCAGAAGCGGCCTTCGTCGCCGAAGGTCTTTTGGATGGTGGTAATGAATTCAGGTGGAAGTTCCATGGAATGACGGTAGACCGTTGACAATGGACCACGGTCAACGGTCTACCGTCCGCAGTCTAACTTGGAAATATTTTTTCAAACACTTCGGGGCAATACTTCTGCACCATCTCAGACGATAGCCCGTTCTCTTTGCAGATGGCCGCATACAGGTCCGCGGAGGGACGCTTGGTGCGCTTCTGCGTCTCGGGATCGAGTTCCCAAAGCCCAAAGCGTTGAGTCCAGCCGCGCTCCCATTCGAAATTGTCAACCAGCGACCAGTGAAAATAACCCTTGACCGGCCAGTTGAAATTTACGGCGCGCCACATCTGATGAATGTGTTGCGCTAGATAACGCGGACGCATGTGATCGTCCGCGTCTTCCACCCCGTTCTCAGTCACAATGATCGGCGTGTTTGGATACGCGCGCACAGCCCATTTGAGCGTTTCATAAAATCCTTCAGGGATGTTAGCGATGAACTTTGTATCGCTGAAGTCTGCGTCGTCGGGAAAGCCGCTGTACGTGAACAGTTCTTTGTGATTGAAAAGATGGAATGAGATCGTATCGCGCGAATAATAATTGATGCCAAGATAATCCTGCGTGCCTTTGGCTTCGGGAATGCGATGCCTGCCGACCGGCGAACGCAACACGCCCGTACTGATCGCAGACGGGAAGGCCAGGTTGATGCCCTCATAACGGATGCTTCGCATGAGCGCATCCAGCGGGGACCATTTGTTTTTCGCGACCATTGGACGAAAATGCAACGCGTAGCCCACGCGCGCCTCGGGCTGGATCTCATGGATGGCGCGATACGCGGCGGCGTGGGCACGCACCATGTTCGCTTCGACCTGCACCGCAAGTTTGATGTTGTTCACCTTGGGCGGGAACGCGCCGTTGCCATACCCGCTCAACGCATAAACATTCGGCTCGTTGATCGTGCACCACAGCGTGCAATATTCCTTTAGCGCCTCGACAGTTTTGCGGACGAACCGTTCGAACAACGGGACAACGGCTTCCGTTTCCCACGAACCTTTTTCCTTCAACCAAAGCGGATCGGTGAAATGATGCAACGTGACCATGGCCGTCATACCGCGTTCACGCAGGCCGCGCAACATGAGGCGATATTTTTCCAGCGCGTCCTCGTCCCATGTATCCGGCGCAGGTTGGATGCGGCTCCATTCGACGGAAAAGCGATGCGCGTTCTGTCCGCCCTCCACAGCGCGGTCGAAGTCCTCGCGCCAGCGTCCGCCCCACCAGTCGCAAGCGAGACCGGATCTCCCGTTGGTATGTCCCTCCTGTTCCCACTGCCACCATTGATTGTTTGTGTTGTTGCCTTCAACTTGATGCGCAGCGGTTGCCGTTCCCCATAAAAACCCGCGCGGAAAATGGAATGTGGCTTGAGGCATGAGCAAGTCTCCTGGTCTAAAAGGTCTCATAAGTCTAACATGTCTTTGTTCGACTTGAAGACTTTTAGGACTTGTTAGACCGCGCTAAATACGCAAGATATAACGCGACCGACCCTGCCACCGCGGCATTCAACGACTCAACCTGGCCGCGCATGGGGAGTTTCAGCACGATGTCGCATTTTTTGCGCGTCAATTCGCGCAGGCCCTCGCCCTCGCTTCCCACCACGAGACCGACCGCGCCGCGCAAATGCCGGTCCGTTTTTTCGCTGACGATTTCGCCGTTCTGATCAAGACCGACCATCCACACATCCGAATCCTTCAGCGCGTCCATGGCCTGAGATAAATTTGATTTTGCGATGCGCAGATGCTCGCTCGCGCCGGAGGATGCATTCACGACCGCGGATGTCACTTCGACGGTGTGCGCCAGCGGGATGACCACACCGTGCACGCCGACCACTTCCGCGGTGCGCAGGAGCGACCCAAAGTTCTGCGGGTCTTGCAGAGAATCGAGAATGAGAACGAAAGGAAGTTCGTTTTTGTTGCGGGCATATTCGAGAATCTCGACTACATCACTGTATGGATAATCGCTGACTTCCGCCGCCACGCCCTGATGATTCTGATGGACCTTATCGAGCCGCGGGCGTGAGACGCGTTCGACGGGAATCTTGCGCTCTTTGGCGATTCTCAAAATATCCTCGAGGCGGCCTTTCTCCTGCGCACCCTCGGCGATTTGAATGCGGAAGACTTCCCGGCGTTTGGCGCGCAGAGTCTCGTAGACGGCATTGCGGGAATAAATAATTTCTTTCATGCCTTTACCGTAAGCGTAATGATCCTGCCCGCTCCGTTCAGCATCCAGCCCGGCGAAGTGGTGAATTTTTGCTTGGCATAAGAACTCCACTTGATAGTGCCGATAAAGCTAATATCAGAGCCGTTATTCCGATTTGCTTTAGCTCACAAGATCGCTCCGGGCAACTGCTTTAATACACCATAATGAGAATATGGGGCTAACAGCCGTCTATCGCTATGAGTTTATCCCCATCTCCAACTCGTGCCGTCTTTTGTATCTTCAATGGTCACACCCATCTCTTTCAGTTGGTCGCGGATTTGATCCGAACGCGCCCACTGTTTTTGCTTGCGGGCCTCATTGCGTTCCGCAATCAGCGCAGTGATCTGCGCTTCCTGCTCGCTTGAGCCTTTTTTCTCGGCCAGGCGCAGGCCGAAGACACCGGTCAGTTCGCGCAACGTGGCCTGGGCGCGCTGAAGTTGTGCATCCGTTGCGCCGTTGTCACGTGCAGTGTTGATGGCCTTGACCAGTTCGAACAGCGCGGCCATCGCCAGCGGGGTGTTGAAGTCATCGTCCATGGCGGAGATGAAGGCTTGCTGAGTCGCTTCGGATTGTTTGTCGAGCACGGAAACGAAGTCAGCGTTGAGACCCTTTGCGGAGGGCGCGGCCGGCCGAAGTCCCGATTTGAGGCGGTCGAGGGATTTTTCCGCGGCGTCCAGCACTTCGTCCGTGTAAATCAAGGGAGCGCGATATGAACCGTTCAATACGATCATCCGCATCACATCTGCGTCGTGCTTCGATAAAAATTCCTTGATGGTGACGATGTTGCCGAGCGATTTGGACATCTTCTCGCCGCCGAGTTGCAACATGCCGTTGTGAATCCAGTAGCGCGCAAACGGTTTGCCGGTGAACGACTCGCTTTGCGCGATCTCGTTTTCGTGATGCGGAAAGATCAAATCGTTGCCGCCGCCGTGAATGTCAATTTGCTCGCCGAGTTCTTTGAGGTTCATAGCCGAGCATTCGATGTGCCAGCCCGGGCGGCCTTTGCCCCACGGCGAATCCCAGGCAGGCTCACCGGGTTTGGCGGCTTTCCATAACGCGAAGTCCATCGGATGTTCTTTGGCTTCACCGATTTCGATGCGCGCGCCGGCCTGCATCTCTTCCAGTTTGCGGCCGGATAATTTTCCGTACTCTTTATCTTTGGTGACGCGGAAATAGACATCGCCGTTCGACGCCGCGTACGCGTAACCCTTTTCGATCAAACCCTTGACCATGGACTGGATCTCGTCCATCGTCTGCGTGGCGCGCGGGTTGACGGTGGCCGGCAGGACGTTCAACTCTTTCAGGTTCTGAGCGTAATCGTCAATGTATCTCTGCGCGAGGCTGAACGGGTCTACTTTGAGTTGATTGGCGCGGTTGATGATCTTGTCGTCCACGTCGGTGTAGTTCATGACGTGCTGGACTTTGTAGCCGCGATATTCAAGGTAGCGGCGGATGATGTCGAAGACCAGCGCGGACATGGCGTGACCCACATGCGCGTCGTTGTACACCGTCACGCCGCAGACGTACATCTTGACCACGTTCGGCTGGAGGGTGATGAAATCTTCCTTTTTGCGGGTGAGAGTGTTGTAGATGCGTAACATGGTTCGATAGTTGATTAGTCCGATGGTTTTGTGGTTTTATGGTTCGGCGATTGAATTGCTTTATTGTTCGCTCAACCGCGCAATCATACAACTGCCAAACTACATAACTACGTGGCTATTCAACTACCTCCTCTTCCCATTCTCTTCTTCCACACGGCCAAAGATCATGCGGCCCGCGGCGGTCTGCAAGACCTTGGTGACATGCACGTCCTTGTATTCGCCGATGTAATCCTTGCCGTTCTCCACCACGACCATTGTGCCATCGTCCATGTAGCCGACGCCCTGACCCATCTCCTTGCCTTCCTGGAAAATATTGATGTTCATGATCTCGCCGGGCAAAACCACCGATTTGACGGCGTTCGCCAACTCGTTGATATTGAGCACGGTCACGCCCTGCAGTTCGGCGATGCGGTTCAAGTTGTAATCGTTGGTCAAAACCGGACTCTTGAGTTGCTTGCCGAGCACGATGAGTTTGTCGTCCACTTCGCGCACACCCTCCACGTCAATGTCGCTGACGCGCACGAGGATGTTCGGAAGTTTCTGCAATTCAGCCAGCACTTCCATGCCGCGCCGTCCGCGCTGGCGGCGCAGACCGTCTGGCGAGTCTGCGATGTATTGCAGTTCGTTCAACACAAAGCGCGGAATGAGGAGGGTGCCGGGCAGGAAGCCAGTCTTGGCAATGTCGGCCACACGTCCATCAATGATGACGCTGGTGTCGAGTAAGATGGTGCGATTGAGATTCGTCCAAGAACTGCCGGAGCCGCCCTCGCCACTGCGTCCGCTCAGAGTGCTGAACAGACTCATGATGTCGCCCTGGCGCATTACAAACAACGACACCCCAAAGTAACTGAACAACAACACGCCGATGAATGGCAAGACATTGCCGAACGGGGCAGGCAGAAGTGAAAGCGGAAACGCCAACAGCGCCGCGGTGAGGAGTCCCACCACCAGGCCCAGGAGCCCGGCAAATAGAGTTTCCGCCGCTACACGTCCAAGAAGCGAACGAAGCGCGCGTGCCGGACGGGTTGTAAAGTATGGAGTGAGAATCAGGCCGGTCAGCGCGCCGACCAGTCCGATTGCGAGGATGTAGCGGTAGACTTCTGAAGGATTATATTTTGAAAGATCGTAGCCCCAGTAACCGCCCGCGATAGCAAGAACGATCATGAAAACAATGCGAAGAATGAATTCTGTGCTCATAATGATGACTCCTTTGTAAAGTACAAAATAAAGATAATGAACAGGATAATAGCATGGCCATCATCTCACGTCAATTACCCGGAATAGTTACATGGTACTGTGCGGATTTTGCGAGCCGTCCCCTGGGATGGCTGTAGACAGGCAGAGGCTTCTCTCAGGGAGAAGTATAATCTAAAATCCACGCACAATGAGATCAGACCCTGTGTTTGAATAGAATTTAAAAAAAGATCGAACAACAATTAGAATTGTATAAAATTTGACACAAAATGACTCTCACCGACACCCTTAACCGCCCCCTGCGAGACCTGCGGATTTCCGTCACGGACCGATGTAATTTCCGCTGCGTCTATTGCATGCCTAAGGAAATCTTCGGCCCGGATTACCAATTCCTGCCGCGCGCGGAAATCCTGACCTTCGAGGAGATCACGCGTCTCGCTCGGATCTTCGCAGGGCATGGCGTTCAAAAGATTCGACTCACCGGCGGCGAGCCGCTCGTGCGCCGCGATCTGCATCTGCTGGTGGCGATGCTGGCTCAACTCCCGGACCTCGATCTTACCTTGACCACCAACGGCTCGCTCCTCGCCAGGCAAGCGCGCGCCCTCAAAGATGCAGGCTTGAAGCGCGTGACTGTGAGCCTGGACTCGCTCGACAACAAAATATTCAAAGCCATGAACGATGTGGACTTCCCGGTGGAGAAGGTGCTCGAAGGAATGGAGGCCGCCGCGCAGGTCGGGCTTGGACCGATCAAAGTCAACATGGTCGTCAAGCGCGGCATGAACGAGTCCAGCATATTGCCGATGGCGCGCTTCTTCCGCGAGAAAGGCTACATCCTGCGCTTCATCGAATACATGGACGTGGGTCATACCAACGGCTGGCGCATGGATGATGTCGTACCGGCCGCGGAAATCATCAAAATGATCAATGTTGAAATGCCGCTTGAGCCACTCGATCCAAACTATCGCGGCGAAGTGGCTAGCCGCTGGAAATATAAAGACGGAAGCGGAGAGATCGGTATCGTTGCATCTGTCACACAACCGTTCTGCCGCGATTGCAACCGCGCCCGCCTTTCCGCCGAGGGCGAACTTTACACTTGCTTGTTTGCAGTCAGCGGTCAGGATTTGCGCGGTCTGATTCGCGGCGGCGCAAGCGACAAGGAAATCTCGCAGACCATTGAGCGCATTTGGAATCGACGCGCGGATCGTTACTCTGAAATACGATCTGAGAATACCGTCTCATTGCCCAAAGTGGAGATGTCTCACATCGGCGGATAATTGGACGATGTACCATAGACCATCGTCACTGTCCATCGTCCATTGTCCATTGTCTATCGTCCAATATGGAGGTCCTTTTGCTTTCACCCAACGGCATCCAAGCCGTCTTCTTTGATCTCGATGGAACGCTTCGTCATAACCTCCCCTCCGGTGGGGAGGTTTTTGCGAATTACGCCGCGCAACTCGGACTTCACATCCGCGATGAGGATCGTTTGCGCGCCGCGCGCTGGGAACATTTCTACTGGGCCAGTTCGATTGATTTGAAAGAAGACCTCGAAAAATATCGCGAAGAGAACGGAGGGTTTTGGCGTAATTACAGCCATCGTCAACTGGTCGCGCTGGGCGCGTCTGCTCCACAAGCCCAGCAACTCGCCTCGAATGTCTCGGCATACATGGAAGAATCCTATCAGCCTCAAAGTATTGTGCCGGACGATGTTCGACGCCTATTGCCTGCCCTGCAAAACGCGGGTTATAAACTGGCCGTGATCTCCAATCGCGACAAACCGTATCAACAGGAAATCGAAACGCTTGGCCTCGCGCCTTATTTTGCTTTCTCGCTGGCAGGCGGCGAAATCAATTCGTTCAAGCCCGAACCGGAGATCTTCATCCATGCATGTGAACGCGCGGAGGTAACGCCCTCACAGGCCGTTTACGTGGGCGACAATTACTTTGCCGACGTGGCCGGCTCGCGTCGCGCGGGACTTCAACCGGTGCTCTACGACCCGCGCGGAATCTTCCCCGAGGCAGACTGCCCGGTGATTGCCTCATTCGATCAGTTGCTTTCGTTCCTCGAAACCTTATAATGATATGCAAGGCGCAGCGTTGCTCCGTCCCCAAAAATCGAAAGGAATAACCCATGGCCTGGGAAAGAAAAATCACGCGCACTGTGCGCATTCGCAATGACCAAATGATCGGGCAATTAGCGCGCCTGTTGGCGGCGATCTCCGAGGCGGGCGGCACCGTGGGCGATATTGAATTATTGACCGAAACCTCCCGCTCCGTCGTGCGCGATCTCACCATTTACGCCGAAGATTCGGACCACATTGAGAAAGTCATCAAAGCCATCGAGGACAATCCCGGCACGAAGATTCTGCAAGTGCGCGACGAGGTGCTGGAATTGCATCAAAAAGGAAAGATCGCCATCCGCTCGCGCTTCCCGGTCGATTCGATGACCACCCTGCGCCGCGTCTACACGCCCGGCGTGGCAGAAGTATGTTTGAAAATCGCCAAAGACCCATCGCTGGCCCGGCTTTATACCAGCACAAGTCACATGATCGCGATTGTCACGGATGGCACCGCGGTGCTCGGCCTCGGCGACATCGGTCCATTGGCCGGGATGCCCGTGATGGAAGGCAAAGCCATGCTGATGGAATCGCTGGTCGGGCTTTCAGGCGTGCCAATTTTGTTGAACACAAAAGACCCCGATGAAATTATCGCGGCAGTGGCGGCCATCTCACCAACCTTTGCGGCCATCCAACTCGAAGATATTTCCGCGCCGCGTTGTTTCGAGATCGAGGAACGTTTGCAGAAGATGCTCGACATCCCGGTCATGCACGACGACCAGCATGGCACAGCGGTCGTGTCCACCGCCGCGTTGACGAACGCCTGTCGCCAAACCAACACAGACATCAAAAAGGCAGTCATCGGTCAGATTGGGTTGGGCGCGGCAGGTTATGCCATCGCGAAGATGTTGATGAAACTTACCGGCAATCCGGTTCTCGGCGCGGACCTGTCAGCGGAGGCCGTTAAACATCTCGAAGCCGCGGGCGGCAAAGGGTCCAGCCTGAACGAGATCATGTCAACATGCGATATTGTGATCGCAACAACCGGCGCACCCGGTCTCATCAGATCAGAGATGATCCGCAAAGGCCAGATCATTCTGGCATTGTCGAATCCGAATCCTGAAATTGATCCTGATCTGGCGCTGGAACGCGGTGCGGCCTTCGCGGCAGATGGAAAGATGGTCAACAATGTGTTGGGCTTTCCTGGAATTTTTCGCGGCGCGGTAGATGCAAACGCGCCGCGCATTACACACGAGATGCTGGTGGCCGCCGCGCAAACCATTGCTGACATGACTCCCGCGGGCGAACTTGTGCCAAGCCCGCTCGACAAAGAAGTTCATCGTGCGGTAGCGCGTGCCGTGGCGATGACCGCCATGGAACAGGGCATTGCCCGCGCGGAGTATGTGCCGTACGCAGAAGAATAGATGATGGACGATGGACGATAGACCGTGGACGATAATGGTTCATCGTCCACGGTCTGCGGTTTAATTGTGTCCGTTTTTCGCGAGCGCTTCTTTGAGCGTTGCCCCCAAGCGCGTGATCCCCTCCCGGATGATCTCCGGTTTGGAATAAGAGAAGTTGATACGCATGGTATTCTGGCCTCCACCGCAGGCATGGAAAGGTGCGCCGGGCACGAAGGCCACTTTGCGTTCGATGGCGACCTTTAGCACTTCGGCCGCGTCCATGTGTTCGGGCAGGATGCCCCACAGGAACATACCGCCCTGCGGCCGCGTCCAGCGTACCTCGGGCGGGAACATCTCGTCCATCATTTCGAGCATTACATCGCGGCGTTCTTTGTATGTTGCGCGAATCACCTTGACATGTTCATCCAGAAAGCCGCCCTTGCCAACCGCATACGCAACATATTGGTTGAAGGAAGCAGTGTGCAAGTCCGCGGCTTGTTTGCTCATCACCAGTTTGTGAATCACTTGTTCCGGCGCGATGACCCATGCGAGGCGCAAACCGGGCGCAAGTAACTTGGAAAACGTGCTGAGATAAATGACATTGCCGGTGTAGGCTCCGCCATTCTTGCCGCGCATTTCACCATCCAGCGCAACCAGCGAGGGAATATGTTCGCCTTCGTAGCGCAGTTGACCATATGGATCATCTTCGATGATCGGGACGCCGTATTTGTCCGCCAGTTCGATCAACTTTTTGCGTCGTTCGAGGCTGAGAGTCACACCGCTCGGATTCTGAAAGTTAGGGAGGACGTAAATGAACTTCGGTCCAATGCGGAGTGCCGCTTCCAGTTCCTCGACCACCATCCCATTCTCGTCCATGCGGACGGGGACGTATTGCGCGCCGTACGCATTCCATGCCTGCAACGCTCCAAGATAAGTCGGCGATTCGACCACGATGTAGTCGCCGCGATTGATGAACAACCGCCCGACAAAATCAAGCGCTTGCTGTGAACCCGATGTGATTAGAATGTTCTCAGGCGAGACCTCCACCATGTAGCGCGAGGTATGACGCGCGATCATCTCGCGCAGAGGCCGATAGCCTTCGGTGGTGCTGTACTGCAACGCCTGCGCGCCCTGCTCCTTGAGCACAACATTGCAGGCTTCTTGAAATTCCTTAAGGGGAAATACTTCAGGCGCGGGCAACCCTCCCGCGAATGAAATAATATCGGGCTGTTCAGTCAATTTGAGCAATTCACGGATGACCGAACTCCCCATTTTTTGCGTACGATGGGCGTAACGATATTCCCAGGGTGTCTGCATTCACTCTCCTTAACAAGCACGAATTACTTATCTCTTCCGTCCTTATGGGACGGAAGTGTGCAGTGGCGGCATGACGCCGCACTGCACAAAAAGGCCTGACAGGTACGTTGCGACCCGTCAGGCCTTCCTGACTTGTGAGGCATAAGCATGCCCATGAAAAACAGAGCCAGAACCGAGATCATGGCGCTTTTATCTTACATGCTTTGCCCTGTCTGTGCAACCGACAAATGGCCTACAAATTTTGTGCCGGTTGTCAGGTTTCATTATGCCCACTCTCAGGCAGGTTGGGCGAACTGTTCCAAATTGACGGCTACGAGCGGCAAAGCTTCATTCACAAATTCATGCAGGACAGGGCGCTTTTTCGCGTGGCTGTACTGTGAAGCCAGGCCATAGATGGCCCAGGTTGCGACGGTAGCGGGAATTTCTGTGGGAAGGCTGGCCTTGGTCTCCTCCAGCCAATGGGTCAGGAGGTCGAAGATTTGGTTCTTGATCTGCGTTTCGACCAGCGATTCGAATTGTTGATGCGGCTGGGCGCAGTCGCTATGCAGGCCGGCAAGGAATTCGCATACAGCGAGGATCAAATTGCGCAGATTCTCGTGAGTGTAATGACACACATCTCGCATGCGCTTGTCAATTTCCTGTGTGAACATCTGGCTGATCCACTGATTCAACAGATCGTATTTGTCTTCGAAGTGGGAGTAGAAGGTGGCGCGATTGATCTGTGCCTTGCCAGTCACATCCTGCACAGAAATGCTCTCAAAATTCCTCTCAGCGAGTAAATCTTCAAAGGATTTCAGGATCAGGTTCCGGGTCCGTTTGACGCGGGGGTCAAGTTTTTCTTCTTTCAAGTTGGGCAACATTCTTGCTCCAGTGTTGCTTAGTCAACAAAATCGCGGTTTTGGCGGTTGACTTTCCTAAGCAACAATAGTATTTTAGACGACATCTGTTGTTTAGAATACAGCCGTATATTAGCATACTCAACAAGGAGAGTCAAGAACATGAATGTCACGATTATTGGCACCGGCAATATGGCCCGTGGGATCGCCACCAGACTGCTGGCCGGCGGAAACAAGGTGACCCTAGTCGGCAGAAATCCTGAGAAGGCTGGCGAGCTGGCGGTTGCGTTGCGAAAAAACGGAAAAAGCGATGGAACTGTCAATACAGCGGCGTATGGCTCGGCAATCCACGATGAGGTGGTTGTGCTGGCCGTCCCCTTTCCAGCCGATGCCTCCATCGTTAAAGAATATGGCGATAAATTGAGCGGAAAGATTCTGGTGGATATTGCGACGCCCTTCAACGCCACATACGATGACCTATCCACTCCGCCAGACACATCCGCCGCGGAAGAGACCGCCAAGGCCGCTCCGGCGGGAGCGAAAGTTGTCAAAGCGTTCACAACGAATCTGTCGCGGACACTGGAGGCGGGACAGGTCGCTGGTCATCCATTGGATGTGTTCGTAGCAGGTGATGACGCACAGGCGAAATCCGAAGTGTCCGATTTAATCAAAGCTGGAGGATTGCGCCCGTTGGATGTCGGTCCGCTCCGACACGCCCGACAATTGGAAGGCCTCCATTTGCTCAATGCCGGAGTGCAGTCCCAACTCGATACGCCTTGGATGAATGCGATTAAATTCTTGAGTTAAATTAGAAAGGTAAGGTTCCATGTTAATTACGAATACAACCCTGACTCCCAAAAAGGAATTCACCAAACCTGCCAGTGAGGAACAAATTCAGCGAACCGCAAAAGCTCTCGAAGCAAACGGGATTCACACACTGATTGCCCAAAACAGTGAAGAGGCCAGGCGCCTGTTTTTTGAACTGGTCCCGGAGGGATCGGAAATTTTCCTCGGCGCCTCCGTCACACTTGAAAAGTTAGGGATCAAGGATGAGATTGATAAATCTGGAAAATATGATGCTCTGCGCCCAAAGATGTTTGCCATGGATCGCGCCACTCAAGGCCGGGAGATCCGCAAACTGGGCAGCGCGCCGGACTTCGCCGCGGGAAGTGTCCACGCGGTGACCGAGGACGGCCACGTGCTGATCGCATCCAACACCGGCAGTCAGCTTGGGCCGTACGCTTCGGGCGCAGGCAAAGTCATCTGGGTTGTGGGCGCACAGAAACTCGTCAAGGATTTGAACGAGGGCCTGCGTCGTATCCAGGAATATGTCGTGCCGCTCGAAGAGGAGCACATGCAACAACTCTATAACGCGCACACCGGAATGAACAAAGTGTTGATCTTCAATCGCGAAATCCGCCCGAATCGTGTTACCATGATTATCGTCAAGGAAGCGCTCGGCTTCTAACTCATATTGGTAGATAAGGAATAAAAATGGATGTTCAGACCCAATCGCAAACAAAAACGGAATTCCGCATCCACCCTGCTACTTTGCCGGGGCATGTTCATTTAACGGTGGCCGACCTCGACAATCAAATCAAGTTTTACGAGCAGGTTATCGGACTCAAACTGCACTGGCGCAATGAGTCGAGCGCGGGGCTAGGCGTCGGGAACGAAGACATGTTGCGCCTGACGCAAGTCGCCGGCGCGCGGCGATTTCCGAACACAACCGGCATGTATCACTTCGCCATCCTGCTTCCAAATCGGCACGAATTGGCGCGCGCTATTGCACGGCTGTTTGCTTTGCACTATCCCAACTATCCGACCGATCACATCATGACCAAGACCACTTACCTCGATGATCCAGAAGGCAACAACATCGAGTTGTACACCGAGTCACCTGAGGATGGTACGTGGACAATGGAGAATGGCAACTACGTTACGCGCCGCACGGATGGCACCCTCAGCGACGGCCGCGAGCCGCTGGATGTCGAGGCCTTGTTCGGTGAACTTTCTCAGGACGACCGCCTTGATCAGCCAATGCCATCCAACACGCGTATCGGCCATTATCATTTGTACGTAGCCAACCTCGAAAATTCGAGACGGTTCTATCACGAGATACTGGGCTTCGATGACATGGGCGTGGCGCGTTCCTTCCGCATGGGCATGGTCTCGGCTGGCCGCTATCATCACCACATTGGCTTCAACACGTGGAAGGGCGAAGGCGCGCCGCCTCCTCCGCCTAATTCACTTGGACTGCGGTATATCACGTTTGTCCTGCCCACCCAACCCGACTTGGACCTGCTCCTCGAACACATACGTCAAACTGGCACACGAATCGATGAGACAGAAAACGGCTGGCAAGTGCGCGATCCTTCGCAGAACAACTTGGTATTCACAAGAAAATAAACAAACTTTGGGAGATTGCTTCGGCGGAAGAATGCCGCCTCGCAATGACATGATCGGATACGGGACGGCGCGGCCGTCCCGTTTTTATTTAGAGGGTCTATAATCAGCCCATACTGGCTCTGAGGAGGATAGCCGTGGACTCCCGCGACGAAAGGCATTTCCACATGTTATTCGAAAATGCTCCCATTTCCCTCTGGGAAGAAGATTTCAGCGAGATCAAAAAATTCTTCAACAGCCTGCGCGGAAAAGGCGTACAGGATTTTGCGCGCTATTTGGATGAGCATCCACAAACCATCAACGATTGCATGGCGCGCATCAAAGTGGTGGACGTCAATGCACAGACACTGACCATGTTCGGCGCGTCAAACAAGAATGATTTGATCGCACACCTCAGCAGTATTTTTCGAGACGAAATGCGCCGCCACTTTCGGGACGAATTGCTGGCTCTGTGGCAAGGAGCCGTTACCTGGTCCGGGGAGGGAATCAACTACAATCTACGCGGCAAGCCGCTCGACGTCCGTCTGCATTGGCGCATCCTCCCGGGCCACGAAGAATCATTCGAGAGCGTGCTGATTACTCTCGAAGACATCACTGCGCGCAAGCAGGCTGAGCGCGCTTTAGAAATTAGCGAAGCGCGTTTCCACAATCTGTTTGACTACGCTCCGATTTCGCTTTGGGAAGAGGATTACAGCGCGCTCAAAAAATATCTGGACAATTTGCGTGAGCAGGGTGTGACCGAGTTGCGCACATATCTTGAAGAACATCCTGAGGCGGTGCGACATTGCATGGGGCTGATCCGTGTGCTCGACGTAAACGCCAAGACTCTTCAACTCTTTGGCGCGCAAAGTAAAGAAGAGTTGCTCTCCAGCCTCGACAAAATCTTTCGCGACGAGATGGGGGCGCATTTCGTCAATGAACTGGTGGACATGTGGAACGGCAAGACTTTCTATGAGCGCGACGGCATCAATTATTCGATCTCGGGCGAGCCGGTCAACATTCACCTCGGTTGGCGCCTGATGCCCGGCCATGAACAGGATTTCTCGTGGGTATTGGTGGCAATTGAAGACATCACCGTCCGCAAGAAGGCTGAAGAGTATCTCCGCTATTTAGGCACGCATGACGTGATGACCGGCGTGTACAACCGCGCTTATTTTGAAGAAAAACTTGGTGAACTTGAGAAAGACCGGAACGAACCGATCAGCATCATCATCGCAGATCTGAACGGATTGAAGACGGTCAACGATACACTCGGGCATCAGGCGGGCGACAGTTTGATTCGCCGCATGGCTGAAGTATTGAAGGCCAGCCTCGACGAGGGTAACATTGCGGCGCGCATTGGAGGAGACGAGTTCGCCCTGATCCTGCCTGATGTGGACGAGGAGGGGGCAAAAGAATCTCTCGAACGGATCGCATCATTGATTGTCTTGAACAACAAATATTATCGTGAGCCTGAATTGAGCATGTCGCTGGGCGCGGCCACCAGCCGCCCGGATTTGACCCTTGAAAAAATCATCGCACTGGCGGATGATGCAATGTATGAAGACAAGGGACAGTATTATCACAGACGCAAAGGGGATTGATCAATGAATAAGGCCCGACGGAATTCCGTCGGGCCTTTATTTTTCCACACTCACTTCCACGATTCGATCCAGGCGGAAACTGCGCTCGTCCTGGCGCAAATGGCAATAGGCTTGAAGATAGAGGTAATCGGAAAGTCCAATGACTTGTTTGGGTGTGATCCAGCGCTCCGTCGTTTCACCGTTTTTATCCACATAGCGAATGAACATCTTTTTGCCGCTGTAGATCGCCTCACCCAATTCGGTTGGCAGTTGAATGCCGTCACTCGGCCAGGCGGGCGAATTGTAGATGCCAATGTAATCGTCGAGCGGCCTATTCGACTCCTTCAAGGACTCCATCATGGCGAAGAAAATGCTCCGGGCGTTGAGAGCATCCTCCTGTGCGCCGTGCCCGTTCACGGTCGAGATATGAAACGAGGCCGCGATGGAGTGCAGGCTGTAAGACGGGAGGTCAAAGTGTTGACGCGCCAGCAACAGAGTGTCAATCAGATTCGGAACCACAATTTCATGGTGAAGCCTGCGGAATTCGCTGTCCAAAAATTGCATGTCGAACTTGGCATTGTGACAGACCACGATGCAATCGTCGAGCCATTCCTCAACATTGGCCGCCACCTGCGCGAACACAGGCGCGGCTTTGAAATCGTCATCCGTCAAACCGTTCGCGCTGGCCGCTCCCGGTGAAAGCGGACGTTCGGGATTGACCAGCATGTGATACGCACCCTTGATACGTTTACCTTCCGTAATGACAATGCCCACTTCACAAATACGGTCGCCAAACCACGGCGAGAGGCCGGTGGTTTCAAGGTCAAGGAAAGCAAAGCGGGCGTTGGAAAGATCGAACATAAGTATTGGCGGCTATGTTACCGTTTTTATTTTCAGAACGCAAACCGGTTAGCGAATGAATATTTTGATGAGCCGATGATGACCGGGATCGGTCGCGATCAAGTTTCCGTCGGTGTCGAAAATAATTCCCTGAGGGTCAATGATGTCGCTCACAAGAATGGAGTCTTGATGCGTATCCGCCAAGATCAAATGAATGGCGTTATCCCCAATTGTGTTGACAAAGATATTGCCATTTGAGTCTTCGATGACATCATCAGGGATGGAAAGATCGGCCAGTTTTTCGATGCGCCCATCGCGATGAATGCGGCTCAATGAATTTCCATTCTCGTCCACGACGAGAATACCGCCATCCGCTTCGACCCACGCCCCGGTCGGGCGCGCAAAACCTGAGGCAATTTGACTCACGCGTTGGCCGTCCGTGCTGACGCGCAGAATTGTTCCGTTTGGGCTGTCTGGCACGATGATCGTCTGTGTTTGCGCGTCATAAGCCAACCCATCCACGCCAAGTTGGCTTGTAAGATTGGTCAATTGCAAAAACGATTGAAGCGTTTTATTTATAAGATCATAACGAACGAGTCTGTTCCCGCCCTGTTCCGCGATGACCAGCGAACCGTCCGACAGAATGACCATACCCTCCGGCTCGTTCAACCCCGAAAGAATCACTTCCAGTTTCCCATCTTGTGTGTAACGGCGAATCGTCCCATCGCCCACGTCGGAGATATAAATCGAGCCATCTGGTCCAAGCAGGAGATCATCCGGCTCCGGCAAGTTCTCAGCAAGAATAATAACGCGCGGATTCAAAATAACGGTTGGGAAAGGCGTAATCGTTGCAGTGGAGCTTGAAACTGGAGCGGGCGCGGCCGTTGCAGTTGATGGCGCAAGAGTGGATATAGGCGTCGGCTGAAAAATACTCTCACAGCTCGCGAGGACGATTGAAACTGTCAAGATCGAAACGACAACTCTCATTCTTCCCATCCAAACTCGGTGAACACAACGTTATTCAAGTGATCCTTAATTGCTTTACGGACATAAGGAATTGTGTTTTGCGGCAGTGAATTGACCTCCGCCCAACGCAGGCCATCGCATTTATCCGGCTCCGCGTTGAACGGTTCGCCCTCCCATTTTTGAACGCGGACGAAGAAATCCACACGCTCATCGCCTTCGCGGCGGTGCATCACGCCGGCGAAGACGATATGCTCCGCATCGAGCCGGACCCCGATCTCTTCTTCCGCTTCACGCGCCGCCGCGGCCACGACCGTTTCTCCCCCGTCCAAATGCCCGGCAGGGACACTGTATTCGCCGTCGCGATAGCCGGTGTTGAAGCGGCGAAGCAGGAGAATCTGATCGTCTTTGAAGAAGAAAAGATGAACCGTAACGGGAAATTTTGCGCGCCTCATTTTTGAAAATATTTTTTCCAAATCCTATCCTTCACTGCCTTCGGCAAAAAGGATGCTTCGTACGCAAAACGATTACAGGTCGCGATGTCTTCCAAGCTCATGCCCAGCAATTCGTGAGCGATACGATACTCATTGTTCAAATTTGTTTCCAGCACTTCAGGGTCGTCCGAGTTGATCGTCACGCGCACGCCGAGATCGAACAATTTCTTCAGGGGGTGTTCTTCGATTGTCCGCACAGAGTTGGTCAAATAATTGCTCCACGGATTGACCTCCAGTGTGATGCCGTGCTCCTTTACCAGTTCGACGGCTTTCATATCTTCGATGATGTGAATCCCGTGGCCGATGCGATCCGGTTGCGCGAGATTTATTGTATCCATCACAAACGACGCGGGCGTATCTTCGCCGGTGTGAATGGTGACTTTGAGTCCGGCGTCTTTGGCTTTCATGAGGGAGGGCACGAATTCTTTGAGCGGAAAATCGCGCTCGCTGTCTGCCAGGTCCATGCCGAGGATGTGATCTTTGTGGCGGATGGCCCAGTCCACGGTTTTGACGCAAGATTCAGGCCCTCTGCTTCGTGAAGTGATGGCGATGTATCCAATCGCCATGTCGAATTCCCTTTCGGCGCGGGCTTTGGCGCGCAGGAGTCCATCGAGGGCTGAGTCCCAATTCAATGCGTGGCCGCTAAATGCCCAGTCCGGAGAGAAGCGGACTTCCAAAAGTCGCACATTCTGTTTGGCCTCATCCTCGAACAATTCCCATGCTATGCGCTCCACTATTTTCGGCGAAGTGATGCTGTTTTGAAAAATCCCAAAGGCCTCCAGCACGGTATGCAGGTCGCGCATTTGATCCAGCACTTTGACATGTCCATCGAGCTCTCTGGCCTCATACGAAGGCAGTCGCAGGTTGTATTCTTTGGCGATATCAATGATGGTCTGCGTACGGATGGCGCCTTCAAGATGAATGTGGATCTCGGTTTTCGGAAGATCGTTGTAGCGTGAGTCGAAATTTTTCATAAGCCTGCCTCTGAGATTGTCACAATTTTACCTGCCTTCTGTAAGATTCACCCTCAACGAAAATTCCATGATGTATGTCAAACGATGTCAATTTGCCGGAGAAATGGGAAGCCGATTATGCGCGCGGTACCGATGGCTGGGACTTGAGCGGACCGACGCCTGCGTTCAAGCGGATTGCCGCGAGCGGCCGCTTCAAACCGGGACGAATGATCGTGCCCGGCGCCGGACGCGGGTACGACGCCCGTGAATTTTCCCGCCATGGATTTCAAGTCACAGCAGTTGATTTCACCTCGCATGCAATTCAGGAAATGCAAAGACTGGTTGATCCTGCCGCGCCGATTGAGATTCTGCAAAGCGACATTTTTGCTCTTGCAGAATCGTTCAACAACTCGTTTGATTACGCCCTCGAATACACCTGCTTCTGCGCCATTGACCCCAAACGCCGCGCCGATTATGCGGACTTGATCACACGCCTGCTCAAACCGAATGGAATTTATATTGACCTCGCCTTTCCATTGGATGGCCGCGCGGGCGGTCCGCCGTTTGCTGTGACCGAGGCCGAGGTTTTCAATCTGTTCACAGCACGCGGATTCGAACTGATCTCACGCGAAAAGCCCGCGGATTCTGTTTCTCCGCGAAAAAACGCGGAAGAATTATTCGTCTTTCAGAAAACAAAAACATCCGAAGAATAATCTTCGGATGTTTTGCTGAGGCCGGGTTTAGAGTTCCTTCAAAATCTCCGCTCTCTTGCTTTGGTATTCAGCCTCGCTGATCAAATCTGCATCGCGGAGCTTCTTTAATTCTTTCATCTTTTCCACCGCATCGCCTGAGGGCTTCTGCTGGCGAGGACTCCCGGCAGATTTCTGGAATTGCTGAGCTTGTTCGCGAAATTTCTCCGCCTGTTTCCTGAATCGTTCGGCTTGTTCAAGGCCGTTAAGACTTTCTATCCCGGCGTCTCCTGTATTTTCGTTCTCCTGCGGGCCTGAAGCAGACCGCTTTGTGAGGATCACCATGCCAATCAGGATCGCGAAAAAGAGCAACAGGCCATATATGATTCCAGAGTACAGATTCATCGGGAAAACCCCCAACTCCGTTTTGCCGCCCCGCGCATCAACGCAATACCAGGTGATGGTGGTGATCGTCGTGCCGGGGTATGGATTGTAGACCTGGTCAACGTGCTCCATCTTGCCGTTCGGGCAGACAAAGGGTTTTGAAATCAGGTTCATGGATGGAAAAAGTGCGCCAAAGCCAATCGAGATTGCCGTCACGCCCATGAAGAGAGACCAGAGAAATATCCAGATCAAGTTGGTCGTGGTAAGTTTCATGATGACATCCTCCGATAAAAGTTTCCTCGATTGTCTCAGAATTCAGGAATGAACACAACCCGACAAACGGCCCAGCGTCAACCGGCAAGCCGTAAGACGGTCTGCAATAAAACATTCGCGCCGTTCACACAGTCCGGCCATGCGGTGAATTCGCGCGGCGAATGGCTGGCCCCGTCCGCAGATGGGACAAAGATCATGCCAACCGGACACAGCCCGTCAAAAGATTGACCATCGTGACCCGCTCCGGAGGCGAGGGACATGTGACTCAATCCCAAATCATTGCAAACATCTGCAAACGTGTGTTGGACCTTTGTATCCATCAGCGATGGAGAATGTCTGCCGAGGAATTCAATTCCCAGTTCCAGGCCGAATCGTTCCGCTTCTTCCTTTGCGCGTTCCATCAGGACAGAATCGAGTCGTTTGAATTCTTCCTCATCCGGTGAGCGAAATTCAAGAGCCAGGTCCACGCGCGCGGGCACGATGTTGAATGCGCCGGGCTCAAATTCCATTTTGCCCGCGTTGACCACGCAATTTGGAAAATCTTTCATCACGACCTCGCGTGCCGCCAATGTAAAAGCGCTTGCGCCCAGCGACGCATCGAGGCGATCTTCCATCGTCGTCGAACCGGCGTGGTCGGCGCGGCCGATGAAACTCAAACGATACGACGCAATGCCGACAATGGCGGAGACAATACCCACGTCTATTTTTGCGCGTTCAAGCCGTTTGCCTTGTTCAATGTGCAATTCGAGATAGCCCGCCAGCGAATCTTTTGGACGCGCCGCGCTCAACATGGATTCCTCACTCAAGCCTGCCCGCTTCATCCCCTCGACCAAAGCCGGGCGACCGCCTCGCGGGCTTTGCAATGCCTGACGGCTCAAACGTCCCGCCAATGCCGCGCTTCCAAGCAAACCGACGAGTGTGCCTTCCTCATCGGTGAAGTCTATCGCTTCGAGATTGAACTTAAGTTTGATGCCCGCGTCCTTGATCGTACGCAAAACTTCAAATGCGGCCATCACACCCAGCGCGCCGTCGAAGCGACCACCGCTGGGAACGGAATCAAGATGTGAGCCGAGAAGGAGAGTCGGTGTTGTTGCGAGGAGCGTCTTTTGCGACGAAGCAATCCCATTGTCGTGGCGGAGATTACTTCGGTCGCTTCGCTCCCTCGCAACGACGGGTATGACGGCAGAGTGATTCCCCGCGCCGTCAGTGTGAAATTCCAGGCCCGAGGCTTCGATCTGTTCACGGAACCATTGACGCGCGGCGAGATGCGCCTCACTGAATGTGGGACGGTTCACGCCGCCGTCGCCCGTAGCGCCGATCAAAGCCAGTTGGTTGAACGCGCCCAGCATTCGGTCCGGGTTGATGCGGAGGTCTTTGGTCATACTTACTCCTTGATGTGGGCAATGTTGGTCATTATAATCACACCGCAGAAGATGAAGCGAATCCTTAGAGGCGGCCGCATCTCCATTCAGACCAAGATTATCCTTCCATATCTTGTATTGGTTTTCCTTTTGCTGGCGGCGGCAACGTATATCGGGACGCAAATCCTGTTCGATTCCATTCAGGAACGATTCACAAATCAGTTGATTGAGGCGGGAAAACTATCCACCAATGAAATGGTGCGCCAGGAAAATGGCATGCTTGAAACGATGCGTCTGCTGGCGAACATGCAGGGCGTTTCCGAAGCGATGCAACTTGGCGATGCAGATCAACTGCGTCTGCTGGCTTTGCCGGTCGCGGTCAACGTCCGACAGGATGCGATTCTTTTTGTGAATATCAAGGGCACATCTATATTGTCCATGGTTCATAACCCTCAAGGGGATATTCAAGATTATTCGTATACCAGCGGCAGTTCCGAAATGCAATCGTGGGGATTTGTGCAGTCCGTGATGCGCGGAGAGAACGACGCGCGCGGCGATAAATTCGCCGGGTTCGTTCAGGCCAGCTTTGGAAATTATTTCTTTATTGCCGGTCCCGTGCGTGACCAGGACGGGAAACTGGCAGGCATTCTTTTGATCGGCCAGACAACCAAGTCGCTTGTGGACGCGATGCGTGAGGCTACACTGGCGCAGGTCACGCTCTACGCGCCCGATGGAAAGGTGATTGCAACCACTTTTACCGATGCGCCGGAACTGGATTCCTCGACAGCAAGGCAGGTCATGGATAGTCAGGACAAATCCAGCCTGATCCGCGACCTGACGCGTTCGGATATCAACTACCGTGAAATTCTGGGAGCGTGGCGTGCGCGGGGAAACGACATCGGTGTGCTTGGCACTGCATTTGCAAAGAACTTCTTTGTGCGTTTCAGCGAACAGCGATTGCTATTGATCCTGACCTCGACGGTCACGGCTCTGTTGTTGGTGATTGCAGTTGGAGTTTTCATTTCAAAAAATATCAGCGAACCGATTCAAAAACTGGAACGCGCCGCTTCGCGCGTCTCCAAAGGGGATTTGGACGTGCACGTTCAGCCGAATGGAAAGGATGAAATTGCCGAATTGACACGCGAATTCAACAGCATGGTGGAAAGTCTGTATCAGTCCCGCCGGGATATTATTGCGGCTTACGATAGCACCATCGAGGCCTGGGCAAAGACCCTCGAGATGTACGACAACGAGACCCTCGGCCATTCTCAGCGGGTGACGGAGCTGACTCTCAAACTGGCGCGCAGTTTTGGGATTTCCGGCGACGAACTTGAACAGGTCCGGCGCGGCGCGCTTCTGCATGACATCGGCAAATTGACCATCCCGATCAATATCCTGAGGAAGCCCGGGCCGCTGACACCCGGCGAAGAAGAAATGATGCGCAACCATCCTGTTGCCGCATACGAAATGCTCAAAAACATTTCCTTCCTTTCGCGCTCTCTCGATATTCCGTACTGCCATCACGAACGCTGGGATGGCACGGGGTATCCACGCGGCCTCAAGGGAAATGAGATTCCCCTCACCGCCCGCCTGTTCGCGGTCGTGGATGTATGGGACGCGTTGCGCTCAGACCGGCCCTATCGCAAAGGCATATCGCATCCCGACGCGGCGGAGGAACTGAATAAAGGCCGCAACACATTATTCGACCCGGACGCGGTGGACGCCCTCCTGAAGATGGTCTAGGCTGGAATGTTTCATCCATCCGATTGGCCCGATGCGCAAAAACACAACCTCCGCCAGACATTATTCTGGTTGATCTTGATCATAGGACTTTGCGTAATTTGGTATTCACTGCTCAAGGCAAACTCGATCTGGGGCAACAATGAAAATGGAGGTTATATTCCCGTCTCGATCAACGCCGCGCAAACTGCGGATTACAGCCCCTTCACGTCTGAAGTGGTGAATCCCATCAACCCTTCGATCATCCTCGATGTCATTCGGGACCTGAACCCGGACTCCGATTCAATTTCTGCCAATGCCACTCTGACCGCTTCGTTCAGTACTCCCATCGTGACGGCAACGCCAATGCTGAACGTGACCCCAACTCTTTCCGCTCTCACCCTCACGCCGACTCTCGGTCTGCCCACCATTGCGCCGACCGCCTCTCTGCCTCCCATTCTGCCGACGAATATCCTTCCCTCAGCACTTCCAACAGTCGGTCCGGGGGGCATCATTCCAACGCTTGCGCCTGACACAAATATTCCCCCTGTCATTCCTTCTCTGATCCCTGCGATTACGCCGTAGAATTATTATCAGCAATACACTGATGTTTAACGCGAATTGCTCGCGCACGGCCTCGACGTCCAGACCGTGCGCGAGTCCGTTTTATCACTCCGATCTTGGGCGGGTCTTGCCTCTGGCTCCCGTCTTTGTAGATTTACGAGCGCTGGCTTCGAAGTCAACCTCCTGCCAGACGATTCGATGACCGTCTCCCAGATCGCAATCCTTCCAATGGCCCAGCGAGCGCTCAAAAGTTTTATGGCCCATGTTAAAGAAGACGGTCAGCTCCAGCCATTTTTTCTTTTGGTTCCAGGAGCGGATGCGGATGTGTTTGACTTTATGAATAGGTTTCTTGAACTCCCAGTCGTAACAACCCTTGCCATGCGAACCATCCGGGTCGGCTAAACGTCTGCTCCACAGCGCCTGGCCGTCGCGGTCGAGGATGCCGATCACACCCCACAACGGATTGACATAACGACAGACGAGCCACGTTGCCAGCCACAGCAACAGAATAGCCACCAGTATCGCGAGCAACAACCACAACGGCCAGGATGGATAACTGCAATACAAGGTCAGCCAGTTTAACAAGAAGATCAGGATCAACAATAAAATCAATGCGCCCCACACCGGGAAACGATCCTTCTCATCTCTTCTGCGCAGGAACGGCCATGTGAGCAAGACAATGATCAACAGAATCAACAACCAGGGCAGGTATCCCATTTCCGGGCCGCATTTCGGCGCGGGCGGGGGTGGAGGCGGCGGAGGCACAGGCGTGGGCGAGGGCGATGGAGAGGGAGAAGGCGACGGAGTCGCGAGGGCGCAGATTTTGATGGTCACATCATCGTTGTAGACCTGCACAGATTTGTCGCCCAGAGTCATGCTGGCGGTCAGATGCGCTCGAATGTCCTCATTGAGACGCGGCGTGAGTTTCAGTTCATATTGACCGGCGCCGGCGTTTACTGTTTCGACGGCGCTATCCACTTTGGCGCCACTCTTCACAGTGACCGAACTCGCTTCCCACCGGACCGGATTACTGGTCGCGGCTTCCTGACCTGTGTTCGCGTCTGTGAACTGGAGAGGCACGACCAGCGCGGTGTTCACCTGCGCGCACTCCGCTGTCAGGTCCGCCTTGACCGTGACCGGGTCCACGGTTGCATCGCCCGCGTCCCCTTCACAACGCCAGGCCGTGTTCTGATTCACATCCGTCAGTTCCGCGCGGACAAGAATCACCTGCTTGCCCGTCGCGGGTGGAATCCATGCAGATTGATAACCCTGCGCCTCCTGAGTCAGCGAAAGCAACACGCTCTCGCCATTCTCATTCGTCAGACTGGCTTGCAAGTCCAAACTATAAGCAGGGTTGTCGGTGGGAAGCACAGGCTGGCCCTGACCGTCGAGCAGTTTGAAGCGAATCTCTCCGTCCATGAATTGCACCAGAGGTTGGGCTGGGGAGGGAGAATCGAGTTGAACGCTGACCGCGTAAAGCGGGATGGCGGTGATGACCCCGCCATCAGTGGAGGCGTGAATCTGATAAGTGCCTGCGGATGGCTCGGTCAAAGTCCAGACTTCAATGGAGGTATCCGCTCCGCTCTGTTTGACCTTGTCGCCATCAGGCGTGATCGGGTTGCCTTGTGGACCGGTGAGACTCAATGTCGAGGCGGGATCGAGTTTGTAGTATGTAACGCGCAGTGACTCGAGGTGAGGCAAAGCTACGAACCGATACTGTTTGGTATCCTCCGCGCTGGGGCTGAGCGTGTAACTCTGCACGCCGATGTTGGGCGCGGCAATCTTCTCCATGCGGCTGGCTACTTCATCAAGCGATTTCTCCAGTGACACATTCGCCGCGCCGGCGAGGTCCTGCCAGTAGGGTTCGTTGGCGCTCCAATATCGTTGCACGACCTTGAAGGCAGTCACATAAAGTTGATTACCCGGCTGGGCGAGGTAGTCCTTGAGAATATCCTTGACCTTTCCCATCTCCTGACCAAGCGCGGGTTCCACGAGCGGACCGTTCTGGCCTTCCGGCGTTCCATCCGTCAAAAGAAGAGTCAACCGTTTGACACAATCACTTTTGCTGGCGGCTTCCGGTGAATTGAACAAATCCACGGCGGCCTGGAAAGGCTCAGGAAAACTTGTGTATTGAACAAGGCGATAGAACTGCGGCTGGGTATTGAGCCAGTCAATATCCTGATACAACTGATCCTTGGCGGTGATGGGAACCCAGCCGGAGTTGAATTTCACGTCACTGTTGCATTTATCATCCGGGTTGCTCGAGATGCAATGGCTGAAATGAATCACGGCCACCTTGATGTCTGGCAGTACGACCGTGGGATCGAGCGCCTGCGCGTCGAGGGCCGGCTGGTAGTATTCCTGCGCCAGAATGTCCACCAGATTCTTGGCGCCCTGATTGCGCATGTGCTGGGGGTCGTTGGAGCGCATACTGCCGGTGTCGTCAATCAACAACACCACCTGCAAATCACAGTATTCATGCGAAATGCTGGTGGAACAGACCAGCGGCACCTGCGGCGGCGGTTCATCGCGCACAGGCGCGGCCGCGCCGCTCAGGCCGGCGGATTGAAGCGCCAGGCAGGTCATCAACAGGATGAAGAAAGTCTTGAACAGGGATCGAGCGCGGGTCGTATGCAGTTTCATGAGTCGCTCCGAATATGTTTGCAAAAGGCCACCTGTTTGATGCAGATGGCCTGAGAGGGTAAGCTGTATCAGCAGTTTGAACGGAGTTGATCGGGCGTTCCTGCCTGATGATAGCAAATTGCACCTTGTCCTTCAACCCCCTATTATTTTTGCAAGTTAGATGGACGGGCGCCCACCCGTCCGAATAACGGAGGGAGCCTACTTTCTGCGCGCGCTCGGTTGGAACAGTTCCGCAAATGAGACATTGAGTCGGCGCGCTGACCAGTTCAGGAAGACCATCGCCAATCCAAAAATGACGAGGCTGGAGATTACGCCAACAACAATCTGCAATTTGGTAATCTCGGCCATCACTTGGTTGGACACATCCTGCTTTTCGCCGGTCGCTTTATCAACGCAATAAGCAGTGATGAGAGTCGTCCCTTCGCCGGGGATGTAGACGTTCGAGTTCTGCTCGATCTCGAAATTTCTATCGCCGCACACCGACGGTCCGGCGATGCGATTGAGCGGGGAGGTCAACGTGTTGAACTGATTCGCAATGACAGCAAATCCGCAAAACAGACTGATGGCAAGCACGATCAATACGGGGATGATTTTGTCTTTCATGAGTTCTCTCCGTTCTTAGGATGATTTGATTGCTGGTACGAAAAGTATGCGGTCGCTTAGGTTGAAGAATAGACAAGGCATCTGCGCCTATATCATCCCATCATTCCGCCGCCGCCCTCATCTTTGAAAGCATATGAATCTGTCCATCCTGTACGCCCAATAATGGAAATTGCCTTTGGCGGTGACAATTTTTTGAAATCATCTGATTTAGGACGACATGTAGATTCAAAAATGCAGGCGCCATTGAAAGTCCGAAGCAAATTTGATTCATCAAGAAGCAATTGTCCTTCTTCGTCACGCGGTAATAGTTCGGCATGAGTTTGGCAGGGAATCAATCTTCGCACAGGCGTAAGAGTTGAACGGCATTGACGGCAGAGTTTTAGCCTCGCGCCAAAATGAAAGAAATGGTGTCCATTCTCGCAAACAAACTCAACCAGTTTATCGTCGCAATATTCCCGCCCAATTCGATAGAGCAGAAAATCCATCATGCACGGGGCGGAAGGTACTGTTTCTGGTTCGATGGTTTTCCATTCTTCCCAAACGGCGCGCCATGCCGCCGCGCTCATGGCATCAATATAGCCATATTGATAACCGAAAATATCCAGAAAACTGGAAAGAAGCGGAATATCAGTTTGAAGAATGCGAGTGCGAAGGGCGAGTTTCATCGTGTTGCGGTCGCTGGCAACATCAATGACATCCTTGTTCGACAGATTCGGCCAAACCCCAAGCACAGCCATATCGCGGAGGAACATGTCCGTCTTTTTGCGCCCATACCCCATGCCCACGCTTTCCAAAAAGCCTTCCCGTATTCTTTGGGCGTCGTTTCCGAAGTATTCAGCGATTTGAAAGGCGGTTATTCCTTTTTCGAGCAGAAATTCAGCTGCATGTCTGGCGTAATCGAGACGCTTGTCGTTTTGCGAGAGGCGCGAAAGCCCCAAAAATCTCAGGAAATCGGCTGGATCATCGTAAATATTTTGGGCGTCGAATTGGGTATTATCTTCAAGATATTTTCCAAATTGATCTTCGGGCGGCTCGCGAAAGTCCTGATTGGCGGTAAAAAACCTGACCTGGGCAATTGCCTGCCTCGAAAGCCCGCGTGTGTTCAACGTCACATCAAAAATGCTTTCGCCATACTGGACAAGCGCACTATGCAAAGCGCGCGCGGCTACCCGCGCCTGCTCACGATTAATTTTGGCGTTGATGATTTCAGCGTGATGAGATTCCCAATACTTGTGAAAGTCTGGAAGATACTTGTATTCTCTTCCATCCAATGTACCAATGCCATTCCTATCATCTGTTACATAAAAATACTTGTTCAATCTTTCTAAAATACGGCGCGCTAAAGTAACATCATTGTCAGTATTCTGAATATCATCAAGCAACGTAATGCCAGTTTGTTCTTGGAAATCTATAATTGAGCTTCGCAACGTCATTGCAGTTTTCCGAATCTAACAGCCCTTTCCAAGTGGTTAACTCAATTATGTTTCAAGACACTCATCAAATTTACAAAAGAGCGGATTTTCTGAAATCCTTCTTCTTTGTCATTTAACATTTTCGCTATCTTTTCCGCTCGCTCCGCCGCGTCCAAAAAACTATCATAATTCGAGCATACACAAACTTCTCGATTTTCAATTGTGTCCACAACTTGATAGGTGTCGCCGTCGAACTGTGATACATAATATCTTTGAGTCATACTGCACCTTTTTCGTCTTCATCATCTGGCAGGTCTATTAATTCGGGCATTCCTTTAGGCAAAACCGTAAGACCCAAAACGTCTACAAGCGAAAAACCTTTCTGAAACCAGTTATAACGCCCTTCGGTTTTCCATGAATAAACAACGCCATCGGTTTCCTTGGCTAATTTTTCAGCTTGTTTTGCCTCTTCAATATCGAAGCATTCAAAATTATATCCCTTGCCAAGATTGACTTTCATAGCAGCGCCTTTTCTGCAAGGTGACTTGCGGCGACTTTCGCGTGTAAATCCAAAACCAATTCATAATCCCAAAATCTCACAAAGGATTTGATTGGGGAAAAAGCGCTTAAGGAAATCTTCGTGTCAAATTCGACTTGTCTTTGACTATCAGCCACGATGTAAAAGTTTGTTCTGAAGTCCTGCAACTCTACAAACTTTAACAAGGAGTTGTACATATCGGTTGAATGTTCAATTTCAAAGAATGAATTTGGATATTTTCTGACGTTAAACCAAGCCACATCAATCGTCTGCGCCTTTCGCAAAACATCTGTATAAGTAAACTCATACAACTTTGACAAAGTTGCAACATCCCCCAATTTCTGTTTTGAATAAGGCTTGTTTTTATCTTGTGCAGGGATAAAGGTCTGAAAGCCTTTCAAGTTGCCAATTTCAGCAACCAATCCTTGAAAAAAGTAATGCGAATATTCCCTTTCCTTCGTTTCTGTCTTTTCACCTGAGAACAGATGAAGCACCTTTTCTTTTTCGGAAGTTAAAGCCCATAGCCCTGGGCGGATTTTGAAAAACTCATTGTGTTCTTGAACAATCCTTCTAATGGTGGCAAAAGGAGTCTTTGTTCTCCACTTGCTCCCAGGAATTTTAGGCGCTGTCTGATACAACTGACCAAGCGTTGCATAGCCGCCATTTTGTTGCATTGCCAGAATAACCGCCTCATGTTGCTTCATTTTACGCCTGCCCATTTCATAAAAGGTTTGGCAGTTTTCTCAGGAATAATTACTGGATTAGATAAAGTAAAAACGGTTTGCATGATAGGATTATACACTCTCGAATCTTGTAAGCTCTCTTAAAAATATGAGACGGCGAACTTCCGCCGTCCCACTCACTACTCACTACTTTCTATCCTCTATCCACTTATAACTTGGGAAAGCGCGAAACCACCTTCGCGGGCGTCGCGGGGCGATCCATCACGCCGCCCTGGTAGATCATGATCGGCGTGCCTTCGACCGCATACTTCAAATCAATGAACGCCTGACCGGTCAGGAAGCGTTCGCTGTCAATGGCACAGGAGGTCACATAGCCGATGATCCTGCCGTCCTTGTCGGCGACGGGATCGCTGTTGTGCGCCATGCGCACGCGCTGGTCGTCGAAGCGGAAGCGCACCACCACGCTCTTGCGTTCTTTCTCGCGCGCAATATAAGCCTCGCGCCCGATGAAGTATGGCTTATACGTTTTGACGTAGGAACCGAACCCGCCTTCGGCAACACCGAGATCGCGCTGCCCGTGTTTGCCGGAACCGAGTCCCATCTCGTCGCCATACAACGGCAAGCCTGCTTCCGTGCGGAGCGAGTCGCGCGCGCCCAAGCCGATGGGCTTCACGCCGAACGGCTCACCCGCTTTCAAAATCGCGTTCCACAAGTCCACGGCGCGGTCGGGATGGACGAACAACTCGAAGGCCATCTTCTCGCCGGTGTAACCTGTACGAGAAACGATCAGGTCAAAACCACCGACAACTGCATCGCATAACTCAGTGCGCTTCAATTTCATCACGCGGGCTTTGGTCTCCTCGTCCATGCCCATCGCCAGCAAAATGTCGCGGCTCTTCGGTCCCTGAAGGGCGATATCAACTCTCATGGCGGAACCCGCTTTCGGGTCCCGCAAGTTGCGGATCTCGGCGTTGTATCCGTACGTGCGCGCCCACGGCCGCGCGTTGTCAATCTTCACTTTTCCATCACGCACGCTTTCGAGCCACGTGCGATCCTTGTCATCATTCGAGGCGTTCACGACCACGAGATAGTTATCCCAGCCGCGGCGATAGACGAGCGTGTCGTCAATCACGTCTGCGTCGGGCGTGAGGAAATGTGTGTACAAACTTTCGCCGGGCAAAAGTCCGCCGCAATCGTTTCCGCAGACCGTGTCGAGGAACGAAGCCGCGTCCACGCCGCGCACATCATACACGCCCATGTGACTGACGTCGAACAGTCCCGCCGCCTGGCGCGTGGCGAGATGTTCTTCATAAATGGACGTGTACACCACCGGCATTTCCCAGCCCGCGAACGGGACCATCCTGCCGCCCAGATCGCGATGAGTTTGATTCAGACGCGTCTTCTTTAATTCGCCCTCGACATCTTTCCAGATAAACGGCGGCTTCGCTTCTTTCTGGACCGTTGAATTGATCCCGATAAACCAAGGTTTGTCTTGGCCTTTATTGGGCGCAATATATTGCGCCCCTACTTTTTTCGCCTTCGTATCCGTCACGATAAACGGCCCGGGCATTCGTTTTGCAGAATAATCTTTCTCGCCATCCAAATTAAATGATGTGTATCCATCCGACAGATCGCGCAGCCACGTTGCAACCGCGCCTGCTTTTGCAACGGGGACTTGTAACGTGTACGTGTTCGCGTCCACACAAGTCAGCATGCCTTTGACCGCGCCCCTGGGCGTGGCAATGGAGGTCTCCTGCGACTTGCCCTTCTTCAATATAGATAAATCGGACGACACGGCGTAATCCAAGACTTGTCTCACGCGGTTGCCGCTCAATTCGAACGCGCCGGTTGTGGATTTATCGTCAATAAAATAGAAGTGTGGATAGCCGCTCTTCTTGAACTTGAAGTCAATGCCCGCCGAACTTGCCAGCTTTCTAACTTTCAAACGCGCCTCGTTCAACACATTGAAATCCAACTTGGCGCGGCGGACGCGGCCCTTGTGCGGCGTATCCACCGAATGCGGCGCGCAAGCCAATAAAACATCTGCAATGATGTCGGCCAGTTCACGCGCAGTCTTTTCAGTGAAGCCGCGTTGTGTGATCCACGGCGTGCCGAGACGAATGCCGGATGGATCGAGCGAATTCTTATCGCCCGGAATCGTGTTGCGATTAACCACCACTCCGACAATATCCAAAATGCGCGCGGCTTGATCGCCGCTCAGTGAGGTCCCGTCTTCGCCTTTGACGCTGGTGCAATCCACGTTGAGCATGTGGCAATCTGTCCCCCCAAATGGAATACGCAGCCCGCGCTTCTTGAATTGATCCGCCATGGCCTGCGCGTTCTTGACCGTCTGCGCTTGAAGTTTCTTGAATTCTTTCGTTTGAGCTAATTTGAAAGTTAATGCCAGAGCCGCAAAGACATTCACGTGAGGTCCGCCCTGCTCACCGGGGAAGACGGCTTTATCGAGTTTCCTGGCAATGTCCGCGTTGGTGGTCAGCAAGACTGCGCCGCGCGGGCCGTCGAGTGATTTGTGAGTCGTGGACATCACAACATGCGCGTGTCCAATTGGAGAGGGCGCCACGCCCGCCGCCACCAGCCCGCCGATGTGCGAGATGTCCGCCAGGAAGTACGCGCCGACTTCATCGGCAATTTCTCTGAACTTCTTCCAATCTGGAACCCATGAGTAAGATGAGTACCCTGCGATGATGAGTTTTGGTTTTGCTTCGAGCGCGAGTTTGCGAATCGCTTCGTAATCGAGTCGTTCGTTTTCATCCACCGTGTAATGCACGGCCTTGAACCACTTGCCGCTGCGATTCACCGATGATCCATGTGAGAGATGTCCGCCGTGCAGGAGGTTGAGTCCCATGATGGTTTCGCCGAGGGGAATCAGGGCTTGATATACCGCGTTGTTGGCGGGCCCACCGGAGAGGGCTTGCACGTTCACATAAATCTGATCGGCAGTGTAACCATTGGCCGCGAAAGCCTCCGCCGCGCGTCGACGCGCCAGCGATTCGACCACGTCCGCATATTCCACGCCTTTGTAATAGCGCGGGTCGCCGTTACGACGATACTCAGTCAAACGCGCCGGATAATCCAAAATTTCTTCCTCGGACATCCAGCGCGTCTCTTCGTCGGGGTAGCCTTCGGCATAGATGTTATGAAAGGCAGACGATAGCGCCTCACGAACCGCCATCGGCGCGGTCGATTCGGACGGAATCAAAATCAATTTGCGGGCCTGGCGTTCCTGTTCGAGTTGGGTCAGTTCAAAGACATCGGGATCGAGATCGGCAAGTTTGCCGCGGATAAGAAAATCGGGCATGGGAAATCTCCTTTTGACGGACTCAGAATGGAGGTCCGGTATGATGCGTGCATCTGAATTGTAGGACGGGTCAGAGCGAGGGTCAAGTGAAAAAAGACATATATAAACATGCAGGGGCGAGTCAATGACTCGCCCCTGCATGGATGGTGGGCGCAAAGGGACTCGAACCCCTGACCTTCTCTGTGTAAGAGAGACGCTCTAACCAACTGAGCTATGCGCCCAAAAACTTTCTTGCGAAACCCCTGCATAGAGACGCTCAACCCGCAGGGTGCTTCGCGACCAACTGAGCTACCGCGTGCCACGAAGTGGTATGCGCCCAAAAACTTTCTTGCGAAACCCTGCATAGAGACGCTCAACCCGCAGGGTGCTTCGCGACCAACTGAGCTATGCGCCCAAAAACTTTCTTGCGAAACCCTGCATCGAGACGCTCAACCCGCAGGGTGCTTCGCGACCAACTGAGCTACCGCGTGCCACGAAGTGGTATGCGCCCGCGCAATGATTATAGCATGTCACCGCGAGATTGCCACGTCGCGGCTTTGCGCTCCTCGCAATGGCATGTAACGCGGGTTGGCAAGTTGGCGAAATGGTTGCAGGTTGGAAGGTTGAAGGTTAAACTTGTGGCCTGCAGCTGAAATTCACCCAAGGGTTATTCTCATGAGAATCGTACGCTATCAAACCAAAAACGAAGCCCCGAAATTCGGATGGCTTCATGACGACAAAATCGGCGAGATCGAGGGCGACCTATTCGGCGCGTACAAGCGGAAGGAGGCCAAAACGCCTCTCGCGGACGTCCGCCTGCTTGCCCCCTCGGAGCCAAGCAAAATCGTTTGCGTGGGTCGCAACTACGTCGAGCACGCCAAGGAACTCGGCAACGACGTGCCGAAGATTCCGCTGATCTTTCTCAAGCCGCCGTCTTCGATCATCAACCCCGGGGAGACAATTTATCTGCCGCCGCAATCGAAACAGGTCGAACATGAAGCAGAGTTGGTGGTTGTGATCGGCAAGCGCGCCCGCAACGTTACCGCGGAGGACGCGAAGAATTATATTCTGGGTTACACCATTGGCAACGACGTTACCGCGCGCGACCTGCAAAAGACAGACGGTCAATGGACACGCGCCAAGGGCTTCGATACGTTCTGTCCGTTTGGGCCGTGGATTGACACGGACTTCAACATTGCCGACGCGCTGATCACCTGCAAGGTCAACGGTCAGCCGCGGCAGATGGCCTCCACGCGCGATATGGTCTTCCATGTGACCACATTGATCGCCTACATTTCATCTGTGATGACGCTCGAGCCGGGCGATCTAATTTTTACCGGCACGCCCGCGGGCGTGGGCGAATTGAAACACGGAGATGAAGTGGTGGTAGAGATCGAGGGACTGGGCGAGTTGAGAAATCCGGTGAAGGCAGAAAAGTAGACGACGAACCATGGTCAATAAGGATTTCCATGTTCAACCTCAAAACCACCCCCTTCCATGAACGGACGTCCGCTTTGTGCCAGCCGCAGAACTGGCGCAAGTGGGCAGGCTATTTCGCAGCAGGCTCGTATGAGCACACGCTCGACCACGAGTATTGGGCGATCCGCAATGCGGCGGCGTTGATTGACGTGACGCCATTGATGAAATACATCATCAAAGGAAAAGACGCGGCGGCATTGCTTCATCGCATCACCACGCGCGACATTTACAAGATGAAGGTGGGACAGGTCGCCTACACCGGCTGGTGTGACGAAGACGGCAAGATGATTGACGACGGCACCGTCTCCCGCCTCGACAATTCGACCTTCCGCCTGACCGCCGCGGAACCGAATCTGCGCTGGCTGACGATGAACGCGGTTGGCATGGAGGTGGAGATCACCGAAGTGACTGATGAAATCGCCGCGCTCAGTTTTCAGGGACCGAACACGCGCAAGATATTGAATCTCGTTTGCGAGAAACCGGTTGATGAACTGAAATACTTCCGCCTGATGACGAATACCATCAAAGGCGCGCAGGTCACCATCTCGCGCACGGGCTACACCGGCGACCTTGGCTACGAGATTTGGATGGACAATCAAGACGCGCTCAAGGTGTGGGACGCACTCATGGAAGCCAGCGCGGACTATGGCATCGCCCCCGTCGGCATCCTCGCCATGGACATGGCGCGCGTGGAAGCAGGTCTGTTCATGCTCGATGTAGATTACACCTCCACCACTCACGCCTGGATCGAAGCGCAGAAGTCCTCGCCATTCGAGTTGGGACTCGATTGGACGGTGGCGCTCGACAAACCCGGCTATTTCGTGGGGCGCAGAGCGTTGGAACGCGAAAAGAAGGAAGGCTCGGCGTGGAAGATGGTCGGCTTGGAAGTGGATTGGGAAGGGATGGAACGAATTTACAAACAGGTCGGTCTGCCGCCGCAAATCCCCGGCATGGCGGTGCGGGCAAGTCTGCCGGTCATGGTTGGGAACGTGCAGGTGGGGTACGCATCCACATCGAGTTGGTCGCCGCTGTTGAAGAAGTACATCGCCCTTGCTCACCTGCAAAGACCGTACTATGAAATCGGCACGGCGGTGAGAATGGAAATCACGGTGGAGCATCACCGCCAGCACGCGCCGGCGAAGGTGGTCAAACTGCCTTTCTACGAACCGGAGTGGAAGAGGAAGTAAAATAAAAAGTCCTCGTTTCATCAACGAGGACTTGAGCCGTTATTTGGATTTTGTATGGCGCACTTTCATAATTTCCCTGCCAATTTCCTTGACGCTCTTCTGTGGCAACCACTTGCGGCGATCGCGTGTGTAATTACCGCGTCCTGTTTCGTATTGCTGAATAAAACGAATTGTATCAACAGGACCAAGTTCCCGAAGCAGGGCTTCAAAACCAATGGAACGTATTTCGCTAAGGGTAAGATACTCGGTAGTCATTTCAACACCTCTTCCAGCCATTTCACCGGATTTTCTATGGTAAAGGAAAGTATATTTTTCTTGCGATTTGCTGTTCTCAAAATTTGGTCGTCTGTGGTCAGGAAAACATCCACTTTTGCGTGTTCAGCCGAGGCGAGATGGATGGCATCGTAAGCGTCAAAGCCAAACTTCTCCAGTTCCTCGGCGCGGCGCAGTATTTTATCGCTCGTTTCGACCACTTGATGTGCCAGCGCAGCCAGCAACAAAACCCGCTGTCTGTTTTCTGAGTCCGGATTGCGCCCGACTTCATAAAGGAGCATTTCACTGCTGACCCAAGTCCATTTGTGTTAGGATAGTTTTCCCAAAATAAGGGAGATCGCTTCCGTCTCCAGACGAACACGCGGCTGGCTTTGGTCATCAAAGGGTCTGTTCAGACAACAGCCATCAAGATAAACCTTCATTACGATTTAAAGTATAGCATGTTTCAAGAATTGCAGTCGGAGATAATAATTTTATGACATCATCCAACACATACGACGCCGTCATCATCGGCGGCGGGCATAACGGACTGGTCGCCGCCGCGTATCTGGCTCGCGCGGGCAAGAAAGTAGTCGTGCTGGAGCGCAGACACATCGTCGGCGGGGCGGCGGTGACCGAGGAGATTTTTCCCGGCTACAAGTTCACCGAGTTTTCGTATGTGGTCAGCCTCCTGCGCCCGGAGATCATCCGCGATTTGGAACTGCCCAAGCACGGATTGAAAATCCTGCCGCTGCCAAGCACGTTTACGCCGATGGACAACGGCGACTACCTCGCATCCTGGGATGACCATGACCTGACGCGCCGCGAAATTTACCGTCACTCGCCGCTCGATGCGGAGGCATACGACGAGTATGCCCGCGTCATGGCGCGGGCGGCGAAGGCGATCAAACCGATCATCAATTTGATTCCGCCCGATCCGTCGTCGCTTCATCCGCGCGATTTGTTCAATTTGCTCAAACTGGGTCAGTACGCCGCGTCGCTCTCCGAAAAAGAACTCTACATGATTGCCAAACTCGTCACGCAGTCCTCGGCGGACATGCTCGAAGAGTGGTTCGAGACCGACGCACTCAAAGGCACCAAAGCCGCCAGCGGAATTATCGGCACGTTCCTCGGTCCGCGCTCGCCGGGGACGGCGTATGTCCTGCTCCATCACTACATGGGCGAAATTGACGGGGCATTCCGCGCCTGGGGTTTTGCCAAAGGCGGCTCGGGCGGAGTCAGCGGCGCGATTGCGAACGCGGCGCGGGCGCTTGGGGTGGAGATCAGAGTCAATAGTCCGGTCAAGCAGGTCAAGGTCAGGAATGGACGCACTGTGGGCGTCGTCCTGGAGAACGGCGACGAAATCGATTCCAAAGTCGTGATGTCCGCCGCCGACCCGAAGCGGACGTTCCTTCAGTTCGTCGAGCCGAAGCATTTTCCCGATGAGTTCGTGACGGCGATTCAAAACTTCCGCGTGCGCGGCTCATCGGGCAAGGTGAATATCGCGTTGAGCCGCTTGCCGCGCTTCACGGCGCTGCCCGACGAACCCGCCTTGTACCGCGGCGCGGTGTCCATCAGCCCCAGCATTGACTACATCGAGCGCGCCTACGACGACGCCAAGTATGGGCAAATTTCGCGCCGACCGTATCTCGATATGATCTTCCCCTCGATGATTGACCCCGACATGGCGCCGCCCGGTCAGCACGTGCTTTCGTGTTTTGTGCAGTACGCGCCGTATGATGTGGAAGGGGGCTGGACGGACGAGAAGCGCAATCAACTCGGCGAGGCGGTGATTTCGACCATCGAGCAATACGCGCCCGACATCCGCGAGTGCATCGTGGGGATGCAGGTCATTTCACCGAAGGACATCGAAGCCATCGCGGGCATCACGGGCGGAAATATTTTTCATGGCGAATTACTACTCCATCAAATTTTCTTTTTGCGCCCCGTGCCGCAATGGGCGGACTTCCGCACGCCGCTCAAAGGCTACTACTTCGGCGCGAGCGGCGCGCATCCCGGCGGAGGCGTGATGGGCGCGGCGGGAATGCTGGCGGCGAAGGAGATTCTGAAAGATGGTTTGTAAAAATAGTACGCGAAAATAACCATGCAAATTGAGCCTTTCACGATTTCAGTCTTAGAAGAAGTTCTTGATGACTTGAAGATGCGCCTCGAACGCACTCGCTGGCCGGACGAAGTTGAACAATCCGGCTGGCGTTACGGCGCGAACCTCACCTACATGAAGGAACTGGCAGAATATTGGCGCACGAAATTCGATTGGCGCGCGCAGGAAAAGCGAATCAACTCCTTTGCAAACTATCGTGCGCTGATTGGTGATCTGCATATCCACTTCGTCCACGAGCGCGGAAAAGGATCGAACCCGATTCCATTGTTGATTACTCACGGCTGGCCGAGTTCATTTGCGGAAATGCTCGAACTTATCCCACTGCTCACTGATCCGGCTAATCACGGCGGCAAAGCCTCCGATTCGTTTGATGTGATTGTGCCGTCCGTGCCGGGCTATGGATTCTCCGACCGCCCGCTTCAGGCCGGGATGACCCGTTGGCGCGTCGCTGAAATCTGGGCCAAGCTGATGGAGGGTCTCAGTTATGAAAAATTCGGTTTGCAAGCCAACGACATCGGCGCAGTTATTTCCGGTTGGTTGGCATTCGATCACCCCGAAAAAGTGATTGGGCTTCACACCATGATGCCAACTTTTCCTCCACCGTCCTTCGATGAGACTCAGCCTCCGATGACAGATGCTGAAAAAATCTTCAAAGTTGTTGTGGACGCATGGGATCAGGAAGAGGGCGGTTATGACGCGATTCAACGGACGAGGCCGCAGACTCTGGCGTACGGCTTGAATGATTCGCCGGTCGCGTTGATGGCGTGGATCGTCGAGAAATGGCGCGCCTGGACGGATCCAAACGGAAACGTCGAAGATTATTTTTCCAAAGATGAATTGCTGACCAACGTGACGATTTACTGGGTCACGCAGACCGCAAATTCGTCCATGCGTTCCTACTTTGAACGCGCACACGATACGCGCAAGTTGAAACCGGATGACAAGATTCGTGTTCCAACGGGCGTGGCCCTCACCACAGAAGCCGTTGAACGTGCGCCGCGCGCATGGGTCGAGCGCCGCTACGTGGATATCCGCCGTTGGACGGAATTTTCGAGCGGCGGCCATTTCTTTGCCGCGGAAAATCCTGAAGTGCTTGCGATTGAAATCCGTGAGTTCTTTCGCCAGTTTCGGTAAACGAGGAATCATTCATGACATCCAACCAATATGACGTGATCGTGATCGGCGCGGGGCACAACGGACTGGTCGCCGCCGCGTATCTTGCCAAACAGGGTAAAAAGGTTCTCGTTCTCGAACGGCGCGCCATCGTTGGCGGGACGGTTGTGACCGAATCTTTTGGCGATGATTTCATTGTTGACTCGTTGCAAACAGGCGGAACTCTGCGCCCGGACATTATCAAGGATTTGAAACTGGGTCTCGATACGAGCGGGAAGAATGCCCGCTCTACTCGACCCGCGTTTGTGTCATTGCAGCCGGACGGCAATCACCTCACACTCAATGCTGAGTCCATCAAGCGTTTCTCCGAACGAGATGCGGCGCGCTGGCCCGAATTTGTCCGCTTCATGGATAAGTGCGCCTACATCCTCGACGTTGCGTACTCCACCATCATGCCGCGCCTGCCGAGAAATTTCAGTTTTGAGGAAGGCTACGGCTTGCTCGAACTGGGACTCGAACTGCGCCTCGCCGGGCGCAAAGACATGCTCAACTTCATCCGCGCCCTGCCGATGACCGCGCAGGAACTGCTGGAGGAATACTTCGAGTCTGAAACCGTCCGGGCGGCAGTCGCTTCGCTTGCCATCCATGCCCACACACTGGGACCCATGGAAGCCGGCACCGGCTACACCCTCATCCACAACTGGTTGAATCGCGGCGGACTGGCGCATGCCCTCTCACCCCGCCTTCGGCGCCCCTCTCCCAATGGGAGAGGGGATGGGGGTGAGGGAGAGGGGTTAGGGGTGAGGGGCGTTGGGCAGATCGCACAAGCATTGGCAAATGCTGTCAAATCCTTCGGCGGCGAGATTCGCACAAATGCAGAAGTAGCCAACATCAAAGTTGAAAATCAAGTTGCCAAAGGCGTTATATTGGCGGATGGCGAAGAGATTACTGCCAACATCGTTCTCTCCTCCGCAGACCCGAAACATACTTTCCTGAAACTTGTTGGCGCGCGCGAACTGCCGCCTGAATTCGTCTGGCATGTTCAATCCATCAAGATGCGTGGCTCGGTCGCGAAAGTTCACCTGCAAACGAATGGCAATCATGGAATTCCCGAGGGAACTCTTGTCGTTGCGCCTTCAATCAAATATTTGGAAAAAGCCTACGACGCCGCGAAATATGGTGAGATCTCGGAAAAACCGTATTTGGAAGTGACGACTTCGGGGAATACGGTTTCGATTCATTTCCAATATGCGCCGTATAAATTGAAAAGTAGTAAGTGGAAAGTGGAACGTGCGAATGTTGAGAAATTGGCGATTGATACGCTAGCGGAATACTTTCCCAATCTGAAGTCGTCAATCGTCAATCATAAATCTATCACGCCTCTCGATCTCGAACAAACCTATGGACTCACCGAAGGCGATCTCAATCACGGACAATTGATGCTAGATCAATTCCTGTTCATGCGCCCCATTCCCGGCTGGTCGAATCATAAGACGCCGATTGA
The DNA here is from genome assembly GCA_021324435.1 of Anaerolineae bacterium. GTDB lineage: Bacteria > Chloroflexota > Anaerolineae > Anaerolineales > Villigracilaceae > Fen-1038. Next base: position 62,149 of record JAJPIZ010000039.1, read on the forward strand.
TAATCTGTATCTTTGTGGAAGCGGCGTCCACGGTGGAGGCGGAGTCAGCGGGGCGGCGGGACGAAACGCGGTAAAAGCATTGAAACAAAAAACATGGTGATGGAGGATTCTATCGCCCATGTTTTATTTTATCCAACAACTACACCGCGTGCTCGAAGTAATGATCAATCACATCCGAGCGTAACCATGCCTGCACGTCTTTGTGATCGAAGGTCTCTTCAGGAAGGTTGATGACCAGTTCGATCAGGCTCTGGCGCGTGGATTCGAATTTCTTCCTCAACTCGGCTTCCTCTAACTTTCCAAAAGTCTCAACGGCCTGCGCATTGAAAGCATCGGTGTCCTTGTCTGGTTGTTGATACACAGGGTCTTTGGAGATCGCATGTATCGTTTCGAGACCATCCTCCCACCACGCAATGACGTGCGCGGCCACATCTCGGAAGCGCGCGAAGCCCTGCTTCTCGAGGAAGGCTTTTTGCTTTTCTTCGGGCAAAGCATGGAAGCGTTCGACGTATCCGTCCCATTCGCGTTGAAGCGTATCGAGCACCAAAAAGCGCGGGGCGGTGAAACCGTGCTCTTTGAGATGCTCAAGGATCACGCCATTCAACCAGCCATACACGCGGCGGATTTTCATCTGCTCGTCGCTCAGCGACGAGACGAGCGCGGTCATATGTTTCAGCTGGGATTCGTACCAGGTCAGTAAGTCCGCTTCAGGGGTGGATTTGAAGCGGGCCAGCGAAGCGGCGTTGAACTCGTCGAAGTCATACTTCCGCGCAGGGCGGTCGCGATTATCTATCGTGTCGCGGATGATGCCCTCGGCCTCCTCCCACCAAACGCCCACGTGCGCGAGGATGTCATGCAAAGAATCGTAGCCTTGATCTCGGAGAAATTCCGCCTGCTGATCAGAAGACAGAGCCTTGAAGTTGGAGGGGTACGCGCCCCATTCATCGAGGGATTGGAGAAAGTGTGCTTTGGTAAATTCAGGCGGCATGGTGACCTCGCAAAATAGATATGCTATACTGATTGCACTCCATTGTACTCACGTCTCTGCGCAGGAGGAAGCCATGAAAAGAAGAAAAAAGATTTGGACACGCAAGCGCCCGATTGCAGTGACCATTGTGGCATGGGGAATCTTTATCTTATTTCTGATTCGTTTATATCAAGTGATCGAGCCGTTGATCCGCGAGGGAGTCTTCGAGCGCGGCATCACAGCTCCGCTCATCACAGAAGGCACAAAACTGACGCCTCTGGGTTACGCCCTGTTGGTCAGCGCTACCTATCTGATCCTTTCACTGGCGGGCATCGTGGTGTTGATCGGTTTCCTGCGCGTCCATCGCTGGGCCTGGCTGGTATTGATGTCATGGACGGGCTTTTCGCTTGCCCTCACGCTGATCAATTATTTCTACGGCCACGCCAATTACATCGTGATGGCCTCGGACACAATCATCGCTTTTGCGCTCAATCAGTCGGATGTGCAACGCATCTTTCGGATAAGGACGGACCAAGGTGAACACATCAACATCAACTGACCGCCCCACCATGCCGATCAACGCGCCGGACCTCGACTTGTTGCGGCGTTATGAACCCGTCGTTCGCTTCACCAAAGGCGAACAGTTTTATCCCACCGATGTGGAGCGTTACGTGCAGGAATGCAGCCTGTGGGCGCATTACCCCGATGGCCGCGATGAGTTGCTGGTCAAGCAGGGTGACCTGACGCTGGAAAATCTAGTGGAACAACGCCCCGCAGTTTTCGGGACGGTGCATTACTTGCGATTCATCGAGACCCTGAGTCTCTCCGAATCGGCGCAGGTGCTCGCCAATCAACTTCGCCTGCGCTCGATCCTCAAGAATACTTTTCACGCGGGCGTGGGACGGTTGGCGCGCGGCGGACTCCTGCCTCGCATGGTGGACGCGCTATTCACCATTTCCTTCCTCCTGCGCGGACGCGTCCCCGCGGCCAGCGCGGCCGCGGCCGAACTGGATTATTTCCACATGCGCGCACAGAAAGATAATTTTGTTTACTATGGCCGCGTGGTGCGGCAAAACGACTGGGTCGCGCTTCAATATTGGTTTTTCTATTGTTACAACAGTTGGCGTTCGGGCTTCGGCGGCGTGAACGATCACGAATCCGATTGGGAGATGATCACGATTTATTTGTACGAAGGCGATGAGGGCCTGCTGAAACCGGAATGGGTGGCCTATGCTTCGCATGATTTCCACGGCGATGATCTGCGCCGACGCTGGGATGACGCGAGTCAACTTGATTTAACGGATGGCCACCCCATCGTCTACGCGGGAGCCGGTTCGCACGCATCTTATTTTCGACCCGGTGAATATCAGGCGGAAGTCCACCTTGATCTTCCCTCGTGGATCAGCGCCGCGCATCAGGCCTGGAATAAATTCTGGACGAATGCCCTCGGCCAGCAACCCGTTGACCCGTTCCGCATTCCGTTTGTGGATTATGCGCGCGGCGACGGACTGAGTGTCGGCCCGGGGCAAGCTAAAGCATGGACGCCCGTTGTGATTGACGAGTCGACTCCGTGGGTCAGCCAGTATCGCGGACTCTGGGGATTGTTTGCGAAAGACCCGATCTCAGGCGAGAACGCGCCCGCAGGCCCGATGTATAACCGCGACGGGTCCCCGCGCGGATCGTGGTATGACCCGCTGGGTTTCGCGGGCCTGGATAAAGTCCCGCCGCCGGATGACACGCTACGATTGCTGGTCAAGAACAGCGCGGAGATCACCACCCGTCAGGCTCAATTGGAATCCATGATTCCGGAAAAAGCCGGCGCGTTGCAGGCGCTTGGAGTCAAATTGAAGAGCATGGAGAAGAATCCGCATCTCGCCAAACAGTATGCCGCGCTCGAAAAGAAAATGGCGCCGATGATCGAAGAGGTGCGCGGCCTGCGCCGAGAATATTCGGAGAACATGGCGATTCTGGAGGGACTGAAGGAACGCATCGAACGTGAGAAGAGCGGCATGGGCGACGACCCGCGCGCTCACATCCGTCATCTGGCCATGCCGGTGACGACGCGCCGACGACGCTTCGACCGCGCCGCGGAAGCGTGGGCGGCCATCAGTTTGAGTCTCCTGCTGTTTGGGATTGTTGGGCTGGTGTTCTTCGCGCCGAATTTTTTGTGGGTGGGGCTGGCCATCATCACCTTGCTGTTCGTCGTGACCGAATCCATTCTGCGCGGCGCGTTCATCCAAACCATCGGTCAGATCACTGCACTGCTGGCGGTCATCAGCGCGATTATTTTGGTTTTCCATTTCTGGTTCTGGCTGTTGATGGCCGCGCTGGTGGGAATGGCCGTATTCCTGTTGGCGCAACGTCTGAGAGAATTGACGGGGTAGGGGAATAGTGAATAGAGAATGGGATGAGCCGCGTGCTATCTCAAAGCAAATTGATTTTCCTCTGCCTAATCCTCAAACCGGCGTGGTACATGGCGACCGTCTAAAAGCAGTTATGTGGAGCGTGCCCATATAATCTATAGTTAGCCGCCGCCATATTTAAGGATACTGAAATGAGCAACATTCTTCTTGCAAATATTACTTGGAATCCTACAGGTTGGCGAAATACATATATCAATCCACGAGCAGGACATGGTTATGCGAGACAAAACGCAGGACACGAATCGCTCAATTTCAAATTTGATAAGCAGGGTATTGACAACGAAAAATTTATTCACGGTTTTGTTCAATGGACAAATCCTCCGAAAAATTTTCAAAATGGCGGATTGATCATTTTCTATACGAGAAATACAGAAGTAAACAAAGGACAAATCGTAGGGGTTTATGGCAAATCGCACATAATTGAGCCTCAAAAACACTTTATTGTTATCGGTTTCCAGAATAACAGATACAGTATTAACATTAGAGCCGAAAAACGGTTTTCAATTTTATTTCCCATCCCTCTTTCTGCGGACAACTATAAAGCCAAATCAAGCGAAAGGATGGTTCCGCAAGTTGGCTTCACTTACAAGGACATTAGATTTGCAGAGCGAATTCTCTACGATGAACTGTTAGAATTATCTGGCGCGGGTGTTTTGCAATCCGATTTCAAAAAACTCTCTGACATTTACGAATATTACATCGGAAAAAAATTTATACTCCAGTTTCTCTCACAGGATGAAAAAGAGCAGGAAGAACTCGCCAAATATTACAAAAGGACGAAAACGAAAGAAGAAATTCTTGAAGATTTAAAAAATCTACAGCCGACTGATAGCGAAGAAATTGTTGTAAATCAGAAAACGTACAAGCGAGATAACAAGACAATTGCTCAAATAAAAATTCTTCGGGATTTCAAATGCCAAATCTGTGGCACAACGATTGTGAAAAAGGATGGCAGTAAATATGTTGAGGCAGCGCACATCAAAGCAAAACATCAAAAGGGAAGAGAAACTCTTGACAACATAATTTTACTTTGCCCTAATCACCACAAGGAATTTGACTTGGGCGATAGAATAATAAAATCGCACGACAGCAACTTTATTGACATTATTCTCAATGGACAAGAATACAAAATCAATTTGACAACAGGATAATGAAATGAACACGGCGGCTAACAAAGCGTGCAGCGGACAGGGCTTCGCCCTGAGGGTACGGGGCGGCTTTCCCAGCAGTGGCTCTGGTCGGTGAAGGAGTCTCCCCCGTCCGCCCTGCCGCTAACGCAAACCGTTGGGCAATAAATAAATGAAGAGGTCGTGATTTCTCACAGCCTCTTTACTATTCACCTTTCACTCCTTCACCGCATTGACAAAATCCGCGAACAAACCGTAAGCCGTTTCGTCCGGGCCGCCGTGCATACCCTCGCGCTCCGAAACGCTGATCGAATAATCGGGCAATACATCCGTGCGGAAGGTCACGCCGGTGGATGAATATTGCATCCCATACAGCGGCGAAGTCACAGACACGAGTTCCGGCGCGACGCGCGCACGAACGGACTCTCCCGCGCGTTCCGCCGAGCAGACCAGCTTCCAGCGTTTGCCGTCCGTTTTGGCTTGTCGGATCATTTCGAACGTGAGGCGGCGGATGCCTTCCCGTTCCACTTCCTGCGGCTTGAGCGGGACACCCATCAAGACCGTGACCAGCGCCGCGACCTTGATGGCCGCGTCCCAGCCATCCACATCGTTGGACGGATCCGTCTCGGCGATGCCGATGCTCTGACAATATTTCACGGCCTCGTCGAACGACTCGCCGTCTTCCATGCGCGAGAGGATGATATTGGTGGTGGCGTTCAGAATCCCTTTGAAGGACTGCAATTCGACCGCGGGCATGGTCTCGCGAAAAATTGAGAAGAGCGGCGCGCCGCCCAACACGGTTGATTCAAAATAGAATTTTTTGCCTTTGGGTTTCGCCAGTTCCGTCAACTCGCGATGACCATGCACCACTGTCCCTTTGTTGGCGGTGATGGCGTGCATGCCCGCGTTCAGCGCGGCGCGGACGTGGTCAATGGCGGGCCGGCCCGTGGCGTGATTGACCGGCGTGTTCTCGAACATCACGTCCGCGTGAGAGTGTTGGATGACGGCGAGGGAGTCTTGAACCTGGCGAGTGGAAAGTGGGGAGATGGATTGTCCACTTTCGATGAGCGCAAAGACTTTCTTCATGTCGAGGCCATCGGGATTGACCGCAAAGCCGTGTCTGCCGGTGGAAATTCCAGTGACGGAATAGGTGATGTCGTATTGACTCTTCAACATGGCACGCTTGCGTTCCAGCAAATGGACAAGCGATTTTGCGACGTTGCCGAAGCCGATGAAGGCGAGTTTGTGCACGAGTGCTCCAGTGTCAGATGTCGTATCACGTAATACGTGATTTAGAGTGGCGGGTAGGGATACGCGCGGCGATCCCTCGGCGATGGAGGAAATTTCTTCGAGCGCAGTAAGGCACTTGCACGCGATTCGAGGGCGGAGATTTCGCGCGGGTCGAGATAAGGCTCAAGAAGGGCGCGCCATGAACGGGTCGAGGCAAGAGGCGAAAGCAATTCGTCCGGAATCGGCTGACCGGCGAAGTCCCAGATCACCGTCCGCAGTTTATGTTCCTCGTGAAAACAAATCCCGTGATCAATCGCGTAGAGTTTGTGTGTGCCATTTTCAAAGAAAACGTGACTGCCCTTGCGGTCGGCGTTGTTGCACAGCACATCGAAAAAGGCGACCGGCTTGAGGCATTGTTTATCTTCGTCGCTGAAGTTGAAGTAATGATATTCGGGATCATATTCGATGTATTGCTGGAGCGAGCCGGCACCGTGAGGACCGTCTTCGCGCAGAGTGGTGAACGGCACGATGCCCAGCCCGAGCGCCTCACTCACCAGATACGCGGCGACCTCGCGCTGGGCCAGTGTGTTTTCGGGGAAATCCCACAGCGGTTGCTCGCCGCGCGAGGGTTTATACACAGCAGGATAAGTGTTGCTTTCATAGTGAACGTCAACGAGGAAGGTGTAGTTCGAGCCGAGCATGAACTGGCCTTTGAGTTCGAGTTCGCCGTGTTGAAAAGCAATGCTAAGAGATCCGTTCATAATTCACCAGAGATGGACAAAGATAAACGAAGATTCAAAAAATTAACCGCCAAGCACGCGAAGGGCGCAAAGAATTTAAAACAATTTCTTGGCGGTCTTCGCGATTCAAAAAGAATCCCCGTTCATCTCTGTTTATCTTTGGTTAATGCTTATGCCCGTTCTTCTTCGGGCAGAAATGGCCCTCGGGTTCCATCGGCTGACCGCACTGCGGGCAGATGGGGCGGCCGCGCTGAGAGACCTCCGCGCCCCAGCGCGCCATCTTGCGGATCTGCGTACGCGTCACCCAAAAACGAATCACGCCGCCGGATTCAGGGTCCTGGTCCTCGGTCAACAGTTCGCGCATGAACAGAACCACACGGTCGCGGGCTGAGTCATAGCCGAGGCCGATCTCACCGACGCGGAACAAAGGGTCCACGGGCGGATGGATGCGCATCTGCTCCTCGACGTAATCCGCGGAGGCATCCTCCAGATTTGGATTCTGCTTCATCACCTCGGCTAAAAATTGTTCCACACCGACAGCCAGCGATTGCAGTTGTGTCTTTTCGATGATCACGCAATACGTCTTCTCAGCCTGAAAGGCTTGAATGTAGAACACGCGCTGGCCCGGCTTGCCAATGGCATCGCCGGTGATGTGGTCACAGGGATCAACGTCAATTTCTGTGCGGGGCATGGGGTTCCTGAAAAGGTATGGAAGATGAAAAAGAGTATACCAGAATCAGACGATGGGTCATGGACAATGGACGATAAAACATGGTTCATCGTCCATTGTCTAAAGTATAATTTGCGCATCCTCACCAAAGGAGAGACCGATGTACGATAAAAAGAAACTCAACGAGTTGAAAGACTCACTCGAAAAATGGGAAAAGACTTCCCTGCAAAAGGCTCTCGCATCCATGCCCGAACGGCGGGATGAATTCATCACCACCTCCTCCGAACCGATCAACCGACTCTACACTCCGCTGGATGTGGCGGATATGGATTACGCCTCTTCTCTTGGACTTCCGGGCGAGTACCCGTTTACGCGCGGCGTCCACCCGACTCTGCATCGCGGCAAACTCTGGACGATGCGCATGTTCGCCGGATTTGGGACAGCAGAGGAAACCAATAAGCGATTCAAATATCTGCTCGATCAGGGTCAAACCGGACTTTCGATCGCGTTCGACCTCGCTACGCTCATGGGTTACGACACCGACCAGCCTGAGGCCCTCGGTGAGTTCGGCAAATGTGGCGTGGCGGTCTCATCATTGCAAGACATGGAAATTCTGCTGGATGGCATTCCGCTCGATAAAGTCTCCACCAGCATGACGATCAACTCGCCCGCCGCCATCATCTGGGCCATGTACATCGCCGCCGCGGAAAATAAAGGCGTGCGCTCCGATCAACTGCGCGGCACAATTCAAAATGACATCCTGAAAGAATTTATCGCACAGAAGGAATTTATCTTCCCGCCTGAACCTTCGATGCGCCTCGTTGTGGACACGATGGAATTCGGATCGCAAAAGGTTCCGCAGTGGAATACGATCTCGATCAGCGGTTATCACATCCGCGAGGCTGGGTCCACCGCCGCGCAGGAATTGGCGTTTACTTTGGCCGATGGTATGGAATACGTCCGCTGGGGCATCGAGCGCGGCATGGATGTGGACGAATTTGCGCCGCGCCTTTCGTTCTTCTTCAACGCACACAACGATTTCTTTGAAGAAATTGCCAAGTATCGCGCCGCGCGCCGCATTTGGGCACGCGAGATGCGCGAGACTTTCAAGGCAAAGAATCCGCGCTCGTGGTTGCTGCGCTTCCACACGCAGACCGCGGGCGTGAGTCTCACCGCGCAACAGCCTGAAAATAATGTGGTGCGCGTGGCTATACAGGCTCTTGCCGCTGTTTTGGGCGGCACGCAATCCTTGCATACTAATTCGCTCGATGAAGCGTTGGCTTTGCCGTCCGAACACGCGGTGACGATTGCATTGCGAACACAGCAAATCATCGCCGAAGAATCGGGGGTGGCGAATACAATTGATCCGCTCGGAGGCAGCTTCTTCGTCGAGGCGCAGACCGATCGAATCGAAAAGCAAGCTTACGATTATTTCCGCCGCATCGAGGAATTGGGCGGCGTGATTCCCGCCATCGAAAAAGGCTTCTTCCAATCCGAGATCGCGGACGCCGCCTATCGTTACCAACGCGAGATTGACGAAGGCATACGCAAAATCGTCGGCGTTAATGCATATCAGGAAGAGAAGCCGCTGACTATTCCGATTCTGGAAATGGATCCGAACGGCTACAAGCGGCAGGTGGACCGCCTCGCTGAACTGCGCAAGACGCGCGACAACGGCCGCGTGGGTCAGGCCATGGACAAGTTGCGCATCGCCCTGCAAGGCACAGAGAACACCATGCCTTACTTGATGGAGTGCGTCCACGCGTACGCAACGCTTGGCGAAATTATTCAAGTGATGAAGGAAGTGTTTGGGGTTTACGAAGAACCGACGATGATATAGCGTGTCAAGTGTCAGGCGTCAAGTAAGCCTGACACGTTTTATTTTTATACAAGGGAGATATGCCTTTGATTAATCGGTTTGAAGATATTCATGGTTGGCAGGAAGCACGAAGATTAGTGAAGATGATATACGCGCTCACAAATTCAGGTCCATTCGTCAAGGATTTCGGGTTGCGTGACCAGATCCAAGGCGCGGCAGTTTCCGTAATGACCAATATTGCAGAAGGCTTTGACTGTGACTCGAATATAGAGTTTGCTCGGTTTCTCGGCATCGCGCGTCGCTCCACGGTCGAGGTTCAATCTCTACTTTATACTGCTTTAGATACAGGCCATATCTATCAATGAGAGTCAATTTCAAGAACATTACGATCAAGCTCAAAAAGCCAAAGGACTTATTGGCGGTTTCAAACATTCTCTAAGCAAACGCCGTGACACTTGAAACTTGACACCTGACGCTCAACGCGCCAGCGTTTTCGTCATTTCATAATACTCAAGATTCGCCGTCCGCTTGTTGCTGATCACATCTTCTAGTGGAACATATTCGATGCCGCGTCCTTTGAGTCCGGTCATCACGCCGCTCTTACCCTCAAGCAGAACCTCTACTGCTTTCACGCCCATTCGAGAAGCCAGCAGACGATCATACGCAGTCGGCGAACCGCCGCGCTGGATGTGTCCGAGAATGCTGATACGTGTATTGAAGCCCACGTCTTTGTCGTCAATGGCCTTGGCGAGTTCGGTTGTGGGAATATTCGATCCCTCTGCATTGATGATGATGGCATGTGCCTTACCGCGCTTGTATGCATCCTCCACAGCTGCGGCCACATCTTCGACCGTCACTGGCACTTCGGGGATCAAGACCACTTCCGCGCCGCACACGACTCCAGCCATCGCCGCGAGATAACCGCAGTTGCGCCCCATCGTCTCGATCAGAAAGGCGCGATGGTGGGAGGAAGCCGTATCGCGCAATTTATCCACCGCGTCCATGATGGTGTTCATGGCTGTATCAGTCCCGATGGAAATATTTGTGCCCCACACATCGTTGTCAATACTTCCAGGAATGCCCACCACTTTGATGCCCTGTTGATGCAACGCATACGCGCCATGCAGAGACCCTTCACCGCCGATCACCACCAGCGCGTCCATGCCCGCCTCGTTCATGTGGCGAATTGCCTCGCGCTGACCCTTCGGTTCCATGAAACGCGGACTGCGGCTGGTCTGCAAAATCGTCCCGCCGCGTTGCAGAATCCCGCCCACATCCCGCGCCCCCAAAGGACGGAACTCGCCATTGATCAATCCTTCAAAGCCATCCATCACGCCCAGCACATTTGCGCCGTGCGTCATCGAAGTCCGCACCACGGCGCGGATGGCCGCGTTCATTCCGGGTGCATCGCCGCCCGAGGTCAACACCCCAATCGTAAAGGGTTTACTTTTATCCATCGTGCTCATCTCTCTTTATTGTGAAAGTATCAAAATCACGCGCCACCGACACATTGGGATGAACAGCCTGCGCTTCATTCAGGACATCCTTCTCGCGGTAGCGGCGCGAGATATGCGTCAGAATCAACTTCTTGACATTCGCTTTAACCGCCAACTCAGCGGCTTGTTGTGCAGTGAGATGTGAAAACTCGCGCGCCATCTCGGCTTCCTCGTTGAGATACGTTGACTCGATCACTAACGCGTCCGCATCTTTGCAGACCTCGAGCAGGTTGTCCGTTTTACCGGCATCCCCCACCACGACGAGTTTCAAACCCCTTTGAAGCGGACCCAGCACATCGTCCGGTTTGACGCGTTTGCCGTTTGGCAGAGTCACCGTCTTGCCCTCGACCAGGTCGCGTCGTTCGGGTCCGAACGGCACGCCGAGTTCATCCGCTTTCTCCGGCAAGAACGGACGGCGCGCCTTGCCCTCAAACACATAACCGAGGCAATCGGGTCCGCGATGTGAGACGGAAAAAGCACGAACGGTGAAATCATCTGCATCGAAAAATGTGCCGGGCTTGATCTCGCGAAAGTTCAACGGCATCGGAGGTTTGTTGCCGCGCAGAACCACATCATCAATCAGGACGCGCACGCGATCAAGCGTGGATCGCCCGCCGAAAATTTCGAGTTCGTCAATCGCTTCCCAGCGCAGAAAGGTGCTGAGCAATCCGCCCAGGCCGAGAATATGATCGAGGTGTCCGTGCGTGAGCAGGACGCGTGTTAAATGCTTGAAGCCCGCCCCGGATTGTAAAATCTGGCGTTGTGTGCCCTCGCCGCAATCAATCAGAAAACGATACTCATCATGTTTGACGATCAGGGCGGAGAGGCCGCGCTTGGCCGAAGGCGCGGAAGCGGAAGTGCCAAGGAAAAGAATTTCAAACAACGAAGAATCCTCTGTGAGGGGAAATAAAAACGCAAGGCCGCCAAGTCGCAAAGAGAGAAGAAAACTTCGCGGCCTTGCGCCTTTGCGTTGATCGTGCTTTAGTCGCGAGATAATTGTACCGCAAGATTAACAGACCATTTGTGCTATAATTTTTTTTACACAACCATCACCATTACCGAACACCGGCTACTGCTTACTGCCTCGGATCATGCCTCTCCTCAAACCCTTCTCACCGGCCAAGAAAAGCAATAAACCTCAAGCGAAGACACTCGCTCCAAAGGCTCAAACGCGCGCCAAATCAACGCAAAGCAGACAGTCTCAACCCCCGCCTCCAGCACCGTCCTTCTGGGAAAGCCTTTCGCCCGAACGCAGGCTGGATGTGATCGGCGTGATTCTTTCCGTCGTCGGGATTCTGATTCTACTCACGTTGTTCGCCTCGTCGCGTTCCGCCATCACAGGCAGTCTGATTCGCATCCTCGGCCAATTGATCGGCTGGGGAATTTATGTTTTGCCCATTGCACTGATTGGCTTCGGTCTGTGGCTCATCCTGCGCAAGATCGAACGCATCCCGCCGCTCTCGCTGGAGCGGACGGTCGGGAGCATTTTACTTTTTCTATGGCTGTTGACTGCTTTGCATACACTCATCGCTGATCCCGAGATGGCGCAGGTCGCCGCGTTGGATGGCGCGGGCGGCGGCTACATCGGCGGCCTCTTCGAGCGTGTACTGTGGTTTGGCCTCGGCCCATGGGGCGCGATGATCGCGCTCACAGCATGGGTGTTGATCGCGCTGACGATGGTTTTGGATGTGACCATTCGAGACTTGTTCCGCTGGGTTGGGCCGTTGACGATTCGGATCAAAACCCTGCTGAATAAACGGCTCACGCCTCACACCGGACCCGAAGCGGGCGCGGCGACAAACGGCTTCACTCCGCTGACGCAGACTCCCGCGACCAATGCCGCGAAAACTCCTCCAACATCAACCGCCGCTCCTCCAACGATGGTCACAACAACCAGCGTGCCCGCCATTCAGTGGGTTCTACCTGATATCAAGAACATCCTCGATCAGGGCACTGTCTCTGAAATCAACGAAGACTTTATTAAACAACGCGCACACTTAATTGAAGAGACACTGGCCTCGTTCGGCGCGCCCGCGCAAGTAGTTGAGATAAGCCGCGGGCCGACAATCACGCAGTTTGGCGTGGAGCCGCTCTTCGTCGAGACCAGAGGCGGGCGCACGCGCGTACGCGTTAGCAAGATTGCATCACTCGCCGACGATCTCGCGCTCGCGCTCGCCGCGCCGCGCATCCGCATTCAAGCGCCCGTTCCCGGTCACAGTTATGTGGGCATCGAGGTGCCCAACGACGAGATGGCTTTAGTTGCGTTGCGCGATGTATTGGAAAGTGAGACCTTCCAAAGAAACAAAACGTCACTGCGATTTGCGTTGGGCCAGGACGTGGCCGGGCATCCGATCACAGCCGATCTTGAGTCCATGCCGCATCTGTTGATTGCAGGCACGACCGGTTCCGGCAAATCTGTTTGCGTCAACTCGATCCTGACTTCGTTCTTGCTAAACAACACACCGGATGATTTGAAATTGATTCTCGTTGACCCGAAGCGCGTGGAATTGACCGGATACAATGGCATCCCGCATCTGCTCTCGCCGGTGGTGGTGGAGATCGAGCGCGTGGTGGGCGCCCTGCAATGGATGACGCGCGAGATGGACAAGCGTTATCATGATTTTGCAAAGGTCGGCGCGCGCAACATCACCGATTACAACGCGCGCATGAAACTGCAGGGCGGAAAGAAATTCCCGTTCCTGCTGATCGTGATTGATGAGTTGGCCGACCTGATGATGATCGCTCCCGATGAAACCGAGCGGACGATCACGCGGCTCGCGCAATTGGCGCGCGCCACGGGCATTCACATGATCCTCGCCACACAACGCCCATCCGTGGATGTGGTCACGGGGTTGATCAAAGCCAACTTCCCGGCGCGCGTGGCGTTCGCTGTCGCCTCGGGCGTGGACAGCCGTGTCATCCTCGATCAACCCGGCGCGGAACGATTGCTGGGGCGCGGCGACATGCTGTATCAGGCGCCCGACGCCCCTGCACCCGCGCGTCTTCAGGGCGTATTTGTTTCGGACCATGAAATTCAAAGGCTGGTTGATTTCTGGCGCACGCAGGCGGGACAGGCCAATCCATACGCCGCGCCTGGCGCGCCGGTCGACGCGGTGCCGGAAAATATTCCACTCAAGCAAAAGCCTTTATGGGAAGACGCGGAGAAGACAGATGGCGACCCACTACTTAACGAAGCCATTGACCTTGTGCGCCGCGAAGGGCGCGCATCCGTGTCCATGTTGCAACGCCGCATGAGGATCGGATACACGCGCGCCGCGCGTCTTGTGGATGTAATGGAAGAACGCAAAATTGTCGGACCTCCGGAGGGCGCGACCCAAGTAAGACAGGTCCTCGATTATGGCCCGGCCGCGCCGCCCAAGGAAATGTAGGTATACAAACGGTTTCCTCGTCTCCTCGAACCACAATCTTTTGGGGAATTCTCGCGTGCTCAGGAATTGCCGTATTTACACTTTGGTATTCCTCGGCTGGTAAATTCCCTGTTTTTCCTGCCGGGGATAATACCTATGTTGACTTGGGTGAATCATTTCTGCGCGGTCAATTATCCCTGCTCGAAGAACCAAATCCTCAATTAACCGAACTTCAAAATCCTTATGATCCCGCGCAACGAACTGTGCCTTATCACTGGGATGCCTCGTATTACAAAGGGAAATATTATTTGTATTGGGGTCCTGTTCCGGCTTTGGCATTTGCGGCAGTAGAGGGAATCACTCGCACTCGTCCGCCCGGTTCTTTGATCGTGGTTTTCTGCTTCATCCGAATTTTTACATCTATCTTTTTTATCCTATGACAACCGCCGGGGAGTTTCCATTCATCATATCCTCGCTTCCTTTCGGAAAACAGTTTGATGAAATTGTGGCTGGGTTGTTTCCTTCCACGCCGAGCATTTGGCTTTTGATGCTTGTTCTTCCATTGTTTGTGTTATCAAAATGGCAGGCCGATCCATCACAAAAAACTTCACCAGGCAAATCTTTCAAACTCTTGATTTCCATGATCATGGTCGCTGGATTGGGACAATTCTTATATTTGATGATATTTTTCTACGATGCGATGCGCTACATCGCCGACTTTTACCTGCCATTGATTCTTTGCGTTGCAATACTTGTATGGCAGGCAGATAGTTTTCTACAACGCATATTACCACTACGAATTACCCTCTGGGTGATCGTAATCGGATTGGCTTTCTGGACAGCAAGTATTGGATTCTTCGGCGGGTTTGACATCCCGCCGCAAATCTTTCGCAACCTCAATCCAACGTTATATGTCCAACTCGCCTCTTATTGGAATCATATCTATGCAGGAATCACTTCGTCGTTTCATTAACCTTGATGTTATAATTTTTATCATGCCCCTGTAGCTCAATGGACAGAGCAAGGCACTCCTAAGGCCGAGATGTGGGTTCGATTCCCTCCGGGGGCGCCAGATTTGCCAAAAACTAACTGGCAAATTAAGAGTTTCTCATTCAAAAAACTCTTGCATTGTAGAAAAAATTATAGTAATATCTTGGCCGACGGACGCCAGGGTGCCCCCCTCACCCTGGCGTCCGTCATTTAATTTCACTTTACCGCAACGATCTTAGGCTTTGGCAATTTTCTTCAGGGACTCGCCAAAGCGAGCAATTTCATCTAACGTGTTGTAATGGACTGCGCCAACCCGCACCATACCGCCTTTGTCTTCCAGACTCAATCGTTCGGTCACAGCCAGCGCATAATAGTTCCCGTCCCAGACATAAAAGCCTTCGTTTGCAAGTAGTTCAGCAACTCTGCGCGGCGGTTTTCCATCCAAAGTAAACGAGACAGTTGGCACACGTTCTTCAAGCCGCCGTAAATCAGTAACACCGTAAATTCGCGTTCCCGGCACAGATGAGATTGTTTCGATCAAAGCGCGGCTCAGTTCATATTCGTACGCTCGCAATGCAGACATGCCTTTTTTCAAAGTCAGTCGGCGACCGGTGAAGCCGCTTTCGCTCCAATCCTGTGAACCGCCAAATTGATTTCCAAACCATTCGAAATATTCGATCGCACCAAGCACACCGGCGATGCCCTCATGATTTTGTGTGCCTGTCTCGAATTTATACGGCGGATTGTCGGATGCAGGCCGGACTTTATACGCTTTCAACTCATTGAGCAAATCCAAACGTCCATACAAAATCCCGGCGTGAGAGCCAAAGAATTTATAGTGAGGTGTGCAATTCACAAGACTTTCTGACCTTTACTGTTCGTCTGGTCATCGGGCAACCTGTAGGGTAGATGATCCTCACCCGAAACTGCTATAGGTAAGTGATGGGCTATAATCCAACCAGTCCATCACTCATTTTGTTCTGGAGACTGCTACATGACTCTCGACTTATCCGCCATCCGAAGCCAGTTCCCCTCGCTCAATCGCCCTGCCATCTTCTTCGACAATCCCGGGGGAACCCAAATTGCAAAGCAATCCCTGGATCGCATCAATAAATACCTGTTGGAATGCAACGCCAATCATGAAGGCATCTTTGCCACCAGCATTGCTTCGGATGCCATTCTCGACGAAGCTCACCGCGCCATGGCGGATTTCTACAACGCCACGTCTCCTGAAGAAATTGTGTTCGGAAACAATATGACCACACTGACCTTGCACATCAGCCGCTCGATCTCGCGGGAATGGAAGGAAGGCGACGAGATCGTGGTCACCCGCCTCGATCACGACGCGAACGTCACTCCCTGGGTGCTGGCCGCACAGGATCGGGGCGTCAAGGTCAACTGGGTGGATTTCGATGTGGAAGATGGTACATTGAAACTGGACGACTTGCAGAAAGCATTGGAACGCAAGCCGCGGCTCTTGGCCGTTGGCTATGCCTCCAATTCGCTTGGGACAATTAACCCCGTTGCCAAGATCGTGAAGATGGCGCACGATGCTGGAACGATGGTTTACATCGACGCAGTCCAATATGCCCCGCACGGCCCGATTGACGTGCAGAAGCTGGACTGCGATTTCTTAATTTCTTCGAGCTACAAATTCTTTGGCCCCCATTGCGGAATCCTGTATGGGAAACGTGAATTGCTGGAAAGGTTATTCGCCTACAAAGTTCGACCTGCAACCAATAAACTGCCAGGCAGGTTTGAGACAGGTACCCAAAACCACGAGGGCATTGCCGGCGTATTGGGAGCCATCGAGTATTTTGAGTGGATTGGCAAGGAATTTGGCAGTGAACATCTCGAAGGATTGAGCGAAGACAATTATACTGGCCGCCGCCTGGAATTGAAGAAAGCCATGACCGCCATTCGCGCCTACGAATACGAACTGAGCCGGGCACTTCTTTCCGCCCTGCAAGCGGTTCCCGGATTAACGATTTTTGGCCTCACCGACGCACGTCGCCTTGATGAACGCGTAGCGACCTATTCCTTCCGCCTTAATGACCTTCATCCACGTAAGGTGGCTGAGAAACTTGCGAAGCAGGGAATCTATGTGTGGGATGGGAATTACTACGCCATCAACGTGACCGAACGGCTTGGACTGGAAGACAGCGGCGGCATGGTGCGGGTGGGAGCGGCTCATTACAACACACTGGATGAAGTTGAGCGATTGAAAACAGCAATGATGAATGTTAGCCGTTTGTGAATGAAGGTGGTGAAAACACCTTGTGGCGGCGCAGGGTCAATCGCCATGCCCGCCACAGCTAGATCGCACTGAAGTAGTAACTGCACGATCAACCCGCCCATCGACTGACCGGTGATGGCAGGCTTTTCATTCAAGGCTTTAATGATAACCCGCGAGATGATCCATTACATTGTTCAACTTCAGTTTTGGCAATTCGCCGTCAGGAGGAATTTTGCGAAGTTCTTCGGCCGATTTATCGCGTCCCAGCTAGGCAGGTGCGAGGGCTTTGTGTCCTTTGGCCTGATAGTGCGGAATTCACTTTTCCCAGCAAAGCGGATTCATGAACATGCCGTGAATAAGGGCAATGGTTTTGGTTTTCATGTGTGCTCCTGATATTTCTAAAGGTTGCGCGGAGAACAGCAAGCATATTGGCTATTTGGGCTAAATTCTATGGCGAAGTCGTATTGATAAATTCCCTCATCTGGTCTAACACAGTATTTAGAGGAGGAGCGATGAGGTTGGCCAGATAATACGATATGTACATTATAACTAGACCGATCAATATAGCAAGCAGATATCTAAAAAGCTTTAACTTGCCAGGTTCTGTATGAAAAACGCGGTTAAATAAATCGAATTTCTTTATTAGATAGCCGATAGGGGCTAAAATAATTAAGAAAAGCAAAGATTGTAAAAACTCGTGCCAAATGGTCCTAAATTCTAGTAACCAGTAAAAGACCACGGCAAGCACAGTCAAGAATAGAATATTTTCGAACCATGTCAAGCGCCAGGATCCGCGTCTAGCAGGATATTTTCCCCAAAGCTCTAGCCAAAGTAAAACAGTCAACGTCATAAAAGCAAATGAAAGGGCATATCCATATGGCTTCAGTGTTAAGTTCGTCGAGAATACGGTTAAGGCAGTAAAGACACCCAGAGCAGATATAAGCTTGCTGTTCTCGTCGACAAAGTCGGTTAAAGTGATTTGCTTTTCTTCATTTTTCTTTTCAATCAGCTCAGCCTTTGATGAAGTCTGTTTTGATTTGTGTTTTAATTCTGGCATAGACTATCCCTCGCAACACATAGACTACTTCTGATTATACCGAATTGGCTCGACGTCGCGCTTGCCCTTCTCGCGTGGACTCCAGTGCGGATAATAAAAGGTCTGGCGCAGTTGCTGGGTCACCGCGCTGGAATGACGATAACCCTGATACGTTCCCCAGAATTGATTGAACCGAAACCAAAAGATGGATGCAAAATTTTTCAGTAACACGCGTTGACGCGCCGCGTGCATTAAGTCACTTAAAACATTTGTTACAGTCAATCGCGCAAAATCATAAATGTTGAAATGCGCTTCGGGGAAAATCCGTTTGAAGGCCATGGCTTCGCGTCGGTAACGGTTGAACACGCCACGCGGCGTCTCCTTGTGCACGTGGACGATCTCCGCGTGCGCCGCGTATGCCACGCGATAGTCCTGGCTCTGCGCCCACTTCGCCCAAGCCACATCTTCGAGTCCGGTCAGCGTTTCGTCGTAGGCTTGCCGCTCCCACAAACTTTTTCGGATGGCGGCGTTGGCATTATTGCAAAACGGGCTGCGCTGATTCGCAATGTCCGTAGCGGGGAACCACTGATGAAAAATCTGATGCTCGGAAAATTTGCTCTCGTCCGTGCCGCGTTGTTTTCCATACACCACCGCAACCTTTTCATCCTCAAACGGACGCAGGAGGCATTCCAGCCAATCGGGATAGACGGGATAGACATGCGCGCTGGCAATGACGATGAATTCCCGCGTCGCGGCCCGGACCCCAAAATTGAGCGACCGCCCAAACGTAAACTCCTCTGACGGGATTCTCACTACCCGCGCTCCAAACGACTCAGCAATCGAGACCGTCGAATCAGTCGAGCCTGAATCAACCAGAATGATCTCCACGTCCTCGATCGTTTGACGCTGAATCCCCTCCAGCAAACGACCGAGATGTTTTGATTCATTGTAAGCGCGGATGACGATGGAACAGTTCATAGCGGGAGTTGGGAATCGGAATTCGGGAATCGGAGGGGCAAGCTAGTCGGCTTCAGTTAGATCAGCATCATATGCGGCAATGTCTTCACGAACGGCATGATTAGCGCCGGGTTCGTTGTGGCCCTGTTTGCTTCGCTTCAAGTAACCAATATAGCCATTGATAAGTTGAGTAAGTTTCTCTCCGTCTTGTTCAAAAGAGTCGAATAATTCTTTTGGAAGGTAGTTTAATTCAAAACACAGAAGAAGATGGCTCAATGTTTCTTCCAGTGAGCCGCGCGCGGTGTAACAAAACCGAATTGTCTTCTGATAATAAAAACGGCCGTATCCTTCGGCAATATTCGCAGGAACACTGCTCGAAGCGCGCCGCAGTTGTTGATTCAGGTTCCATTTTTCTTCGGAAGGAAGCAACGGCAAAACTTCCCGATAAACTCGAAGCGCAAAATCCTTCGCCTTCTTCCAAACTTCAAGCGTTTCCAAACTCTTTATACTCATACTTTATTCTCCACGCCAATCAGACCCAATTCCCAATTTCCGACCCCCGATTCCCGCCTCACCAATCATTGTTCTTCTCATATCCAAGTTTTATCAATAACTCCCCCGCCACATCCTTGAAAATCTTTTTATGTTCGGGCATGAAAAACTTTTTCCATTCGCCCGTCCTGCCGGAGCGGAAGGTGGGAGACTTACCCGGATTGATGGACGACTCGAGCGAGTCAAGAATCACGTTGCGCGGAGTTGTCAGCGGAACGCGGGTGAGAAAGTGATCAATGATTCGATTCAGCGTCGCGGCGCGATCGTTGACCAAATCTTCAAAATGAATCTTCATCACTTCAGGATGATCCAGCCAGCCGAGATACGGCGCAAAGCGCTCCGCGATATTTGGAAATTCAATGTCCAGCTCAGGTCTGCCCAAAATACTTACTTTGAGCCGCTCGTTGAAGTCAGAGAGGGATTGATAATAATCATGATGGACATGCTTTGCTTCCATGTCGGTCACATAAAAAACGTGCGAT
This sequence comes from Anaerolineae bacterium, assembly GCA_021324435.1. Taxonomy (GTDB): domain Bacteria; phylum Chloroflexota; class Anaerolineae; order Anaerolineales; family Villigracilaceae; genus Fen-1038. Next base: position 82,242 of record JAJPIZ010000039.1, read on the forward strand.
ACAGCCACATCGCGCGGGTCGCGGAAGATAAAGTATGGAACGAAGCGAGGCTTGATAACGCGGTCCACCGCTTCCGGTCGCGAGAAAAGATGCGCCGAGGCAATATCGCGCGGACGGAGCGAATCCAGCCAATCAATCGCTTTTTGAGGCGCGCGCTTGCGTCCGCTTTCGCCTTCGTACTCCGCGTAGAAAGAATGCAATCGCCGCGAAAACGGCGCGACCTTCGAAAAGCCAAGCAAAATTTGATCGAGCAGATGCGTGCCGCTTTTGGGGAAGGAAATGCCCAACAGAATCGGCCAGCCGCCCTCGGGTTCAGGCAAAGACGCGAAGCGCGCACGCTGATAAACTTTTTCTGTATGATAAACAACGCGGCGAATAAAGGCCCTTGGTGTCATCTATTCTTCCAGCAAAAAATCTCTGTTGTCAAGTATGCCATCCAAAATTGTTTTTACCGCGCTAGACTTCATCAACCTGTCCAACTCGAACGATTTCAACCTCGTTTGCGTCGTGCGGACGGACGGCTCCAGAAAATCTCCGAACGGCAATGACGTTCTGAACAACTGGTAATACAAAAACCGGCGCGCATTGCGTTTGAACTCGGCGGGGACATCAATCTTCTCCACATCCAGAAACTCTTTCATCTTTCTTCTCGCATCTTCAATCGTCTGCGGAAAAAACACAGTGGGATATTGCGTAAAGCGCGCCCTGCCCGCGCACAGCACCGCCGCGCCCATGATCGAAGCCTCCAGCCCAATGGTTGAGTTATAGATCATCACGAACTTCGATTTTTGGATCAACTCATACGAACTTAACGTTTCTTTCGGCCCGATGAAGATCACGTTCGGCTCTTTCCGGACCTCGCGCCGGGCGACCCAGCCCTCGACCGTTTCGCGGCTGGATTTTCGCGCGCGCAACTCGTCGGGGTGCGCACGAATGACAAACAACGTATCACGATGTTCGCAGATGACTTCGAGAGTCAGATCAAGCCAGTCGAACATGTCGTCAAAGATCGTATTGGCATGCGGCTGGCTGGTATCGAAGATGACATTGGTAAAGATGGGCACGATCTGCTTGAACTGTGCGGCCTTCTGCAAAAACGACTCATCGAGTCCCTTTATGTCCGCCCAAAACTTGATGCCCGCCATCGTGAAGTCACCCTGAAAACGTTTGGCAAGATACGCATCCAATTTGGCGTTTTGCTCGTCATTCAATTCAAACTCATCGGGGATGTGAATCGGGTAGGCGGTCGCTTCTCCATCGGTGAAGAACGCGGAGGCGGGTTGAAGCCCCACTTCATGCGTAATCACACGGATGCCGCGTCTTCGTGCAATGTAACGCGCCGTCGCTTCGGGGAAGAATTGTCCGTTGAATACTACCACCGCGCGCGGCTGAGTCTCATCCAGAAATTTTGAAAACGCTCGAGCAACATTCCAGGCTGACAAAATGTATTCCCGCAAAAGATAACGCGTGTTTTCATCGTCGCTTAGATGATGGATTCGTAGAATCCAGCGCAAGCCGGGAAGACATAATGCGCCCAGCGGGATGCTTTGCCATTCAAATTGCGCCAGTTCCTGTAAAGAGAGATTCTCGATGGCGGATGCAAGTTGCGCATCGCGCTGATACTCAAACCATTCTATGGAGGATGTAGTAACGACTTTAGTCGCTTTTGCGTTAGAACGACTAAAGTCATTACTACGCGACAGGCCCGCGTACAACGTTTTCGATTGATAGATGCAGGATTTACACGGCATCTCTTTGTGTGGATCATCCTGATTCGTCCCTAACACGCATTTGCTCATGCCTGAGTTGCAGGCGAAATATGCGACGGGAATTCCTTTCAATCGCAACGCCCAGGAGGCCAGCAGATGGAATCCGCTGTTCCACGACAGATCGTCAATTCCGGTGGAGGCCTTGAAAAAGACAACCGGCGCGCCGATTGGTTTCGGCTCCTGACGAGCGACCTGCCGCGCCATGGCCGCGATCTTGAAATTGTTGAGCCTGCGGACGAGTCCGCGCTGGAGGCGTTGAGTAAAAAATTCTTTGAAATTCATGTTAACCGTAGGGGCAATCCGCTGGGTCGCCCCGCGCTTCACCAATCATTATTTTTTTCATACCCCAGCCTTATCAATAAATCCCCGGCTATATCCTTGAATAATCTCTTATGCTCCGCAGTGAAATACTCGCGCCAGTCGCCGGTTTTTCCCGAGCGAAAGGTGTGACTCTTTCGCGGTTGAATTGCCTCAATCAGAATTGACAAAGCCTCCTCGCGCGGTGTGGGGATTTTGTAGCCGGTCTTTTCCACTTCATCGAGCATGGAATGCAATGTAGCATCGCGGTTGTTGATCAAATCCTCGAAGCGCAGGCACATCACGTTCTTTTGTTCCAGCCACTGGAACACGCCTTCGTATCTCTGCTTCACACTGACCATCTTCAAACCGTTCTGGTCCATGCCGGTGATGGCGACTTTGAGCCGTGCGCTAAAATCGGGCAGGGACTTGTAATACTCATGCATGCCGTGTTCCTCGTGCATGTCGGTCGCAAAGAAGACCTGCGAGACAAGCATGTCGCGGGGGTCGCGATAAATGAAATAGTTGACGCGCCCGCTCGAAGTCAGGAAGGAGACGTTTTCTTTCGTCGCCTCCAAATATCCCCAGCCAATTACGCCTTGCGGGATGTTTTTTAAGTCAGCCAAAATACGGTCTGCACTCCGCCGTCCGCCGTCTTTGTTGATCGTGCGAATCGGATCTGCTTCCACATAACGATACGGCATGATCTGCGTGAACCCATTCAGAATCTGCAACAGCAGATGCGACCCGCTCTTGGGTTTGGAGTTGCCAAAGACGGGCGGCGCGTCGTCGAAAGAGAATCTCCTCCAGCGCAGAATTGCCTGCGCGGTTTTACCGGCGGGTCGAAGTTCGCGGCGGAGGTTCGTCAATAAACCCATTACACATCGTTACGTATCACGTGATACGTATTACGTAAACCATCATTCATCATTTACGCGGCGCAGTTTCTTCATCGAGGGCTTCTCGGATTCATAGACGCGTTTCACGCCGTCGCCAAGCGAGGCTTCACTGACACGAATATATTTGACCAATCGCTCGAAGCCGCCCGGCTCCACCGACGCGGCCTGGTCACTGCCCCACATGGCGCGATCCAGTGTAAGATGGCGTTCGACCATGCAGGCGCCCAAAGCGACAGCCACCGCGGAAGGGACAAGCCCTACTTCGTGGCCGGAATATCCAATAGGGACGTTTTTAAATTCGCGTCGCAGTGTCTCGACCATGCGCAGATTCAACTCTTCCGGCTCGCACGGATAGGTGCTTGTGCAGTGCATCAACACCAGATCTTTCTCGCCTGCAATCTTCACGCCTTTGTGAATCTGTTCCATCGTTGACATGCCCGAAGATAAAATAAGCGGCTTGCCGGTGGCGCGGGCATGTTGAATCAGTTTATGGTCCGTGAGAGAAGCGGATGGAATTTTATACGCGGGTGTATCGAACTTTTCCATGAAGTCCACCGAAGGCTCATCCCATACGGAGACCATCCACATGATTCCTTTTTCTTTGCAGTAACGATCAATCTCGCGATATTGTTCTTCGTTGAATTCCACCTTATAACGATACTCGAGATAGGTGATATAACCCCACGGCGTCTCGCGCATCTGCTTTTGCTGTTCGGGAGGCGTGCAGACCTCGGGTGTGCGCTTCTGAAACTTGACCGCGTCCGCGCCGGCGTGCACCGCCGCGTCGATCATCTGCTTGGCGATCTCAAGATCACCGTTGTGATTGATTCCAATTTCGGCGATGACAAAAGCAGGATGCCCGTCACCCACCAAACGATCTCCAAGTTTGATTTCACGAGTCATTTTTTCTCCTGAATGTTTTCAAAATCAAATCGCACAATTCGCGCACCGCCCCATGACCGCCGCGTGTGCTCAAAACAAGGTCCGCAGCGCGCTGGACCTCGGGATACGCGTCTGCTACCGCGACAGCCCATCCAGCCATTTCAAAACACGGCAGGTCATTGAGATCGTTGCCGACAAAAACAACGCGCGCTGCATCTACATTTTTTTCTTCGATCAACTTCCTGAGTGCCTCGCCTTTTTGCAAAAGACCGACGCCATGCACGGCTTCGACTCCCATCTTCTTTGCGCGGGCGGAAACAACGGAATTAACTTCAGACGAAAGAATCATGACTTCGATTCCGCGCTCGCGCAGTTCACGCACCCGCATCGAATCGGACCGTGAAGCGGCCACCATTTCCCGCCCATCCTGATCGGTCCAGACACGGTTATCGGTGATGACTCCGTCGAAATCGCAGACGATCAACTCGATCTTCGCAGGCATGGGACGCCGTCGCTTTCCGGGCGAGACCATTTCCAATCCGCTGTAAACCAGTGCTTCATACTTTGCCCAATCTGAAAGATTGTCAATATCCACGGTGTAGCGCGGGTCAATCGCCAGCGGATAGACCACTTCGCCCGTCAGTGAGTGTTTACGCGTGATGGTCGTCAAGCGGATTGCATCAATGTGGCCGGTCTGCCAATACACAGGCGGCAGGATTTGACGCGGCGCGTTGTACGGCTCGGCAATCCCCTTGACTTTGAGCAAAGGTTCCAGCGGCTGATCTTCGCCATTGAAGCGCCACATCTTGAACGGATTCTGCGCGGCGGGGACAACGCCGCGCACACAATCTGCATCCTTGTGTTCGAGCAGAATGCGAACGGCATCATCCACCAGGCCGCGCGGACGGATCGGCGATGTTGGCCGCAACTGTACCACGACCTTGGGCTTGTAGCCTTCGATGTCTTCCAGCCACTTCAATGCGTGCTCGAAGACAGGCAAATCCAGCGTTTTATCCTGCGCCAATTCAGCAGGACGCAGGAACGGCGTCTCCGCACCCCATTCGCGCGCGACTGCCGCGATCTCTTCGTCGTCCGTGCTGACGATAACCCGCGTCACTGACTTGGACTGTTTGGCCGCGGCGATGCTCCACGCAATCAACGGATAGCCCGCGAAACTGCGGATATTCTTGCGCGGGATGCCTTTCGAGCCGCCGCGAGCAGGGATGAGAGCAAGGGTTTCAGTCATCAGTTATCAGTGTTCAGTAACCAGTATTCAGCAACCAATGTAACTGGTCACTGTTTACTGATTACCGGAATCACCACGCTGTCCATCCGCCATCCACCACAACATTGTTTCCCGTCATGTACGAGGAGGCGTCCGAGGCAAGGAATAAGAGCGCGCCATTCATTTCATCTTTCTTTGCCATGCGCCCAAGGATGGTCTTGGCGGAATAGTTCTTAACAAAATACTCTTCGTGATCGTTGAACACACCGCCGGGCGTAAGCGCATTGACGCGGATCTCCGTGCCCGCGTAATAGGCGGCCAGATATTTGGTGAACCCCAGCACGCCCGCTTTGGTCACGGTGTAGTAAACCGGCTTGAAGGCCACACGCTTTCCATCTTTGACGTAAATGCGCTGGTCCGGACCGTTGAGTCCATACGTCGAGCAGATGTTGATGATGCTTCCCTTTTTGCCTTGTTCGATCATCGGTCTGACGCAAGCCTGCGTGACCAGAAACATGCCGGTCAGGTTCACGCTCATCGCCGCGTTCCAATCTGCGAGCGGATAATCCTCGAACGCGCCGGGTGCGATTCCCTTCGAGGCCGCGTCGGGATCAAATTTCGGGTCGAGGGCCGCGGAATTCACGAGGATGTCGAGCCGCCCAAAGTCCGAAAGAACCGAGGCGACCATTGATTTGACGGAATCGGGTTTGGTGATGTCCGTTTGAATCGCTTTGGCGCGATAACCGTCCGCCGTTAATCCATCTGCAATCTTTATCGCCGCGTCGCCATTGAGGTCAACGACAGCGACCGCCGCGCCGGCTTCGACCAGGGTTTTGCAAAACTCCGCGCCGAGCAGGCCCACTCCGCCGGTCACGACCGCCACGCGGCCTTTCAAATCAAACTTGTCTTGAATCTTCATACTGCCTCTCACGGCGCGGCCGTGTAGATTTCATCGCCCGACGACTTATACGCGAGGTACAAACCATTGCTCAATATCGCCGCGGCGGACGCGTCCGTTTCGCCGCTTTTGAACAAGGCCAGCACTGCTTTGCCTGCGTTGATCTCGGCCTGCATCCTTGCCACACCTTCTTCAAAACCAGGGCGCACTTCAGCCGTCACAGGATCAAAACTGTTTGGCAAAACATACGTGCCGCGTCCAGTGTAGAGATAGACCGCGCCAGGCTCGTTGGTATAAATTTTTACATCGGCCGGCAGGCCGCGCAAGTAGGCGATTGTCTTCGAGTCATACCATTGAAACGATGCGTAACCCTGTCCGCCTTTCATCAAATCGCTTACTGCTGAAACCTGACCATAGATCGAAAAGCCAAAGACAGTGATTGCCAATGCAATCATAACTTCGCGGCGTTTCTTCCACAGCCACAAACCAAACACAACCAGAAGAATCAAAAGCGAAACATAAATGGGCGAGAGAATTCTTAGCTTGAATTTTGTGGACGCGTCGAATAGGGACATCGAAGCGAAGATGGATGCGATGTAAGCAAAGATGTACAGCCCGTTCGTGAACGGGATGATCTCTTTGCCCCCCTCTTTCTCTCCCCCCATTTTCTTTGAAAATGGGGGGAGATGGAGGGGGGTCGCCTTGATCAGAATCCATATCAAAACCGCGGCGAGGATCAATGCTGTCATCCATTCAAAGAAGGGAGTCTTGAACAGCACGCGCCGCCACGGTTCGACGGGCATGAGGAAAACCGAAATGTTATAGAGTGCCGTGTCGAAATTATTGGATGTGATGGGGTGCCAAACCAACTCGCGGTTGGTCACGCTCCCGCCGACAAGTTGATTGCGGATCGCCCAGCCAATCATCCACGGGAGGACACTGGCGAGGAAAACACCCGCGCTGACGAGCCGGTTGCGCCATGTGTCATGTAGGAGGATGAGCGCGACGACAAACGTCGCAACAAGTGCCAACCCTGCGTAACGCGTCAGGTACGCCGCGCCGACGAAGATTCCGCACGCGACCAACCATGCCCAGTGATTGTCGCGCTCCCAGTATAGATCAAACATCCAGAAGGCGAGCAGACTCAAAAAGATGAACAGCGGTTCGCTCATCGCTACAGCGTGGACGCGCAACAGCGAATCGTTCACAACAAATAACGCAGCGAGAATCAAGCCCGCCGGTAAAGATTTGGCCATGCGCCAGCCGAGGATGCCGAGCAGGGCCGTGCTGAGTCCGAACAACAGCGCGTTGAGAAAGCGCGCGCCGCGTAAGGGATCGAGGCCGAGCAATCCAATCAACGCCAGCACCGATGAAAAGCCCGGCGGAAAGTGAGTCACCGGGCCGTTGGAGGCCAGCCATGCCTCGCGATAGCCGTGTCCCGCCAGCATACTGCGCGCGCCCGCGATGTACCCGATGGAATCATCCGAGAGGCCGAGACCCTCCGGAGTCGCCCAAAGGACGAGCAGGGTCGCGATAACGGCCAGCAGGCCAAGGGTCACGAAAGAAGCGAGTCGAGGCGTGATGCGAAGGTTCATTTATTTCTGTATGTCATTGCAAGCGAAGCGACATCGTACTCGAAGAGCAAGCAGTCTTCTCTTCTCATGCAATACTTGTTGGATTCCAACTTGAGATCGCCACGTCGCTTTGCTCCTCACAATGACATTATATTTATTTCAGCAGAAATCCCTGTTCCTCAAGATAAGCAACTATCTTGTGCGCGTTCTCCTCCGGAGTCGCGCCGTATCCTTTGAGAGTAATCTCCGGCGCGATAGGCGGCTCATAAGGATCATCCACACCGGTAAAGCCCATCGGGTGGCCATCCTGCATGGCTTGGCGCGCCTTCGCATACAGACCTTTTACATCGCGTTGTTCACAGACCTCGACGGGCGTATCCATATACACTTCAACGAAATTCTCGCCGACCATCTTGCGCGCCTCTTCGCGGGTTGCGCGGTACGGGCTGATGGCCGCACAGATTACCGCGCCGCCGGCATGGACGATCTCTCCCGCCACAAAGCCGATGCGCAAAATGTTGGTGTCGCGATCTTCTTTACTGAATCCGAGACCCTTGGAAAGATGTGTGCGGACCACATCCCCATCGAGGATGGTGATCTCACGCCCGCGTTCAAGAAGCAGTGATGTGAGCACCTGCGTGGTCGCAGACTTGCCCGAACCGCTCAAGCCGGTGAACCAAATGCAGAAGCCCTGCTTGTGGCGCGGCGGATACATCTGGCGCAGAATTTCAGCGGTCTCCGGGCGCGTGAACCATTCGGGAAGTAATTTGCCTTTGGCAAGATAATCATCGCGTACCTGTGTGCCGGAGATGTTCAAGGTCCTGGCGCCCGCGGGAACGTCCTTGCCTTCGACGTAACGTTGTTCGTCAGGAAGATAAACAAGTTCCTCGAATGGGATCATCTTGACGCCAAGTTCATGCTCGTACTTGCGCATATTCTCCTGCGCATCATACGGACCGTAAAACGGCTTGCCCGTTGAATCTTTTCCCGGCCCGGCGTGGTCGCGCCCAACGATGAAATGATTGGCGCCGTGATTGCGGCGAATGATTGCGTGAAGCAAAACTTCCTTAGGTCCCGCCATGCGCATGGCTAACGGAAGAAGACTGAGCGCAGTGCTCTTCTTATCGTAATAATTATCAACCAGCGCTTTATAAATGCGGACGCGCGTGTAATGATCCACATCGCCGGGTTTGGTCATGCCAACGGTGGGATGGATCAGCAATGAGCCTTTGACTTCCGCCGCGGCGCGTTTGGTCAATTCCTCGTGGATGCGATGCAGGGGGTTGCGCGTTTGGAACGCAACAACATTGTCGTTGCCCATGTTCTCCAATAATTCGCGCACTTGCGCGGGGGTGCGGCGCAATTCAATGAAGTCATAATACTTCGGCAGATTGACCACTTTCATCGGGCCGCTGATACAAACCTTGCCCCAGCGCGCCATCTCAGAAACCATCGGGTGTTTGGCATCCGTTGAACCATAAGCCAGCGCGGCTTCGGTTTCCGGGTCCCAGTGATAGACCTCTTCGAGGGTCAACACCGCGATCAGGTCGTTGTTCGCGTTGCGCAGGACGATCTCTTCGCCGACGGTCGGCAATTCTTTTGGATCCGCCGTCAGGGTAATGGGAAGCGGAAAAAGCGTCCCGTCGCTGAGTCGCATCTCATGCAGAACCCGCTCATAGTCCGCTTTGCCCATGAAGCGGTCGAGCGGAGAAAATCCGCCAGTGGCGAGCAGTTCAAGGTCGCACAGGTTGCGCATGGTGATCTTGATCGAAGGCAGTTGGGCGGCACGCGCCAGAAGATCATCGCGTTCACTGCCTGTTACAACAAGGTTGACCAGTTTCTTGCCGCCGTAGGGGGTAATCAATTTGGCTTTCGACATTATGTACTCCAAAATGTAGGATGACTGATAATGACAAACACGAGTGGCTATTATACTTCAAAATTCAGTAGGTGAATTTTGGAATTCTATTCTTTCAAGTTCACCATTTGCCCAGAAGCTTGTGAGGCCTTCGCGGCCAGCGCGAGACGCAATGCCTGAATCCCATCTTGCAGATCGCAGACCGGCTCGGACTCGCCGCGAACGACCTCTATAAAATGACACATTTGCGCCACGAAAAGCTGGTTCCGTTTAAACCCATCTGGAAGTTTATACTGCTCAATAACAGCCGCAGGCGGATTATCGCTCCATGTATCAAATTCCACTGGCATCTTGAAAAAATACAGAGTGCCATCAGCATTATCCCAACGAAGCGTGCCGCCCGTCCCGACGATTTCCAGCGTGTGACGCGGAGGCCGCTGAACATAATTCAGATGTACGCCGCCGAGCGCTCCGCTCGCGAATTTCAAGCCAATCTCGGCCACATCTTCCACATACATCTCCAGCGGGGAAATATGACCATTGAACGACCAAAGCGACTCAACGTCGCCGATCAAATAACGCAAATAATCGAGTGGATGCGTAAGCGTAACGATCACGCCGCCGCCAAGATCCGCGCGCGCCGCGTAACTTTGGCGATAATCCTCCCACGGATGCCACTGAGGCAGGTACTCGCCCCAGTGCGCGTGGACGGTGATGATTTGTCCGAGCGCACCCTGCTGGATGAGTTCACGCGCCTTGTTGAGCGTGGGGTGATAGCGGAATTGAAAGCCGACTAGAATTTTGCTCCCGCTTTTTTGGGCGGCTTTTTGCAACACATCCAATCGGTCGAGTGAGTGGGATACTGGCTTTTCCAGCAGAATATGACATCCCGCTTCCGCGACGGGAATGGCAACATCCAGATGCAGCGCGGTGGGGTTGGCGACGATGACCGCGTCGGGCTTGTGTTTGGTCAGCGCGGCGTGGAGGTCGGTCTCGACAGGATAGCCCGCCAGTTCTTCATCAGGCAAGGTGGCATGATGAGAACGCAATAAAACTATATCTTTTTCACCCAATGCAATCAGATTACGAAAATGTCGACGGCCAACAGAACCAAGACCAGCGATTAAAAATTTCATATTTTACCAATTCAAATCTTTCTCATACTTCCATTTGACCAACATCTCACCCGCGATTTCCTTGAAAATTGCCTTATCGCGCGCAGTGAAGAGGCGGGTCCAATTTCCAGCCTGGCCTTTGGGCAAAAAGGAGGCGATGCCGCCATTGCGCTGCGCCTGCCATTCCTCGTCGGGGTTGGAGGACATTTCGGCTTGGATGGCGTCTGCGAGTTCGGCGGGCGCGTCCACACCGAGGAATTTCCAGAGTTTGGTCATCTCGTCGAAGGGAGTTGCTAGCAGGTCTTCGTAGCGCAGGGCAAAATAATTTTCGCCGAAGAGGCGGCGGGCTTCGTTTTCGGTCTCGGTCAGGTTGGCAACCCAGCCTGTGGCGACACGGCGCAGGAAGGCTTCGGTGAAGATGGAGCGGCGGCCGTCGCTGAAGGGCGCGGGGTCCGCTCGGAGGTCCGCGATGATGCGTTTGTCTTCAGGGGTCAGAAACTTGGATTCCTCCACGAAGTTGCGGAAGCGTTCCGAGATGAGCACGTCGCGTCCGTCGCGCACGATGTAGACCAGTTTCGCGTCGGGGTAGACCGCGTGGAGGTCGCGCACGGCCTGACCGTGAATGGTGGACGAGGGGCTTTTGTCACCGACGATGCGCTTACCCTCGCGGGCGGCGTCGCGCTCGAGGATCACGTCCGCGGCGGCGCGCAGGACGAGCGGCGAGAGGTCGCGTCCCTGATTCCAACGGTTGGACTTGCGCGTCAGCCATTCTTCGATCTCAGCGGAGTCCACCAGCGATTTGAGCAGGGGCTGGCGTGTGAAGAAGTGCGCCTGATAGTTGCAGTGGACTTCGGGGTGCAGGCGCACGAGGCGCATGAGCAGGGTTGTGCCTGAGCGGGCGTGGCCAAAGATGAAGAATTTTTCCCGTGAGAAAAATTGCTTGATCTCCGCCACTTCCTCTTCGGTGATGGCGGGGATGGGGCTGCGGGTCTTCTTTTTGGTGCCGCCTTTGAGCAGGATGCGGGCGGCGGATTTGAAGCGGGTGAGAATTTCCATAGGTCTCTAATTTACCATGAAGGATGCAAAGGAGTACAAAAAAAATTAACCGCGAAGTACGCAAAGAACGCCAGGTCTCTTTTCTTCGCGGCCTTCGCGCTCTTAGCGGTTTGATTTCTCCAACACTTTCAAAATAAATTCTGCGGTTCGCTTCCCTGACGTGCCGTCGGTGAAGGTGATTTCGTCTTCGATGAATTTGCAGCGTTCGGCGGAGTCGAGTTGCGGATTCTTGAGGTAGGCGTTGACTGCCTCGCGCAGTTCCGCCTCGTTTGCCGCTACGCGTCCCGCCTTGGCATCGCGGAAGCGTTTGTGCGTGGGCCAGTCGCCGATTTCTTTCAGCGAGAGGGAGAATTTGGTCGGGTGATTCCAGCCGTTGGGCGAATCGATCACCGCGGCGACGATGGGCGTATCATGCACGGCGGCTTCGACCACCATCGTGGAATAGACCGTGACGAAGACGTCCGAATACGCGAGCATGGACGACTTCTCGTCCATGTCTTCGCCGCCGTAGTAGCCGAGCGAGCCGCCCAAAGGCTTGGGCTGGACGACATGAACGTGCGGGTACTTCTTCTCCAGTTCGAAGACGCGGGCGCGTTCTTCGGCGAAGATTTTCGGCTTATCCTGAAAGTGACTGGGATGCAGGCGGATCAACAACTGCGAAGGCTCCGCCAGCGCATCGGACGAGACCAGTTTCGCCAACGCTTCGATGTTTGGATAGTTCGGCGCGAAGTGGACGAAACTGCTGGCATACGAAATCAACTTGCGGTTGGGATCGAGATTATGCAGTTTGAAATACTCGTCGCGCGGCATGAGCCACTGTTTGCGGAAGTAGCCGTCATAGGAAGGAATGCCGCCGATGTGGACGTGTTCGGGGTCCCAATCGGAGCCGAGGACGAGTTCGTCCTTTTGCAGCTGCGACCAGCACGTCGCCCATTGCACGTCCGCGCCGGAGATGTTGTAGGAGGAAGAGTTATCCCAGCCGACGATGACGGTCATGTTGGGGATGCCGCGGCGGGCGGCTTCGCGCAGGAGGTAGCGGTCGAGCCTCCAGCCGGGGGTCGAAGCGATGACCAAATCGGGCTGGTACTTGTCGAAGAGGTCGGTGTAGATTCCGGGGTCGGGGGTGAAGCGGTTTTGCATCCGCACGAGCAGTTTGCGCGCCCAGGCAAAATTCCGCAGGAGGAGGATCGCCAGCGCGGCGGGAATCCAAATCCCCAGGCGAAATTTCCAACCATTCTCGACCCAGACTTCCCAGATGTGGCTGTCCATGGCTTCGGTGTTGATGCGGCGCGATCCGCCCACGCGGCGGAGATAAGCGAGCAGCCATTGGAGGCGCGGCTGAACTTTTTTGGCGTAGTCGTCGGCTTGTTTGAGGCGCAAGCCTTCGATGGTTATTCCGTGATGCGCGAAACGCGATTTGAGCTGCGGAACGATTTCGTCGTCGGTGAGGAGGATGACTTCGACGCCTGCCTCGAGCAGCGTCGGGACGACGTCGCTTTGCAGGAAGTAGATGATTGCCATGCCGTGATCGGCACTGATAAAGATTCGTTTCATGTTCGATGGATTCTATCTCACCTTCAACCCCGCCCGACGGTGAACCGTTGGGCTAATGTACGAAGTCCGTTGAAACGGACTCATATCCTCATTAGAGGGAGCCGACTTCAGTCGGCTTCGTACGCGTAGCACGGACGTTAACGTCCGTGCGGTGATTGCCATGCCGTAATCGGCGGAGATGAAGATGCGTTTGGTCATTTGGTCGGATAGTCGGATAGTCACGCGGCAGGGATCGAATCCCCGAGCTATTCGGGCGAAGCCCTGCGGGCTGGTCTTGCTACGAATAATACCAACTAAAAATCTTGTTATATACCGCCAGCAACAGTTTCTTGACGGGACTCAACTCCAACACGCGCCGCGCAAAGCCATCTTTCTTCCCTTTCGGGGACGATGTCTTTCCTCTTTCCTTCCCCAACTCCCCTCTCAAATACCCCAGCGTATTGGACAGGTTCATCGCCAGCGGGTCAGAGACCATCAGCCGCAGAAGTCCCGCGTCGTTCATACGTTTGTCCAATTGGCGGACCTGTCCCATCGGCTTGTCCATGTCGAAGGGCAGGAACTGCTGAAGCGTGGACTTGTAGGCGATGAACTGCCAGTGCGAGGCGCCCGCGTAGGCAACAATTGGTTTCGCCTCGGTCTCGGTACGGCGGCGGTCGGGCAGCGTTCTTTGCGTATCGAGACTGCCGCCTACTCGACCATCGGCTGATGGATCATAGGTTATTTTCCAATCTCTGGTCTCCGCATAGACTTTTTTGTTTTCCTCCTCCGTCTGCCCAAGCGAGAGATTGAATTCGAGGAAGGTCTCCCAGGGAATGAACTGACCCTCTTCGAGGGTTGCGTGCTTCCGCGCCCAATCGAGCGTGGCGGAATAGAACTCCGGCGGCGTGCGGAACGGACGCGCCGTCACCATGCCGGCGTTGGGAAAGGTTTCGAGGATTTCCACCGAGCGCGCCAGCCAGCCGGGGGAGAACAACACGTCGCTGTCGGTGTAGGCGATGATTTCGCCCGGCGCGCCGCCGAAGATGACATTCCACGCGCCGCCCTTGCCCATGTTCTTCTCGGAGAGGATCAAATATTGAATTCGTCCCTCTTCTTTTTCCTTGATAAGGAAATCGCGCACCTCGGCGCACGAGCCGTTATCGAAGACCATCAGGTCGAAGGGCAGACCCGCATCCCGTCGCATGGATTCAAGCGAGACTTTCAACACATCGAGGGTTTCTGCATAAAATCCGCTGATGAAGGGAATGTAATTAAGCAACGCGACTGTGATCCGCTCGGGACGGGCCACGTCTTTGACGAACTTGGCGGGATTCTGACCTTTTCTCATTCCTTATCCACAGATGAATGCAGATTTCACAGATTTATTTCTTGATAAATTTCCGGAATCGTTTCGCCCAGCGCTTGGGACGGACGAAATTTTCAATCGAGTCTTCGGGAAGAAAGAAGAATATTTTTCGCAGGAATAATTCCAACTTGCGCTGGAAGCGGAGCGATGTCATCTTTGGGCGGACAAGTTTCCCCTCCACGAGTTGATGGGTGGAATCGAGAATCGTGTAGCGGATGTTCGCCTGGCCGCCCGCGCGGCGGATGTTCTCGTTTGAGTCAGGATGTTCGTAATGGGGTTTACCATCGGGTAAATGTGAGTAATCGTGGTTTTGATGCACGATCATGACCGACGGGGTGCAATCTATTATGGGCCAATTTTCCTTGCGCGCTTTGAAGATCATCCAATTGTCCCAGCCGGCGCGGCCGACGGTGAAGTCGGGGATGTCGGCGTAGCAGGCGCGTGGGAAGAGGAAGAAGTCTGAGCCGGCGGGGCGGTGGAGGGAGCCTTGACGGGAGACCGAAGACCGAAGACGGGCCTGCCAATCGGCGGTGAAGTCGATAGGTTGAGTCACGTTCAAGTCCCAGCGCTGGCTGAGGAGGACGAAGTTATCTTTTATTTTGGAGACTTGCTTCGCGGCTTCCACAAAATCGGGCATGAGGAGCATGTCCGCGTTGATGATGCAGAGCAGGTTGCTGTTGGAGTTCTCGCGTGCCAGTCGAAACATGGACGAGATCAGCGGCGTGCCGTTTACATTGCGCGCCACGTTGGGAATGCGCTTCACGCCCAGTTCGCGCGCGGCTTCGGCGAGACCCGTCTCTTCGCCGAGGAGGATGACCTCGACGTTGGGAAGCAGGGTCCATGATTTAAGCGCGTTGCGTTGAATCATCGCGATATGAGGGTCGGTGAAGGGTTTGGGTGCGGAGAATAAAGTAATCAGTGACACAGTAATCAGTAGCCAGTGATCAGTGACCAGCAGCGCGTTCGTCAATATCTTTCAAAGTCTTGTGCTTCACGCCTGCGTTGATTTCCATCAATTGCGGCTCGTTGTGAACCAAATCGAGAACTTCCTTCCATGAAAAATCGTCGCGGCCATCGAAGCGTGCATAGACTTGTCGTATAAATTCCAAATCTTCAGGCGTGTCCACCGTCCAGCGGTAATCGCCAAAGTCGGTAGTGTGATTCAGCAGGGCGACTTTGAATCCGCGTGGAGACATTCCTTCAGACCGTTGACGGTTGACGGTTGACAGTTCAACGCCTTCATAAAAATACGGCATGGCATGTTCGCGATGTTGTGGCTCTTTGGCAGACTTCCAAGCCTTCTCCAAAGCTTTGAATGTGCAGGCTTCAACGTCCAAGCCAATGGGATACGTACGCTGATAAGGCGGGGGTAAGCGATTCGCAACGAAATCGAATTTCGAATCTCCGGTATCGAGTATCGTGTTCACAACATCGTCAATCAACGCCGGGTCAATCACGGGACAATCCGCGGTGATGCGGACGACATAATCCGCTTTCGCCTGCCTCGCGGTTTGGTAGTAACGGTCTAGCACATCATATAAACTGCCGCGCGTGAACGGGATTCCGCTGAAGTCGCAATATTCGGCCACAGGGTCGTCAGTCAGATCAGTCGTCGTGGCGAAAATGGTTTCGGTAACGGTAGCCGCCCGCGAGGTCCGCGCGAAGACGCGTTGAAGCATGGGCTGTCCCGCGATGTCTGCGAGAATCTTCCCCGGCAAACGGGACGAACTCATCCGTCCCTGAATGATGGCTATAACTCGTTCACTCATCAATGTTCCACGCCATCGTATGGCTCAACTTGTTTTTGCGAGGAAATGGCATCCTCCAAATCCTGAATACGGCGTTTGTGTTTCATCACCGCCCAACTGCGGCCAATCACAGTAGGCAACATGATCAAGACGCCCAGCAACGCGCCGATGCCCAACGCAATGATCAGAAACAGGCCGGTCGGTCCCTGCAGAAGATAGCCAAAGAGATTGATCTGAATCACGGCTGGATTGTATGTGCTAAAGTAAACAGCCAGGATGGTAAAGACAACGATCAACACAAGGGAGATTATCATGTGAGCCTCCAATCATTTATAACGGACGGTCATTTCATATGCGTTCAACAAGACTTCAAAATTCTTCTTCCAATCGGCACGTTCTTCCGCGGACCTGCGAGCGGCGCGGCCAATTTGAGTTAATTTTTTCCGTTGAGCAATGACCGTTAAAATTTTTTCGGCGAGCGCGTCCGCATCTCCATCCGGAAAGAGCCAGCCGTTGATTCCTTCGCTGACCCATTCTTTGTTGGCGGGAATATCAGAGACCAACGCGGGCAGACCACAGGCCAGCGCTTCCATCAAGGAAACGGATGAGCCATCCACATGCGAGGGCGAGATATACAGGTTAGCCATATGATACCAGCGCGGCAGATCGGTCTGCGAGATTTGTCCGCCGAATTGAACGCGGTCGAGCACGCCGCCGTTCATAAGGATTTGACGAATACTCTGTGCTTGTGATCCGCCGCCGAGCAAAAGCAGGCTGATATCATCGCGCTGTTGTGCTACTTTGACAAAGGCCTTGGCAAGCACATCCACGCCGTAGCGCGGTTCCCAGGAACGATTGCAGAAAAGGACAAACGACGGTTGACGGTTGACGGTTGGCCGTTTCTTGCTGACCGCTGAGGGCCGAGGGCTAAAATGCTTTAAATCCACGCCCCACGGGAAGACAACGGTTTGGTTGGGATTCATGCCATAGGCTACGGCTTTACCGCGTGTGACCTGGGCGTCGCTGGTGAAGAAGGTGCTGTTGCGTAATACGTATTTCGTAATTTGTTTCATCCACCAGTTGCGCTCTGCATCCTGCATCAAGTCAAAGCCCCACGACATAGTCAGAATCGGACGGAAGCCTGACAATGTGGCAATGAACGCGCAGGTTTGAATCGGCCCAGCGTGGATAAGATCAGGCTTGATTTCTTGGACGACGCGCTTGAAGTCTACAACCAGCCGCGGCAGGTCGCGCCAGCGGAATGGGCCTTGTCCGCCCGCCCAGATTACCTGCTCGATGTTGGATGGCACGGGACGATCCTCAGTCTGGCGTTGATTGAGTTCAAGTCTCAGATAAAAAACGTCATGCTTGGTCTTCGACAGCGCGTCCAGAAAACGATGATCATGAGGAGAGTAACCTTTGGAGAAATAAATGATTTTCATAATTTTCACCACAAAGACACAAAGGTGCACGATGTTTTCTTTACTTTGTGTTCCTTCGTGTCCTTCGTGGTTAGAGAAATTACGCTCCCAAATCCGTCCAGCGCAATTCCTTGCCAAATGGAATATCCATCAACGCCTTCGTGCCGATCACATTTTGAATCTCGTACGGTTTGATGGCGCCAGGCGTGGCGGGGCGCAGGACGTCAATCATTTCGCGCGTGAAGACTTCTCCGGCTCGGATGTCGCGCGCAGCGCGCAGGCAACGACGTTGCACAATCTTGGTCTCCTGCTCGTTGCCCGCAATAAATTTATCCGCAGAGCCGAGAGCGCGTTCGAGTTGACGCGTTTCCTCGACCATGTGCGCCCAATCGGCTGGATTCAACGCAAACTTGTGATCGGGGCCTTCACGGCTGTTGTCGTCCGTGAAGTGCCGTTCGATCATGCGCGCGCCGAGGGCCACCGCGCCGAGCACAGTCGCGTTGCCGTGCGTGTGGTCGGAGAGTCCCAGCACCACATCGGGGAACATGGTCGCATAGGTTTTCAATACATTCAAATGAATGTGGTCGTAGTTTTCGAGGCTGGCGGTGTAGTTCGTGTTGCATTGCATTAAACACAACTGCTTATTGATCTTTAGAATCGCGTGGACGGCGCGTTGCACATCAGCGATGTCTGCCGCACCGCTGGCGATGATCATCGGCTTGCCTTTGGAAGCCATATGTTCGAGCGCCTCGATCCAGTCAATTTCACCGGAGCCGGCTTTGAAAGCCGGGACGTATGGATTGACATGTTCAATCGAGTCGTAATCGTACGGCGAAGTGAAGAAGTGGATTCCAATCTTGTCGCACTCTTCTTTCAAGACGGGAGTCCAATCCCATGAAACAGACGCCTCCGCGTACACCTGCGTCACCGGCTTTTTCCATTTGGCTTGATGGCTGACCTTCGAGTCCATGTGTGTGAAGCCGTAATCGGAAACAATTTTCGGGGCCTGGAAGTGCTGGAATTTGGCCGCGTCCGCTCCAGCGTCCCGCGCGAGGCGGATGAGCATTTTGGCGCGGTTCAAGTCCCCATCGTGGTTGGCGGCGATGTCGGCGATGAAATACGTCGGATGGTTCAATCCGATGAGGCGGTCCTGAATTTTGAATTCCATGGCTCCTCCGATTAGATTTGTTGATAACTGCGGATTTTCTGTGGATAACCCTGCTGGTACTGTGTATAAAACTGCTCCAAACCGGTGGAAAAAGCGGGGAGTTCGCGCCCCAAATCTGTGGATAGTTTGTGGGTAGACAGCCACAAATTGTGGGAACGCTTGGCGGTCAAACTGGACTTGTCAACGGATTGCGGGGAAATGAGGCTTTCTCTCAACCCGAACTTGCGCGCAATCTCCACCCCAAACTGATACTTGCTCATGGCCTGCGGCCCAACCACGTGATACAGGCCGCGAAGTCCGCGCTCGAGCATGGCCAGCAGAATTTCGCCGAGATGATCCACCAGCAGGGGGCAAAAGATCACATCCGTAAATCCGTTGACATTCTTGCCATTGCCCAGGTTGTTGATGAAAAACTCCGCCAGACTGCGTTTGCCGCTCAACGACCAGCCATAAAAATTCACACGCGCCACAATCGCCAGCGGATTGACTTTCAACACGGCCTGCTCGCCCTCGTACTTGGTCTGTGAGTACACACCGAGTGGATTGGGTTTGTCGCTTTCGGTGTAGGAACCGTTTTCCAATTGCCCATCGAAGACCGCGTCGGTGGAGATATGCACGAGACGGATTTTGCGCCGCAGGCAGGCATCCGCGAGTTCGTACGGAAGTTCTGCATTCATGCGGCGCGCTAAATCAGGATCAGACTCACACGCGTCCACGTTTGCCAGCGCCGCGCAGTGGATGACCGCTTCGGGTTTGGCTTGACTCAGGATATGCTGAACCGCCTGAGGGGCGAGGAGATCCGCTTTGATCACCTCGAACGGCACGGAGGCCAGTGTGTTGCGATCCACACCGATGACATCGTGAGTGTGTCTCGCGTTCAAAGCCAGATTGAGTCCGAGTAATCCGCTTGCACCGGTGATCAGAATTCTCATTACCCCTCCAATTTACCTTCCGCGAATAATTTCTCGAAAGGCGCAATATATTTCTTGATGCCTTCCACATCGAGCCATTCTGTGTTGTTATCGCTGGCATAGTGATAACCGTCGGATAGACGTTTGCCCTTTTTATCCCAGGCATAACCAAACCAGAGCGCTTCTGCGGGCTGTACAACATACATGCGATCAAGTTCCACTGTGGTGCGCGCTTCATCTTCGGAAATCAACGCCTCATGCAGTTTCTCGCCCGGGCGAATGCCGATGATGTCAATCTTTGCATCTGGAGCGATGGCACGCGCCAGGTCAACAACTTTCGTACTGGGAATCTTCGGCACAAAGACCTCGCCGCCCTCCATCTGTTCGATGCAGTTGATGACGAAATGAACACCCTCCTCCAGCGAGAGCCAGAAGCGTGTCATGCGTTCATCGGTGACAGTGACTTTGCCGCTGGCGCGCTGTTTGAGGAACAACGGCACAACTGAGCCGCGCGACCCAACGACGTTCCCGTATCGGACGCACGAATAGCGGGTGGCCGTACCCGCGGCATACGCGTTGCTTTGAATGACCAGTTTCTCCGCGGCGAGTTTGGTTGCGCCATACAGGTTCGCCGGGTTGACGGCTTTGTCCGTGCTGAGGGCCAGCACTTTTTTCACACCCGCATCCAACGCCGCCTCCACCACGTTGGAGGTGCCCATGATGTTGGTCTTGATGGCTTCCATCGGGTTGTACTCGCAGGCCGGGACCTGTTTGAGGGCTGCGGCATGAACGACAATGTCCACGCCGTGCATAGCACGCACGAGTCGTTCGCGGTCGCGCACGTCGCCGATGAAATAACGCAGAGAGGGATGGTCATACCCTGCCACGCGCATCTCATGTTGTTTCAATTCATCGCGGCTGAAGATGATGATTTTCTTCGGCTGTTTCTCCTCCAGCAGTATTTTGGTGAACTTCTTCCCGAAGGAGCCGGTCCCGCCGGTGATGAGGACAACTTGATTTTTCCAGTCCATAATAAACCTCAGAGAGTAGATTTCTACTCTCTACTTCCTAACCACTATCAACGGATATTGTCCGTTCTCGCCGAAGAACCGTGGAAAGTGTTCCTCTAGCCAAAAAACAAATCGTAAGAACATTTTGCCTCCCAGTCGTGGACGGACGAACCAGCGCATGAAGCGCGGGCTGAGACTGCGCCATGGATAAATTTCAAGTGTCACCACGTTCTTCAATTCACGTTTCAGCCAGCACGGCGTCATTTTCTGAACGAACGTGCCTGCCCGATCTTCCTCCTCGGCCCAATTCTTTTTCTGCTTGGCAGAACGTCCGGAAAAGAATCGCATCAGCCCGATGAGCGGTTCAGCGAGATGCATCAGCAACGGATTATGCCAGCCATTGACAACGACTGCGCTTCGTTCCCGCTTCAGTACACGGGCCAATTCCAAATAAGCGTATTTGTGTTCGCTGAACGGCAAGTGATGAATGGCATGCATGGAAACAACGCCATCGAATACATCTGATTTGAAGGGCAGGTTGGCAATGTCGGCCACCACATACAGACCTTTCGCGCCGAGACGCGCACGCGCTTCCTTCAAAGCCGTGATGGAAATGTCAGCGCAGACGCGGAAGCGGTAGCCCGCAGAATAAGTCAAATATTCGGGCCATTGTACAGGCCCGGAACCGGCGTCCAGTAAAAGGTCCCCGTGTGAGGCGAGATGACGACTCACGCGCAGATGACACTTATGGATATACTCGCGCGAAACCGGGCGCAGATCTTCGTAGCGGGCATTCTGATAGAGGCCTTCGCCAATCTGCGACCAGCCAACCTGATCATAAAACTCACGAACTTGTTGTTTTGTGTTCTCAGTCATCAATCTTTCCAAGCAAAGGGTTCACCGACGAGGAATCTGTATGTGTCTCCAAATTCGGCCATACCTTCAGCGCCGAGCGCTTTTTCAAGCGGCCATACATTCAGGTCATCCCAGAAATTCATCAACCGCCATGGAAACGGACGCGGGTATTCAAAAAAATAGCGGTAGCCATAGTTCCATGCCGCGGCGATTTGTTCCTGAGATAAACGATGCGCAGGCAGGTCGCCCAAAACTTTTTCGAGCGCGGCAAAATATTCGTCCCACGAGTCGGGATCAATCGTGAAGCCGCGTTTGCGGTAATGTGTATCGCCGCACACGATAACTGGCAAGCCATTCATGGCCGTCTCGAGTCCGACCGTCGTCGTGTAGGCCAGGCCCAAGTCGGCAATTTCAATCAGGTCATACGTGTTGACCTTGTCGAGAGCGCCGATCAAGTGAATATGCGCGGGGAGATTGGGTAATGCTTCGCGCACGACTTGAGCCATCGAGCGCGCTTTGGGAACCAGTTTTTCACCCGGATGTACACGAATCACCAACTGGACCTCAGGGCGGTTCGCAAAAAATTGAACCGTACGCGTCATCCATTCCGTCATTGACTTGGCAAAGATATTTCTACCCAGCGTCAGGCTGTCGCCCAGAACGTTGGCCGCCAGCATCACCACCGGACGATGATCGAGGCCGAGCGACTTGCGCGTCTCTTCACCGCCCTGCGAAGAAACGTATTGCCATAAACGTTTGGATTTGCCCCACACCTTCGCGCCGCGTCGCGCATTTTCCAAATCGGCGAGGCGTTCGTACATCGCATCTGTGATGGGCAGACCACAGCGGGCTTTGACGAGGTAGTCTGTGTCCATGCGCATGATGGAGGAATTTTGCGCCAGCCAAATCTGCTCTCGCTGATCATTGAACTCAAAGGTCGTCGCGGGGATGCCCAGATAACGCGCAACGCGAAAGACAATTCCCATTTCCAGAATCAATCCGTTCGGAACGAGGACAACTTCAGGCTGGTTGACTTGCATCCATCGAAGAGCCGCGAGAGCGGCAAAGGTATTGCGTTCGAGGCGCAGGTCATAAACAGCACGGTCGGACGAATCGTTCACGTTCACTTCTTCGCGCATGAGCGTGTACTGCGCGTCCCATAGGCTAATCTCTTCAACATCCGCCCGGAGTTGGGCCGGTAAAACGGAGGCCGGTTTGAGGTCCAAAAGAGAAACGTGCGTGACCAGTGGATTCAGCGCGGCCAGCGCGTCGCGTGTGTGGAAATTCCGCTGACGCTGAGTGAGCTTATCCATGCGCTTGTGCCACTCGGAGTAGGGCAAAGTCATCAGTGTAACTTTGTGTCCCAAGCCCGCAAGCAAAAGCGAAATATACGCAGACTGTTCGATCCAGTAATGAAGCGTGGCAAAGAAAAGAATCTTTTTCCCAGGCTGGGCAGACCTGGCAAACGCCGCGGCTTTTGCCACTGCGCCGGGCAATGATTTTTGCAGACGGCCGAGATTGAAATGGTCTTTACGGGCGCGGTTTTTCTGCCGAAGCGTCCAATCCAGTTCGGCGGCCAGCGGGAGTTCACCCAAAAAATTGCGCAGGAAAGTTTTGTTGAACATATCTATAGCCACAGGGGACACAGAGTCTCTGTGGCAAATTATCATCAATCTATCTTTTCTATTTTCCAATCCAAACGCGGGCGGACGGGCCCCTGACGCGGTTCAGGCCATTGCATTCCGGGCGCGCCGGAGGCATCCACATTGAACGACAGGGCATTCTCGTCCATGAAGTAACGACGCACACCAAATGAACTGGCATTGACGCCGAGCGAATAGCGTCCTTCGTTGAAGAAATCCGCGGGAATGGTGCAACGACTGACGTAGCGCCCGGCTTTGCGCGTGCCAAATTGCTCATATTGTTTTGCGTCGTCGGTGTCGAACGCGGTGAAGATATATTCGCCTCGCATCGTGCTGAGATATAAACCAACGCGCAGGCCGGTGAGCGGAGCGTCAAGTTGATATTCCCATTCGAGGGTCGTCGGCTCAACCGAGCGGACGGTATCCACAATTTTTCCAGTCTTATCTTTGAGGCGCAGGGCAATTGGCTTGAATGGCGCGGCAGACGCGGGAACTTCATCAGGTTCCCAGACCCGTTCCCCGGTCTCGGCCTGACCGGAGGACAGATAAAAATCAACAGCCTCCTGCGAGGGCGCACGCTTGATGAGTTGTCCTTTCTTCAAAACAATCGCTTCCTGCGTGAGGCGCAAGATGGCGGACATGTTGTGACTCACAAAAAGAACAGTACGTCCCTGTTGAGCCACATCGCCCATCTTGCCAAGACACTTCTTTTGAAATTCCGCATCGCCGACCGCGAGGACCTCATCCACTACGAGAATCTCCGGCTCCAAATGCGCCGCGACCGCGAACGCCAAACGCAGATACATGCCGGATGAATAGCGTTTGACAGGCGTATCAATAAACTGACTGACTTCAGAGAAGTCTACGATCTCATCGAATTTCTTTTCGATCTCGGCACGCTTCATGCCGAGGATGGCGCCATTGAGAAAGATGTTTTCGCGCCCGGTCAATTCGGGATGAAAGCCGGTGCCCACTTCGAGGAGCGAACCCACCCGTCCGCGCACGGTGACCGTTCCTTCGGTCGGCTCGGTGACACGAGAGAGGATTTTGAGCAACGTGCTTTTTCCTGCGCCGTTGCGCCCAACAATGCCGAGGACTTTCCCTTCCTCAACGTCAAAGGAAATATCTTTGAGCGCCCAAATGGAGGCCGTGGCGCTGCTTCCGCGCATCCCTTTGCCTGCCAGCATCTGCGTCAAGCGGACAGGCGTCATGGCGACATCTACGAGTAACTCGCGGAACATGCCATAGCGGAATTTGGTCTGCGCCGCGCCGATGCGATAACGCTTGCCGAGACGGTTAACACGAATAGCAGCGGTCATTAGATCGTATCCGCGAAAGTCTTTTCCATCGAGCGAAAGTAGAACAATCCGCTGATCAGAAAGAGAAGAGCGACACAGATCGAAACGATCATGTTTAGATTCGGTCCGGTATCTGTTCCAAGCAACGCCCAGCGGAATCCGTTCACCACGCCGGCCATCGGGTTGATGGAATAGACGATGCTCCACTTTTCGGAGACAAGTTTGGCTGAATAGGCCACCGGCGTGATGAATAACCAGAATTGAGTCAGAAATGGGAGCACATAGTTCACATCGCGATACTGTACATTGATCGCGGAAAGCCAGAGCGCAACTCCCAGCGCAGTGATCACCGTCAGCAACAGAAACAGGGGCAGGGTCCAGATAGCCGCGGTGGGCGTCACTTTGTAGTAGATCATCAACACGATCAGAATCGCGAATGCGATGACAAAGTCCACCAATCCGCCAAGCACAGAGGCCAACGGCAAAACAAGCCGCGGAAAATATGTCTTGGTGACCATGTTTTGATTCGACGTCAATGAGCGGCTGGCGGTGTTGAGCGCAGTGGTGAAGAGTCCCCACGGCAAAAGTGCGGTATAAGAAAAGATCGGATACGGAATACCATCCGTGGGAAGTTTTGCCACTTTGCCAAAGATAAAGGTGAAAACCAGCATTGTCAGCACGGGTTGGATGATCGCCCAGGCCGCGCCGAGCATGGTCTGTTTATAACGCACTTTGATATCGCGCCAGATCATGAAGTAGATCAGTTCGCGATATGTCCACAAGTCGCGCAGGTTGAGCGCGGCCAAGCCGGTGGACGGCTTGATAAAAATTGTTTCAGGTTGACGAACAAGTTCGATTGACTTTGCCATATTATTTGATCTTTGAACGATTTTCCTTGAACCACTCAATGGTGCGACGCATCCCCTGCTCGAACGGGACTTGCGCGCTCCAGCCAAAGAGTTGTTTTGCCCGCGTCACATCCAGACCTCGACGCGGCTGGCCGTTTGGTTTGTCGGTTTGCCAGACGAGTTTTCCCTCGAAGCCCGTCAGGCGGACGATCATCTCGCTCAAATCCTTGATCGAAATCTCGTAGCCAGAACCGAGATTCACAGGAAGGTCGCCGTTATATTTTTCCGTGGCAGTGATGATCCCGTCTGCGGCATCTTCGACGTAGAGAAATTCGCGTGTCGGCGTGCCGTCGCCCCAGACCGGCAATTCCTTGTCACCGCGCTCCTTGGCCTCAATCGCCTTGCGGATCAAAGCGGGAATTACATGCGATGTCTGCAAATTGAAGTTGTCGCGCGGGCCATATAGATTCACGGGAAGCAGGAAGATTGCGTTGAAGCCATACTGTTGGCGATAGGCCTGCGCCTGCACAAGCATCATCTTCTTGGCAAGACCATATGGCGCGTTGGTCTCTTCGGGATAACCAATCCACAAATCATCTTCCTTGAACGGAACCGGCGTGAATTTTGGGTAAGCACAGACCGTCCCAATCGCCACGAATTTCCCCACGCCATTTTTATAGGCTTGATGCATTAATTCCACACCCATCATCAGGTTGTCATAGAAGAATTCAGCGGGATGTTCGCGGTTGGCGCCAATGCCGCCCACGTTGGCGGCGAGGTGAATGACGACCACATTCTTCGGGTCAATATCTTTCAGCGTATCCGCGTACAAATGACGAATATCATTTGGATCAACCAGGTTGTAGTTTTCGATGCGCGGAATGAAAATATCTGTCGCGCCGCGCTCTTTGAGTTTCTCGGTAACGAACGAGCCCAGGAAACCCGCGCCGCCTGTGACGATAACACGTTTGCTTTGCCAAAAATTTTCTGCCATGATCTCTCCAATTTATTGCACAATGAACTGCGCGTTTCTGTATTTTTCATCCATCGGATTGCGGATCAATCCCGTTTTCAGCGCAAACAACAACTCGCGAATTCCATCATCCACATCCAGTGTAGTCTCGAAGCCAAGTTCGCGCTTGATCTTGGCGAATGACACGGTGATGTCGCGCATGTCGCCGCCGAAGGTCAAGTCTTTGTACTCGACCATCGTCTCGGGCATTCGTTTCAGCACCAGATTCACGATTTGATCTTTGGTGTAATTGCCGGTGTCCGTGCCGAGATTGTAGACCTGGCCGCGAATCTTCGCTTGCGGCGCATCCAATCCAAGAAGGATGCCGTTTACCACATCACGCACATGGACAAACGAACGCGAATAGCCGCGCTGATAAATCAACAACTGGCGTTTTGTGTACGCATCCAGGACAAACTGATTGATGATCAAATCAAAACGTGTGCGCGGCGAGATGCCGTACAAAGTCGCAAAGCGGAACAACAACGGCGCAGTCGGCGCGTCCTTCCGGCCAAGCAAATACTCCTCGGCCGCGATCTTCGTCTCGGCATACAACGATTGCGGATTCAATGGCGACTCCTCGGTCACTGGCGCGCCGTTTGAAGACAAACCATAATTGCTGTATGTGGATGCAAACACGAATCGCTCCGCCCCGAGAGCGACCGCCTGCTCGAAGACCGTTTTCGTCGCTTCGACGTTGTACCGCCACGCGACTTGTTTTCCAACAGCCTGACAAGCCGGGAAACCGACAATCGCCGCCAAATGGACAATCGCATCCGGCTTCGGCCATGCCGCCTCAACACGATCGCCGCGCAACGCGTCCTTGACGGCGCGCGGCTCGGTGACATCCGCCTTCACAAAATGAAAATTCGGATGATGTAGAAACGGGACCAGCGACTCGCCGCCGAAGAGCAAACTGTCAGCCACGGTGACGCGATAGTTTGTCCTCAGCAGTTCCGAGGTCAAGAGCGAGCCGATGTAGCCCGCGCCTCCGGTAATCAGGATGTGGCGATCCGGATTCATGAACGGTCTCCCATGTTCAAAATCACCTTCCAGCCTTTCACTTCCAGCGCAGGCGCATTCGCATCTTGGACAACAGTAAAGCCTTGTTCGAGGCAGGAAAGTTTGCAAATATCGGCCACGTCCCCCTCGCCGAGGATGCGGACGCGATTGAAGCCCGCGGCGCGGACCGTGTTTAGATGCTCTTTGACGCGGGAGCGCGTCTTGCGGTAGAGATCGAACGAACGCTCGATGTAGTCTACCGTCAAGCGAGCGCGCAGGGCGATGCCTTCGGGCGTAATGATGTAACGCAGTTTCTTACGCTCAGCGCGCTGGACTTTGACATAGCCTTTGGCAATCAGTCGTTTGAGATGCCAGTTGACCGTGCCAACTGCCACACCGAGTTGATTGGCAAGCGTGGATTGGTTGACGTTGGGGTCGCGCTCGACGTGCTCGAGCAAAGTGAGCTCGCGATCAGTTTCGCTGGAGGTTTCCATAGTTCAAAATTCAGTCACTGAATTATAACACAGACCTATGCAAAGGCAGTTTCTCCACGTAAAATAAATGACGATGAACGATGCACCCATCTTTTTAGATACTGCCGCGCAAGCCTATCAACAAACGCGCATCACGCATTGGAACACAGTGGCTCGTAAGCGCGATACATGGAAAGGATGGGGCGGCGCATATCACCGCCGCCTTGAGGAAATTTATCGCTTCCTAGTCATACCCGGCCAGCGGATTCTTGAAATCGGCTGTGGGCGGGGAGATTTGCTCGCCTCGCTCCGTCCATCGCGCGGGGTCGGTCTCGATTTTTCTCCAGCCATGCTGGAGCGTGCTCGCGCAAAACATCCCGGCCTCGAATTCGTCGAGGCCGATGCACACGATCTATCATCTATCGAGGGTCCGTTCGACTTCATCATTTTTTCAGATACAGTCAATGATCTATGGGATGTGCAACGGGTGCTTGAACAACTGCATCATCTCTGCATCCCGTCAACACGCGTCATCTTTAATTTCTACAGCCGACTATGGCAAATACCCCTCATCATCGCGCAAAAACTTAACTTGGCAACACCTTTGCTTCCGCAAAACTGGCTGACGCCTAATGACGTAAATGGCATGTTGAATCTTGCTGGCTTTGAGACTATACGCAGTTGGCAGGAGATCCTTTGGCCGTTCCCGTTTGGAAATTTTATTAACAAATTCATTGTGCGGCTGTGGCCCTTTAATGCGTTTGCATTGGCAAACTTTATCATTGCCCGCCCACAGAACATGCGTCGGCTAGAAGAACCAACTGTCTCCGTGATCATTCCTGCCCGCAATGAGGCGGGAAATATTAAAGGTATCTTTGAACGAACTCCCAAAATGGGACGCGAGATGGAGCTGATCTTTGTTGAAGGACATTCGCACGATGACACATACGCGACAATCGAACATGAGATCGCGGCACATCCTAGGACCACAAGCCGATTATTCCGGCAACGCGGTATTGGAAAAGCTGACGCGGTACGCCTCGGTTTTTCGGAAGCCAAAGGCGATGTGGTGATGATCCTTGATGCGGATCTAACCGTCTCACCCGAAGATTTGTCACGTTTTTACAGGGCGTTACGTGATGGTAAGGGCGAATTTATCAACGGTGTACGATTGGTGTATCCGATGGAGAAGGATGCTATGCAAGGATTAAATTTTCTAGGCAACAAGTTTTTCAGCCTAGCTTTCTCCTGGATACTCGGCCAGCCCATTAAAGACACATTATGCGGCACAAAATCGTTATGGCGAAAAGATTATGAACTGATCGCAGCCAATCGAAGCTATTTTGGCGAGTTTGATCCGTTCGGCGATTACGATCTTATTTTCGGCGCAGCAAAATTGAATTGCAAAATCGTCGACCTTCCCATTCGTTATCGCGAGCGAACATATGGCACAACCAATATCTCACGCTGGAAACATGGAATGTTGTTGCTCAGAATGGTAATATTTGCAGCACGAAGAATAAAGTTTATCTGACTTATGGTATGATTTCGACAATTGAGTTCCCCGATTCGGATGCGTGACAGTTCTTCTCAGACTATGTTCAGACCCTTCTCTTCCGATAACTCTTGAGAGGTCAAATTGCCGATAGAGGGATAAAGTTCCAAACCACCATCAAAATATCAAAGTCCAAAATGAAACAAAAACGAACATTTCTACAGACAACATTGATATTGGTCGGGTTGCTGATTGTGACATTTGCTTTCTTTGCTTATCAGATAGGCCTCGATCATAATACTCAATGGGGCACGCGTCGCCTCCTTGTTTTCATCGCGGGCATCATCGTAATTATCTGCTCCAGAAAAACAAGTGAAGCAATGTATAGATTGATAGATGCCATTCGAAATCCCGCCACTATTGTTGCGCCGCTAAAAAACTGGATAGCTCTCCATTTCACAGAATCTGCAGATGTGTCATATCTGGAAAAATTATCGGGACAAAAAAGTGTAATCATTGCTAGAGGGATCGCGATCTGGTACGTTACAATTCTTGGGATCCTAACGATACTTACTCACCTTTCGTTATTACTTTCGATTTCGTTCAGCAGATATGCGTACGTAATACTTGTTTCTTTCATTTTAATTGTCGTCGGATTGAGCTTGAGGGGTGCAAAGTCAAAAAGGGAAAGATCTGCCAATGATATTCTTCCGCTGACGATCATCTTGCTTGCTGGTGGATTGGCAGGAGGGATAGTTACACTTTCGCAACCCCTCTATCGATTCGGAGCCCAGAACCTTGACGACTATTATTACCTGGCAAGCCCTCTATATTACATCCGACACCCCGAACAGCAACTATCCTTCGTTTTGCATGACTATTACAGTGGCCAATTGCCTTTTGTAAGTGCTTCATTTTACATTGCCGGTGCATACCAATATATTCAAGCTGCCTTCGCGTTTCTACTGAGAGTTAATTTTATTAACTTCGCCTATTTGTTTGTCTCGACAATTAGTGGATTTATGTTCCCTATTGCATTATATCTTGTCATCACGAAGTTAACAACTGAAACGCTTAACGCGGCTATTGGCACGGTAGCGACCCTGCTCATTGTCTTACTGCTTGGAGAGTCTGATAGATCGCCGGGTTCGTGGATTTTCTCCAGAGTATTTCAGGGAAAGTCGGTCGTTGTTTCAACAGGCATATATTTAATTATTTTTTTCTCTCTTGAATATTTCAAGGCTCAAACGCTTCAGAACTGGATAAATCTAGCACTCACGTCGATTTGCCTGGTCGGCATGAGCACTACTGCCATTATGCTTTTGCCACCGATGGCTAGTATATTATTTGTCAATTATTATTTGTTTATACGAGCAAAACTCCTTTCCCTTAGTCACCTAACGGTGATTGGGTTTAAATATTTGACCTCTTTCCTCTATTTAATTATGTTCACTGTATACATATCGTTTGTAGATTCCACCAAGATAGCAGCACATGCTAGTCGTGCCTACCCTAATACCCTGATGGGAAACCTACAGTTGTTTTTTCGATTTGCGCCTTTTCCGACAACAGCCGTGGTTTTTGCTTTTTTTTCAATCGCGGCAATAGCCCTAACGCATAGGTTCGCCAGAAAGTTCGTAACGGGTCTGGTATTCCTTCCCTTTCTAATATTAAATCCCTGGGTATCAGACTTCCTTATCCGTATCTATTCAGGGGTATACTTCCGGATGTTCTATATACTCCCATTATTTCTCGTTATAGGTGTGTCAACAGCACAACTCTTCAAATATCTTCAAACCTTTAGAAAGCCGGTCTTCGCAAGTGCATTATTGGCTTATGGCGCGCTTATCATTGTGTTGCTCATATACCTTCCCACATCTGTGATAGCTACCTTGCATAGTTTTTCATATCGTTTCTCAAGCTCTGAAAGCCAAGAGGCCAAAGAAATTATTAACATTACGCCTACAGGGTTGATGTTGGCGCCGTTTCCATTATCCTCAGTCATATTCACATTTGACCCAGATTACCCACAGATGTACATCAGGCCCGACATTAGTGAACTGTTTCTTTGGAAGCAGGGGCGCGAGGAAGAGGCAATATTGAGAGCAGAGAGTATAGCATTCCTACTAGGAAACAAACAGGAAAAAAAGGAACAATATTACGAGGCTTTTAAGGCTCTCATACAAAAATATCCAGAGATACAAATTGTAGTAATCTCTCAAGCCGCTCTTCGTTCGACACAGGATACAGAAATATTCATTTATAAAGAGGGGTTTGTTCATAAAGCTAGAGTGCATGAATTTGTCATATTCTGGAAATAACTGTTCGAATTTATTTCTCTTCATTATGTCGATATTCATTCACAAAGATCAAGTTGTCTGTCAAGAAAGAGCACGGAATGTATATTGAGCCATTGAGGATACAAGAGAGATGTGCATGAACAAAACCTTTATTTTCTCGGAAAGAAACTATGATCAAGCTGGATAGAGCTGAACGGGAAGTCGCTCACGGAAAAAAGCTGTCTGCTCTTGGCGCTGAAAAAATCTGGGGTTGGGGAACTCCAGCCGGCCAAGTCCGTGCTAAACGCCGCGCAGAAATAATCATAGCTACGACCAAGATGATTCCCGGAAAGAAAACACTAGAAATCGGCTGTGGAACCGGCATCTTTACCGAATACTTCGCCCAGACCGGTGCAACCATCACAGCTGTGGACATCTCGGATGATTTACTCTCATCGGCAAAAGCACGCAAATTACCATCCACAGTTAGATTCATACTTTCGAGATTTGAAGATCTTGCCTCGGATGAGCAATTTGACATTGTAGTAGGCTCATCGGTACTCCATCATCTGGACATTGAACCCGCCTTGATTAACATTTTTAGACTGCTTAAACCCGGCGGGGTTATTAGTTTTGGTGAACCCAATATGCTTAACCCCCAGATTATGTTGCAAAAGAATATCAGCTGGATCAAGGAACTTGTAGGTGATTCCCCCGACGAAACCGCCTTCTTCCGGTGGCAGATAAAATCGCTTTTGCAGAAAGTTGGTTTTACAAATATAAGCATCACCCCTCTCACATGGTTGCATCCGCTCACTCCACCATCTCTGATTCCATCTATCCTAAAAATCGATCAAATTCTTGAAAAAGTTCCACTTATCAAGGAATTCGCTGGATCTCTTTATATAAGCGCACAAAAACCGTATAAAGAGTAGCAATCACCTGCAACTCCGAATATCCAGCAACCTTCTAAAATCTCTGGTGTAATCTTTCTCACTATGAATGCCATCTACTTGCGCCACTTGTTTGGCACATGAATTCATGAGTGCAGATTGCTGTGCAGGCGTCAGGCCATTCCAGTAATCAATATCAAAATATATATAATCGAAACCCGCGGCTCGAATCTTGAACGGATCAGGGTTCGCCGCGAGCGCCTGCCAATCGGGCGATTGCAAATACCAAGTCGGTGACGATTTAGTGAAGCGGCCAAAGACCGTCGGCGCGCGAAAAACGGAGGGGTCAAATACCCGCGCGTCCACCGGCAGTTTATTCCAATATTCCTGCGACATCTTCGCATCCAATGGTGAAATGAATGTCGCGTAAATCGGTGTTTGAACCGCGGCCAATTGCGTGCCGAACAGGATCAAACCAGAAAAAGTCGAAACGAGTCCAAGTATCACTGCGCCAACTTGCAATGACCCCCCGCGCTTGCGTAGCCATATCCACAAAAGAGGAACGGCATATAAAATACAGGCAAAGAACCATCCGCCCATCAAGCGCGGCGTGGCGGTGAACAGCGGGCCTTTGAACGCCACAAAGAGCGCGGGCAGACTTGCAAGCGAAGAAAGAATCAACGCGGCTTCAAACCATTTGCCTGATTTCAACGATTTCCAGCCCCATAAGAACACCAGCGGCGTGACCAAAATGATCGGGCCGATTTCAGCCAACGCGGCGATCAATTGCGGTAGATTGAAAATGGATAGAGAACCAAGATGCGCGGAAATGATTGACGGAGGCCAGATGAGGGTAGGCGACGCGTCGAAGTAGCTGGCCGCCTCAGGTCCGGACCGGAAGCGGGCGCGCACGATTTCAGTCAACATACCGCCTTGAATGATGGCCGCCAATCCCGCCGCGCCGAGAATCCAAATCCATCCGAAAAGTTCACGCGGCAATTTCACGGAACGATGCCTGATTACCCATGCAATAATGACAAGCGCAAAGCCGACACCGATCAAACCGAATACAACTTCGTTTGCAATGGCGATTGTTGAAATCAGTATGGATGTGACGATGCCAGCGCTCCAATGACGCCAGCGATGCGCGGTGAGCAATAAAAGCAACAAAATCAAAATGGCCGAGCCTGAGATGCCGGTGTACGCCATGATGTATGGCTGGTTGATGCCTGTGTAAAACGCAAAGGGGAAAGGAAGCGGCCCAGCGCCATCTATTTTCCAATTTGTTAGCAGGGCTTCAGCAAGATTCGGCGCGGTCAGCGCCCCGGAGCCGATCATTTTGATGTTTTCAGATATTTGATTCAACCATGATGATGGGAGCAAAAGCAGAAGCCAGCGCGCACCGCCTGCAAAGGCCAGCATGAAAACGGTGAGAAAGCTTGCCAGGTGATTGCGTGTGAGCCGATGCGCCCACAAGCCCGTAAGCATCAGAGGCAAAGCGAGGATCAAGCCGCGCCCCAGATCCAGTGCGCTCCATGGGAACATGTGTCCGAGGCGCATGACCTGCGCGGCAAAAAGCAAAAGAAAATAATGATAGCCAAAATCGAGAGAGGGATCGAGTGCAAAATGCGGCGGGATGTCGCCAGTTGCCATCAGAGAGACGGTGGGCAGATTTTGATAATCGTCGAAGATACCGAGTCCGCGTCCAATGGCGTTGAAAAGGAAAAGGAGCGCGCCAAACAAAAGCCACTGAGGGAAATAAAAAGTAAAACGTAAAGAAGTGAAACGTAAATTGCGTTGACCGGCAAATTGAGCAACCAGTCCGCCGACGAAGACCAAGCCGGAGGAGAGCCAGAAGGCCGCGTCAACAGGCAAAACATGCGCGAGCAGATTGGCAAGCCAAGTCTGGAGCGTGAGGCCGAGACCGAGGCCGATCATGGCTATCTCTCCATGACGCAGGCGAAAGAGCGAAGCGGCCAGCAGATAACCACCCGCGAACCACAACCCGGCCCAGATCAAAAGCGGAAGAAGTTCGAGGATGGCTTTCATGCGCTACGCGGCTCGGAAGCAA
Organism: Anaerolineae bacterium; assembly: GCA_021324435.1. Classification (GTDB taxonomy): domain Bacteria; phylum Chloroflexota; class Anaerolineae; order Anaerolineales; family Villigracilaceae; genus Fen-1038. The sequence continues at coordinate 116,841 of JAJPIZ010000039.1, forward strand.
CAACCAAAATCAACGTCACGCTGTCGTCCTGCAAATTGCCACTGATGAATTCAGGGCGGATACGCGGGCGGGCTTTTTCGAATGCGGCTTCATCACGTTCCAGAACTTCGATCTTCACATTATTGAAATATTTCTCGAAGACGCGGCGGTAATCCCACAAACGAAAGCGATTGTGATTGCTGGTCGGATTTAGCCAGCCGCGCCAGACGTTTTCGGAATACGACAACATCTCGAACGGATATTTGAAGAAGTGATCGCGCAAATCCACGTAATGAATGTGCAAGCCGTCCGGTTTGGTCAGCGCGGCGAGGGCGTTGGTGATGCCATCTACATCGTCAAGATGCTCGTAGACTGAACTGCTCACCACAACATCGAACGGCGGTAAATCAGCAGAAGGATGCACTTCGCGGATATCGGCCAGGAGCAGAGTCATATGCTCAGGTCGAGGGCGTGGCCGGCCATCGTCGAGGAAAAGATGCGCTGGATATTTCTGAAGAAGTGCCGCGTTGTGCGAGTCGTCCGGCGGGGCGTATTTGTCACACAATACGACATGTTTCGCTCCCGCCTCCATGATTGCCAAGCCGACATCGAATCTCCCGCCGTATCCAAAAACGAGGATGCGTTTACCGTTCAACGATTCGCGGCGCGACTTGAGAACTTCGAGGTAACGATCAACCGCATCGCGAGGCGCGCTCGTCTCCAGCCCCGGACGAATGATGATGGAATGCAGGAGAAGAAATCGCGTGAGGCCTTCGGGCATGAAGTGACGTACTGCACGTGGAACGAGATAAGGCAAATTCAAGATCAGCCTCCGCTTAGATATTTCTGACAGGCGCTCGTATTGGGACGAGGCACCAGCAATTGGATGCGGTTTTGCGCATCGGTGAAAATCGGTTTGTAGAAACACAGGGTGGGGTCGGAAACCCATTTGACCCACGCATCGTTTTCGTCGGGAAAAACGCCGGCGTCCTGACTTTTGATAATATGCTTGAGCGGTTCGCTGACAATCAAGGCAAAGCGCCTGTTCGACAGATCAACATAATACTGATGAAAATATTTTGCGTTCGACGCCAGCGATTGATCCATCATGTATTTCTTTTCGTAATCGGGGATGAGAGGCACGTTGCGGATAAAACCGAAGGTCAACAACTGGCGCTCGTCCATGAACAACACGGCTCCGCTCCGGCTGGCTTGTTCGACCTGTGTGCGGACTGCCTGAAGGGTTTGTTGTATCTGAGAATCGGGCGGCAAATTCAACACAGCGGGCGCGGATTGTCTGCTAAACGGTGTGAACGGATAAACGATCATCACAAACGCCCAGCACAGCAAGGCTTGAATCCAAAACGGCCATGAAGCCAATTTGAGCAGGCTGTCTTTCCACAGGGAATAGATTCCCAAGGCAAAGACAAAGGTCAAAGTAACCAGATACATGTCGAGGTTGTGAAGATCGCCGCCGCCGCCGATTTTGGCGCTGACCACCAATCCCGCTCCGAGAAAGGCAACCAGCACTGCCCAGACAGACAGCATTTGCAGCCAATCCAGTTTCCAACGGCGGGAAGCCATCCACCAGATGAGAAGAGCCAGAAGAGGCCCGGTCACAATCAATGTTCCGAGAATAATGCCTATCGAATAGGTTTGATTTGGAAACAAGCGATACCATAACAATGGCTGGGCATTGGCCAGGCTGTCGGAGGCCGCGTAATTATTTACATTTCTTTTTCCAAACAAATAACCGGCTCCGACGCCCGCGGCAACGAGGAGCGCAGTCGGAAGAATCTTTTGAATAAACGATGACTTGCGCTGTGGATAATACAACAGCAAATCCGTCAGCCCGGCCCATGCGGCGGGAGCAAGAAACCAGGTCCAGCGGCTGAGGGCGGCGTAGATTGCGGCGATGACGACGAAGATCACGCGCTTGAGTAACGAAGAGTCAAATGCGGAAAGCAGAACGATGATTGCGGAAAGCAGAATCGGCGCGTAGACCGGCGAGACGACAATGAACAAAAGTCCGATCCAGAGCGCAAGCACAGCGCGGAGTTTTAAATCTTTCATCGGCCGGCTGACAAGCCATCCGAAAAGAAGCGGCGGGACAATCAAAAGGACAACGCCCCATAGACGATGAAACCAAATCGGCAGGCCGGGAACGAGAAACGGGAGTCCCCACAGGGCAAAGCGTCCCGGCGCACCGTAGGTATAAGGGTTGGCAATGGGCCGAACGGCATTATAGATTCTCTGCCCGAAGATCATCGAGTAATCATAGAAGCGGTCGCCTTCGGACCACGTCAGCGAGAACGGATAGTTGGAAACGAGGTAGGTGTTGTTGATCATGGAGGCCGCAAGCAAAATCAATCCCAGCCCTAAAAGGCCCGTCTTCAGGATCAAAGATTTTTCCGCATCCAGCGTGAGAAAAAACGCCGCCGCACAAGAAAGCAACGCGATAAAAGCAAACCGCAAACTGACATTGAACCAGTAAAACGACGGGCCAGACAGCCAGCGCAATAGAAAGGGCGCGATCAGAACAAGCGCAAGCGCCATCCATCGCGAACGTCCAAGGGAGGCGCGCCAATCGCGCAGGCGCTGTCCTGCGGTTTCGAAGCGGCTGGAGTATCCAAGATAAATCAGCCCGAAAACGAGACATCCTTCGATCAAAAGGGCTGAACGCGAAGCCAGTTCAGTGACAAATAAAGCGCGGATTTCAGCCACACTGCCGGCATATACAAATAAAGCCAAAGAGAGAGCCGTCTCCCGCCATCCAAAGGCATGCAGATCAACGAGAGCAAAAGAAATCCAGCCGGTGAGTGCAACGGCAAAGACGTACTCTGTCCACGGGCCGGGGAAATCCACCGACCAGGGCGAGTAAAGGAGAATCCATACGAATACAAGCAGAAAGCCGATAACTGCCGGCCAGGTCAGCCATTTCTGGCGAGGCCGCAGGCGGGAGAAGATTTGTAAAGTTTTGGAGGATAAAATTTTTGCAAACGTCAGCGCCAGACCCGAAATCAAAAGTATCGCAAAGAGAATTAATGCAAGGAAGCCGCGGCGGGAAAGAAGCGCGGTCCAATCGTGGCTGGCAAAGTACCACGAGTATATTTCACGGCCCGATGCCAAAATGATCAAACATAATCCCGCCGCGTAAAACTTGTTCAAAAGTGGGAGGTCTTTCATGGTCGCAATCAACCCTCGTTCAAACGATCCTTCTTATTCTTGCCCGCCGATTTGACTCTTGACACAAATGTATCAATGGGCATGTAAAGTAGCAAGGCAAGATTGAACAGATAAAACAGCACGCGCAGTCCGACAAGGATGGCGGGCAGATCAACCTGAGTGATTCCAAAGAGGCCGTATAGATACAGTAGTGTTACTTCGTTGATTCCAAGTCCGCCAAGGATTTGAATTGGGATGATGGAAACAAACTGCATTAGCGAAGCGACAAAAACGATCGCCCACAAATCGAGCGGAATATGGAACGTCTGAATCCGGCTGTAGCTATATGCCATTGTGAGAGTCATATAACTCATCGAAAGCGTAAGCCCAAGCAGAAACATGCGCACCACCGTTCTCTGTTCCTGTTCCGCTACAGATTGGAGCATGTTCAGTCCGCGCTCAATAATCGAGGCGCGGTCGAGTCGCATCCAATGTGTGATTCGATGTAACTGCAGAATAAATTTCTGGCGAAAAAAAACAGCGGTCCAAAAGACAAGCAAAGCAAGAAAAACCACCCCCAGTACAAGAAGAACCAGTTGATGCAGGATATTGGTGCGTGCCCAGACCAGCCAGGCTGAAAGGAGAAGAAAGAAAGCCATTGAGAAAAGGTCGCCGGCTTTGGTGATGATGAAGATCGCGCCGGAGTGTTTCAATTTGACGTTTTGCTCGACCCGGAACATGGTCAGGTAGGATGCGATTCCCGCCGCGTTCGAAACGAGATTCGTGAGAGCATTCTGAAACGTCGCAACCCTCAACACTTGAAGATAAGGAACCCGGCTGTCGAACAACGCCCAATACTGCACCGCCTTAACGACAGTCATTGCAAAAAATACGGCCACACTGACAAGAAGCCACGGCCATGAAATAATATCCCATACAGCTATAATATTCTGGATATTAGTCCTCGAGAAAACGATGCCTATAAGCAAAAACGCAAGGGTAATCTTAAGAACATCTTTCCATTTATCCTTGGCAATCAGGTACAAAAAAAACTGATACAAAGTTTGTGATTTCATCTTTTAGCTACGAATTCTAACAAAACTTTTCAAGATCTCCACATGCCCAAATCAACGCCGAGAAGATTCTCAAGATCCCGAATGTCTTCATCGAAATACTGTAGAAGCCATCTTCGGTCCTCGAACTTCAGTCGATCTATTTCTGTTGGTTCTGGATTCCTTTGATTTGACATCCTCCATGCCTCAAATGATCTAGCAATGCCAAATCGGCGCATGGCATCCAACAGCCATACAAAGGAATGTTTTCTTCCTAAAGCACGTATTTGATAGAGAAACTTCCCCAACCATCTTGATCTTGGCACAGCAGTGAGGTTGGAACGCTTGTTAATCTCGGGAGGAATATAATCCTCCACATCCAAAAATCTTTCTACTGCCAACAAAAACTGCTCATTGCTTTTCTTAAGGTCGTCATAAAAAAATATGGATACGTGCTCTGAGGGAAAAACGTCAAGGTAACGTTTGACCTGCGGATAATATTTGCTTCGGGATAGCAAAATGTCAGCATGAGTATTTAAAGCTTGGCGGAAATTATCTCGTGTAATAATCCCACGTTGCAGATAGTAGCGGTACGCCGAAAAAGTTCGTTCCACAGGGTTCCGCAACAATATCACAATCTTGGCATTTGGAAAAACTTTCCAAATACATTTTGCGGCTTGTTCATCCCACAGATAGCTTGGACATACTTCACCTTTCTTTTGTGCATCATGCGCCTCTTTGAAAAAGGAAATGTACCAGCTCAAAGGCTTATCATGGTTGTAGTTGCGCAAGGTAGGATCCTCTACAAATCTTGTATTAAAATAATGAAGCTCCTTTTGTGAGGGGATAAACACCTGAGGGTGTTGCTTTAACTTATCTGACAGCCAGCTAGTTCCGCTCTTCTCCGCGCCAACAACGACAAAATCCAGGGCAAACTCCTCCGTCAAAGATTGATACAACATCATAAAATCTCCTAAAGATAGCAAAGTTGCACTTCACAGTTGAATCTACAGGCACTTTTTAGGTATTGATACTCACAAAAGAAGCGACCAGGCCGGCCGCCTTCAAAGATTGGCAACGCAAATTTGAAGTCGTTATAGAAATAGTATTTTTTGTGCCGGGAAAAACAGAAGTTGCTAGGCTATGTACTGCAAGATAATACAGTTTCGTTGAAGCATTCTCTCGTAAATCAAGGAGGGATCAGTCTCTGGTAACGAGATATCTAGTCCAGAAAATCGGTGGCTTCCGTTTGAAATAAGCTATGAAGAACGGCTATAACCGATACAAATGGCCAAGCCATTTGCAGCCCGATAGGGAACGCCATATCTAACATTTTTCAACTCAGATCGCTCCGACTGCTTCCAAGTCTCAGGGCCTATCCTTTTAAAATAATAATACTCATCAAATCCAAGCTGATTACTCCATAAATCAGTATCTATTTCAGGATTATACCCAATGGGAATGGTGACAATTAGTTTTCCGGCATAAGAAAGGAGCGAAAACATGTTTTGAATCGCCCGCTTATATTTTCGGGGTTCCTTTGGTTTCTCATCAAAACCTATGTGTTCTAACGTAGATATACACAACACGAGCTCATAAGACCGATCATCCCGATAAGTAACAATATCTTGGGCAATAATCTTCCCACCTCTTTCATATTTATCGACCACGATGTGAGGAGATCGAATGTAATGAGAAAGAACATTGCCAACTTCTAAAACCTTTCGAGGATCTTCGTGTTGCAAATATTCTATTGCCAGTGGGAGCTCGACACAACGCTCATTACGCCATGTGGTATTATACGGGTGCAAAAAGTATTTGTATTCTTGGCCCCGAAAGTTAAAAGTCCTCTCCGGGCAAAGCCATTTTCTATACAAATACGGAACTTGATATACATATTGACCGACTCTCATAGAGAGCATGGGAAACAAACTGTAAGATTTTTTGTTCATTGACATTTGAGAACCTCTTTCAAGGGAATCACTAGATGACATCAAGAATTAAAATTGGAATCTGCGCTCGAGGATTAGGTAGCTCATTTAGCGGTCCAAACTCCTATATTGAAGGCTTTACCAAAGAGTTTATCAAACAAGCAAACAACTTCGAAATCCATGTCTATTATAACAGCCCAGAATCTGCTGGGTCATTTGCAGGTGCTATTGAGCATATTATTTCCAGCACAAATTCGTTCTTTTGGGATCATGTTTTACTTCCCCTACAGGTAAAACGAGACAATATTTCTCTGCTTATCTTCCCCAAAGGAACTATATCTGCCCAGCTTCCCTGTAAAGCAGTACCAATAATGCTGGACCTTGGATATTTTTATACTAATCTGAATCCATACAGGAAACTCGACACCATCTATATGCGAAGGGCTATGAGCTTTTCCGCACATAAGGCGGATATGATCTTTAGTATCTCCGAGCACACGCGGCAGGATATAATTCGTTTTTTACACGTCCCACCAGAAAAGGTAATCAACATTTATGGGGCAGCAGCAAAGAATTATCAACCAGTAAATGATGCAAATATCTTGAACAGGGTAAAGACACAATACCAGTTGGTTGATCCTTTCATTTTTTTTCCCACAAACGTCTCACCTCGGAAAAATTTCAATCGCTTATTAGATGCATTCGAGATGATCAAAGATAAGATCCCGCACCATTTGTATTTTACCGGGAGTGTCGCTTGGAACACCAAAGATGTAATAGATCGGTTGAAAGGTCCCATATCTTCTCGCGTCCATAAACTTGGAAGAGTTCCGCCTCCCGACATTCCTGCATTATACACTCTTGCACAATTTACGGTCTATCCATCTCTTTTTGAGGGGTTGGGGCTGCCGGTTCTGGAGGCGTTCCAGTGTGGTTCGCCCGTCTTGACATCTAACCAGACCTCTTTGCCTGAAATCGCTGGCGATGCTGCGATGATCGTGGATGCTTATTCACAACAATCGTTAGCTGAGGGATTAACAAGAATGGCAAATGATCCCCAACTAAGGGATTCCCTACGGTCCAAGGGTTTCGAACAAGCAAAAAATTTCACGTGGGAAAAAACAGTTAAGACCGCACTCAACTCAATCACGTGGCTGGTTAGTCAGGCTGGCTAGAATTTATTCATCCACAACGCCAGCATCGTGAGCGCGTACAGCCGTTTGCCGTGATCGGTGCGGGCTTGCGTATGTTCATCCATCAAAGTTTGCAAAGCGGACGGATTGAATAAACCGCTCAACGGACTTTCAGCGCCGAGCAAAAGTTCGCGCGACCAATCTGCCAGCGGGCCGCGGAACCAAGCCGCCAGCGGAATGCCGAATCCCTGCTTGCCGTGCGACTTGACGTTCTCCGGCAGATATTTGGCAAAGGCTTTCTTCAACAGATATTTTCCGCTTCGTCCGCGGACTTTGAGCGGGTCCGGCAAACGCGCGGCCCACTCCACGATTTCATGATCGAGAAACGGCGAGCGTCCTTCGAGCGAGGCGGCCATCGTCATGCGGTCGGCTTTGACCAGCAAATCGCCGGGCAAATAATTATGCAGGTCGGTGTAAAGCGTCCGGTCGAGAAAGGAGTCGCTGGCTTTATCAAAAGATTCAGCCAATAACGATTCGGCATGAACGGCGCGGAAATTTTTCCAATGTTCTTCTTTCCAAAGTTGTTGCCGCTGCCACGGCGCGAAGTACGAACCCCAGCGCAAAATGCTGGCGCGGCGATCCATGCGCGGCAGTTGTTCGAGACGTTTCAAGCCGTTCACAAAACTTTGCCCAATCGGGCGCGTCGACCGATCGGGGAGGCGGCGCGCAATGGACGGAATCAGGTTCCGGGTCAGGAACGGAGGCGCCTGCAAATACGCGTTGGCAAGCGGATCGAGCCAGTACCGTTGATAGCCGGCGAAGTCTTCATCGCCGCCGTCGCCGTTCAAGGCGACCGTCACATATTGGCGCGTCAACATCGAAAGGTGATACAGTGGAATCGCCGAGGCGTCCGCAAACGGCTCGCCAAAATGACAAATGATTTTTTCGAGCGTGGCGGGAATATCGCCGTATGTCAGCGTGAACTCGTGATGATCGGTGGAATATTTTTGCGCCACGGCGCGCGCATAAGGCAGTTCGGAAAATTCTTCTTCCTGAAAACCGACCGAAAATGTTTTCACGGGCGCGTCGCTCAACTCCGCCATCAGCGCCACAACGATGCTCGAATCGAGTCCGCCGCTCAAATGCGCGCCGAGCGGCACTTCGCTGATCAGGCGCATCTTGACCGCCTCGCGCAGGCGCGCGCGAAGTTCTTCAGCCAGATCGTTTTCACTGCCGGTTAATTTCGGCTGATAGGAAACGTCCCAATACCGATTGATTTTGACTTCGCCGTGTTCCCAAACCAGCGTGTGCGCGGCGGGAAGTTTATAAACGTTTTTATAAACCGTGCGCGGTTCGGGAACATATTGCAGGCTCAAATACAAATCAACCGCTTCGAGGTCCATCTCGGGGCGATGCGGCAACGCCTTGAGCAAGCCGTTCAACTCGGAACAAAAATAAAACTCGCCGTTTTGAACCGTGTAATAAATCGGTTTTTTCCCAAGCCGGTCGCGCGCGATGAACAAACGACGTCTGCGGCTGTCCCACAGAGCAAACGCAAACATGCCGCGAAAATGCCGGACGCACGCTTCGCCTTCGTCTTCATAAAAATGAATCACACACTCGGTATCGGTTTGAGTCTTGAAACGATGACCGCGCTGTTCCAATTCGGCGCGCATCTCGGGATAGTTGTAAATCTCGCCGTTGTACACGATCCAAATCGAATCGTCTTCGTTCGAGATCGGCTGGTCGCCGCCCTTCACATCAATGATGGCAAGCCGCCGCATTGCAAGCCCCGCGCCGTCGGCGATATGAAAGCCGTCGCTATCGGGACCGCGGTGGACGATCGCCGCGTTCATTGCCTGTAAAATTTCGCGGCCGCCGGGGCGATGATCCGAATACGATAATCCGCAAATACCGCACATACATTTCACCTTTGCTCAGCCGCCGTGGACGGCGCCGAGAGCATGAGTTATTTCAACGCCTTCTCTAAAATGGATTGATACTGTTCCGCGACTCGATTCCAACCGAACGACGATTCGACTCGTTGGCGCGCGGCGCGTCCCATTTGCTCCCGCCTCTGCGCGCCGACCAAAAGCGGCTTCAGCGCTTCTCGAAGCGCATCCACATCTTCGGGCGGGACGAGCGCGCCCGTTTCACCGTTCACGACCAATTCTTCGTTGCCTGCAATGCGCGTCGCGACGACAGGCAATCCGCTCGCCATGGCTTCCAAAACGGCGTTCGGCATGCCTTCATGCCGCGAGGGAAAAAGAAAAAGATTCGCCGCATTATATTGCTCTTTGAGCTGGTCGGCGGTCAGCCAGCCCAAAAAGCGGATTCGATTTTGCAATCCATGTTCTTCAGCCATCGCTTGCAAAACCGGCCTTTGCGGGCCGTCGCCTGCGATGGACCATTGCCAATCCAAATCTTTTAGGTCGGCGAGGGCGCGCAAGGCGAGGTCAAACCCTTTTTGGTGGACAACGCGTCCGACCGATAAAATTCGCGGCGACGACCAATCGCGTTCCGGCGCGGAAAACGTTTCGAGGTCAACGCCGTTGGGAATGATGGGAATGTCAATGGTCGAATCAAACGCCGCGGCGAGATCGCGCAAACCTTTGCTGTTGGCAATCACCGCCGAGGCGTGATGCCAGATCACGTGCAAAAACGGCGCGGCGAGTTTATGATACAGGCGAAAATCGTACGGACGGAATCCCGGCACGTCGCCGCCGCGCAAAGAGACCACATAAGGGATTCGATAAAGCCATTTGAGAAACAAAGCCACCGCACCCGACGGGAGTCCGAAAAAAGCCAGGGTGACATCCGGTTTGAATTGGCGCGCCAAGCCTAAAGTCCGGAAAGAAGCGGCGAAGATGAACGAGATTTGCTCGAGCGCGCTCGAGCGGTCCATCTTGCGGCGCAGTGCCGGGACGCGCACAATCCGCACGCCGTCGCAAATTTCGTCGCGCGCGAAATTGTCGAAGTGCGCAGTCAACAGCAACACATCGTTTCCCATTCTGACCAGCAGGCGCGCGATGTTCGCGCTGGCGTTTCCCGCGCCGCCGCCGATGGGAGGATATTCGCTGTTGAGTAACAGAATTTTCATTTCAGACAGATGGCTTTTCGAGATAGAAGATGTTGAGAAAACACCAGTTGGGATAACCCAGCAAATGGTTATAGAGTTTGTGCATCCAAATTACGTTGGACGGCATGATGACAGTAAAGATCGAAATCACCGGGAACGTCGGGAAGACGCCTTTGCGTTTTGTGATCCGAAAATACTTCTGCAGCATTTTGACATATTCACCCGCGGGCCGGTCGCCGGGATGACGATCAATGCTCGAGGTGCGGACCAGCTTGCCTGTGAAGAAAAACGAAATGCGCGAAGCAAGATGTGCGAGGTTTGGAACGCTGATCAACGCGCGCCCGCCAGGCTTCAACATGCGGGCGAACTCGGCAATCGCTTTTTCCTGGTCGGAGAAAATCAAATGCTCAATCACATCGGTGCAGACAATGATGTCCACAGAATTATCCGGAATTTCTGATTGCAAAAAATTGCGTTGAATAATAACGTCAGATGAATAATTCAAGTCCATGCCAGTGATTTGATAACCGGCTTTTCGATATTCATTGACCAGCACGCCCTCGCCACAGCCCATGTCATAAACGACTTGATCTTTCGAACATGAATTTAAAAATTCACGCGCCAGCTTCATCTTCTCCAAATAGACCGGCAGATAAGGCCAGTCTTTTTCAGGGTTGACGTGATAATCGCCGCGATGAGCGTATTCACCAAAACGTTTTTTCATCTAACCTCTGGGCCGTATACTTATAAGCAAGAAGTGCCCGACAGTCAAGTAACAGACATTATCCGTGATAGGGTTTTTTGGTCATAGTTTCAAGGGTTTCATGCGATGGCCGACTCGATAATTATGCAATTGAGCCTGTGCCGGTTAAGTAGGTGGTCATTTTGGTAGGACCAGTATGACCAGTAGTTTCTGCTCCATGTTGTCCAGCAATCCTTTGTGACCAGGCTCGCCTGCCTTTTGCACACCTTTCCGGCTATGGTCTTTGACCCAGGATACTTTCTTTGGTATGCTCGCCCAAACGCTGGTAGCAGGCCCATAAATTCATCCGGCCTCAGACTGGTCAGTGAAAGAAATTTCCGCGATTTCGTTTTGAGTTCTTCATGAATCCGCATTCGCCTATCATATCGCCATCTCGGATAAAGTCTGTTGTCTTGCTCATATCTTTAATTTTTTGTCAAAATATTCTCAGGGGGGATTAATTGTATGGTCATGGCGGGGCTATAGTGATCCAATGCCACAAGTATTGATCAGCAAACTGACCAATGTAAACTACTTCCTTGTTTTGAGTGACGACTCTTGAAAAGGGCAAGGGCTGGGAATCGGCCCAAAGAGGAGTGCTGATAGTAATCCAACCTGAATCATTTTGCTTCACAATTGAGAGAACAGCATCCCTTCCGTATTTATCTCCAGAATTATAAGAATGAATTGCTGAAAATTTGGGTTCACCAACAAAATATACATATAAGCGATAATAAGATGCTATCAAAACATCCTTTTGTCTCACTTGGTTCAATAGGTAAGATTGCACCAAACCAATATCATCATGATATTCCTCAGTAATGGGCATAAACCCATTTTTAAAAACTGTAGGGAACCAGATTTGGCGGGGATTAATAGTTAGGAGAAACAAGATCAATACCGCCAAGTTTGCTCCAAGTCTACCGAGGCGAGATCGGAGGAGATACCATATATAAAAATATCCACTAGCCATTACCACACAATACCAGAGCTCCAAACTAATAAGGTACCGTGGAAAAATATGGAGATTGAAAAGAAAAAGAAAGAAGACAAAGTACACAAAAAACAACCCAAAAATGTAAAAGGGAACAAAATTAGAATGACGATAGTATATGCTTAAAAGCAGTGCACTTAATATTACAAACATTGGCAACACAGAAGGCCGGCCAAAATACCATTGTTGCTCTGGAGAACCCCAAAAATATCTCAACACTGAACTGTTGAGATGAACTGGAAAGGCAATATTGCGCGTCCCCAACAGAAAAGTATATCCACCCAGAAGAATTATTACGCTCACCAAAGCCAACGACAATCTATTCGTTTTATTCCCAAGATCAAATTTCCCCAAAAGGACGTAAATAAACGGGATGTAGCCGATTAATATCACTTTGAACGTCGATGATGGATCCAGAAACAACGCATAAACTGCGGGTGATAATAAAAAGATCGCTAGTAGGAAAAGCCTAGGACTCAATAGTCTTCTCCAATCCCGGGTAACAACAAATCCATTAGGAAATTCCACAATAAATTGAATCATTATATATAAAATTGAATAGAAGAAAAAAGGATAATAGGCATATTCGCGAACTACTCGAGCCACGGCTATAATCCATGGGCTTGTAGCATACAGAAAAACAGACAAAAATCCAGCAAACCTGTTGATCCTCCTAGTCGCAAAATATAATGGCACAATTGCTATAGCATTAAACAAAACACCTGGCAGGCGGGCTGACCACAGATGAACACCAAAGGTGCGAAAGAAAAAAGCAACCGGTATCGTGACTATGAATAAACTCCTCTGATAGATAGAGCTCAAAGGCTCCCCTCGAATTAGGACTTTTGCCGCTATTAGATGATTATACTCATCCACATGCGGAAAAGTAACATCAAGATTAAAAATACGAAGCAGGACGGCGAGGCCAAAGGATATGGCCAAAACAATCCAATCCAAGTTCCATTTCCAGATTATCGCCTTCTCTGTTGGGAACAGAATTGGCACTATCGAACCCTGTAGGAAAATAGTCGAGTGTTTTCGCCAGGCTAAAAGACTGACCGCACAAAGAACTAGAGAAAAATTAAGAACCCCCAGGCCAAGCACGACCCATCTTGAAGCATAAAATGGAGTATCGAACGAATGAGTATACACATATCTCCCATCCTTGTCAGATAAGAGGCTTATAACATCAGGTTCATTGTTATTCCACGAAATGCTAACTTTCCCCCCGCTGGGAGATTTGCGAAGTACTATCAAAACTTTGTCTCCAGTTCTGCCATTCCAAGAGATCGTATTATTGGTACTATCTCGAAGAACTAGAAAGTCGCCTTGCTTTTCCCAGCCTTGATAGCTGATTGTATCAAGGCTGAGATTTCCCAAAGCATCGGAAAATTCAAAAATAGTAATATTTTTGGCTTCTTGAGAAGGCAAAGCCTGAAACCTAAGAGATTGAGAGGGAAGTAAAAATATTAATCGATTTGAAGATTGCCAAGCGCTGGTACAGACCAAAAGAAAAATGATCCCGGCCAAAAGGCTCCAGCAAATCAATAGCCCACGTGAAAAAATCGAAATTCGTTTAACTTGAGGAAGTAGCCATTGCACCAAGAGATGATGATATCCGATCCAGCCCATAAAACCAAATAAGAATGCAACTAGAAATATGCGTCTACTCATAGGAGGAAACACATCGATAAGCCAATAACTATAGACAAACAAACCAAATATCACACCCAAAATAAAAGAGATGTAAAACCAGTAACTCTTCAAGGTTTCAATCGAAAAGAAGCGAAATGTTCTCATTTTATCTTACCAATCAATTTCTCCCACGCAATCTACATTCACTGGCTAAATAAGCGCGCATAACATTCGGGGACATCGCGCGGCACAAAGACCTGAATATTCGAGGAGTCCAATGTAACAACGGGCTGGTATTCGCACAACAAGTGATAGGCAACGCGTTGATTCCACAGATTCCCCTCTTCGACAAAATCGCCGCTGGTGGCAACCGCCAAATTCTGCTTGCGGGCCACGATGGCGGCAAAGCGATGATTATGTAGATCTTGATAGAACTTATCGAGGTAGGGTTGATTATCGGAGATGGCCATTTCCATGAGCGGAATTACTTCATACTCCTGAACAATCGGCACATTCGGGATCATGCCAAACGTCAGCAGATGACGCTCATAGATGAAAAGCACCTCACCTGATTTGCTATAACCCTGCACCGTTTCCTTCAACGTGGATAAATCCTTTTCAGCCTGTACCCGATCATAGTAAATTGGCGGAAGAACACGGGATAAAGAAAACGCTACAGGGACGATTAACATCGCGACTAGAATCGGCCACGTCACCGCTTCAAACGCGGACCGGTCAACGGATTCCGTTTCGACGCGCCCGCTCACAAAATAGGCCGCGATCAGCGCCAGCATAACGATGTAAGCATCCATGTTGTGCAAATCGCCTCCCCCGCCGATCTTTATGCTGACCACCAGGCCTTCACCAAACAAGACGAGCAGGAGCGCGGCGAGTCCCAGCCAGCGGAGGAAATGCAAATTATTCAGGCGCCCGCGCAGGGTCCAAAAAAGAAGCGCAAAGATGGGGAATGAAACAATCAGAATGCCCGGAATCACTCCCAGCGGATTGGTATCGCTTGGAAACCAGCGGTACCAAAGCAAAGGTGAATGCAGACTGGAAATGAATCCACTTATATCGGCGTTTCCGGAGATCGCGATATAAAATGCCTGACCCAGAAGCGCGGTGATGAGTCCAAGGGTGGCCCACAAGACAGGCTTTGAAACATATCGCCAAAAACTATTTTCGCGCGAAAAGGGCTCTTCGAGCAAATAGAGGGTGATTGCGAGTATGGCCGGAACAGGGTACCAGTTGAGACGGCTCATCCCTGCCCAGAATGAGGCGGCTACGATGGCAATCAGCGAGCGCCATGGATGGCGCACTGAGACACCGAGCAAAATGATGATGACGCAAATTTGCAAATGATAATAGACCGCGCCCTGGAACAAAAACAAAAAGAACCAGCCGCTGAGAATTAATTTCGTTATTCGATCTTCAGGGCGAAGTCGCCGAATCAACGCCCAGGAGGTTGCGGCAGTGAGACCGAGCCAAAGAATGGCCTGCCATAAACGATCTGCCCAAAGCGGCAAACCCTTGATGAGAAAAGGGATCGAAAGCAGGAAATAACGCGTGGCGTGCCAGATCGAAAGCGGAAGTTGAACCCCATAGATGGATTTGCTAAAAAGGAGCGAGCCATAATAATAACGACTGGCCTCAGACCACCCTAATGAAAAGGGGTAATCCGTCACCGGCTGGAACGCGGCATACGATTGAAAAACGATCCCATTGAGCAGCAAAGCACATGCGAATGAAGTTGCCCACGAAGAGCGCGTCAACATTCTAAGGCCAGCGGCCTGAACCAGGCTAATCCAGAACATAACCCATAGCAAAGGAAAGAATTTCGGCAAAGCATAGCCAAAGAAAGTAAACTTGACATACCAAAGAATTGGAAAAGCTACGACCAGCAAGATAAAGCCGACGATTCTCCGAAAAATCCCCGAGGGGTTGAATTCCAGCCTTTCCCAAAACGGGTTGGATTTATCGCGGCGCAAAAGTAAATAAGCACCGGCAATTAGATTGATCGCAAAGATTCCCATCACGACCACCCATTTGTATCGTGAGCGAATCTTCAGCAAGGCCTGTGTCTGCTGTTCTGTTTGGTAGATGGCAAATATCGCCAAAGTCATGGCAAGCGCAAGGAATGTTTGCCAAAACCTTTTAGAGGAGGGGTTCATGTCAATTTCTGTTTTTTTATCAATCAGCATGAGATTGTTAATGGTGAAAAAAACAAGTCGTTGTATCAGGAGGTGCTACAACTTGTCTCCATTACGGTCCGCATCCATGGCGGCAAGAATGGTGGGCATATACACCGCACCCGGCAGGCTGGCGATCAGATACAAGAGCCGGATCAATACAGCCACGGTCAGACTTGTGCCTGTGCTCAATCCAGCCACAGTCGAGAAAAGAAAGGTGAGCGACAACTCTTGAACGCCGTATCCGTTAATGGAAATCGGCACAAGAGTGACGAAATAAGCCAGGCTCCATAGTCCGGCGATCAACCAAAATCCCACGTGCCCCCCCAAGCCGTTGATCAGGATATATAAAGCCATAAATACAGAGGTCATATTGCCCCACGTGCACAACAACGCGAACAGCAATGAAACAGGATGTTTAAGCCAGATCGAAAAAGTCTGCAGGGTACGTTTCAAAAATTCCCAGATACGATTGAAAAAAACAGAAAATGCCGCGGACTGGGAAACCGCGTGCCCTAAACTTCCCCAAGCCGGGATCAAGCCAAGAGGCACAGTAAAGATCATTCCGATCATGCCGATCAAACGGTCCGCGGCCAGAGACGCAAGAGAGACAGCGCGATCATAGCCCATCTGCATCACACCTGCCAGGCGAACAACGTCTCCACCGATGGTCGTCGGCAAAAAGTTGGAAGCAAATAATCCAGTAAATGTAAGCGCCGTGGTATCCGAGAAAGAGATCTTTACACCGGCAAAACGCAGGAGAACATGCCAGCGCAAGATCACAAATAAGCGCGAGATCATCAAGCAGATAAATGCCAGAAGGATTTGACCTGCTGAGATCTGCTTCAAGGCGGCAAGCACATCATCCCACCCTTCTTCTCGAACTAAGAGGATGATAAGCCCGATTGCCAGCAGGGTGCCAATCAAGCGGAGGAGAAAACGTCGATTCCCTGCAAGCCAATCGTTCATTTGCGCGCCTTCTTCTGGATGATCTCACGAACAGTATACGTGGGTTTGCTCTGCGATTCGTGATAGGTGCGGGCTAATAATTCGGCAATCAGACCCATCAATATAGATTGAGTCCCCGTGATCAGAAACATCACGGCCAATTGAAATAGGGGCGACCCTAGAACGGACACATTCTCGAATGTGCGCCTGAAAAAAAGGTAAACCAATAGTAAAGTACCTATAAAGATTGTCAACAAGCCCGCACCGCCAAACAAGCGGATGGGCTTACTAGAATAACTCAGGAGGAACTTAACTGTGAAGAGATCAAGGAGTACTTTCAACGTTCGTTCCAATCCATAATTGGCTTTTCCAAAACGCCGCGGGTGATGATGAACTTCCATTTCGGCAATACGCGCACCAACGGAATGAGCAAAGACCGGGATGAAGCGGTGCATTTCTCCATACAAACGGAAACCTTCGAGTGCATCACGGCGGTACGCTTTGAGCGTGCAACCATAATCGTGCAGATGCACACCGGTCACCCATGAGATCAAGCTATTAGCGATGGTCGAGGGAAGATTGCGCGTGATAGCGTTATCTTGGCGGTGTCTGCGCCAACCACTAACAACATCATAACCCTCGTCCAATTTGGCTAGAAGTAACGGGATATCTGCTGGATCGTTCTGCAGATCAGCATCCAACAAAATGATAATCTCGCCCGTGGAATGATCAATGCCAGCAGCGATCGCGGCCGTTTGACCAAAATTACGACGAAATACAATTACTCGGACATGACGAGGATCACGCTGGGTCAAATTACGAAGGGCGTCAAGACTTCCATCCACACTGCCATCGTCAACAAAGATAAGCTCCCATGATTTCTTGACAGGGGTCAAGGCCCGGTTAATAGATTCAAAAAGAAGGGGGAGATTTTCTCTTTCATTGTAAACAGGAATGATAAGCGAGATATCCATTAGACTTTATCCAAAATAGCGATATGATAGGCGAATGCGGATTCATGAAGAACTCAAAACGAAATCGCGGAAATTTCTTTCGCTGACCAATCTGAGGCCGGATGAATTTATGGGCCTGCCACCAGCGTTTGAGCGAGCATACCAAAGAAAGTATTCTGGGTCAAAGACCATAGCCGGAAAGGTGCGCAAAAGGCAGGTGGGCACCGGTCGCAAAGGATCGCTCCAAATTATACGCCGAGCAGACAAGAAAATCACAACCGAGATTCTGCACATCCATGGGTCCGTGCGGAGCATATTGCACCGCATCAATATAAACCAGCGCACCTGCGTCCTTTGCCATCTTTGTCAATTTGCGGACAGGATTGACTGTGCCCAGCGCGTTGGATGCGTATCCAAATGCGACGATCTTTGGTTTTCGCTCCATGGCTTTTGCAAACTCACCCACCTTGAGTGTGCCATCTTCCACATCGAAATCAATCCAAGTGACTTTACAGTCGCGATCCTCCGCGACCAACAGCCATGGAGAAATATTAGCATCGTGATCGAGGCGGGTCACGACAATCTCATCGCCCGCGTTCAATGTCCGCGCCAGAGAGCGGGACATATGCAGGGTGAGAGTCGTCATGTTGTTGCCGAACACGATTTCGTCGGGGGATGATGCGTTCAAAAAATCCGCCATGGCGACATGCGCCTCGTGGAGCACTGCATCCGATTGCTGGCTGGTCGGGAAAGCGCCCTCATGATTTGCATTGCACTCCAGTAGATATTCGTTGATGCGGTCAAGGCTGGGTTTGGAAATCTGTGTTCCGCCCGGGTTATCAAAGAACACATCTTTGCGATCCAGCGAGGGGAATTGCTGGCGAATGAGTTCGAGATTCAAGGCCATGATTTTCTCCTGAATTGAATCCGGTTTGAATTGATTGTATACTATGATTGTACACTACGAAAAGGAGACAGCATGTTTGATAAAATCATCCTCGCAGTTGATGGTTCAGAACACGGCTTACGCGCCGCAAAAATGGCTGGTGACTTAGCACGTAATATGAAATCAAAAGATTTGCGCATCGTGGTGGCTTTCGATGGCATTCCATCCTATTTGGGCGAGCCAAACCTTGAATCCGCGATCCAGGCTCGCATGAAGGAAGCCCAGGCCATTTTACATAAAGCGCAGGAAGCGGTCGGAAATGTCCCCGCTGAGATTCACACGGAATTGATCGAGGGTTCGCCCGCGGAGGCAATCATTGAAGTGGCAAAAACGCGTGAGAGCGATGTAATCGTCATGGGTTCGCGCGGGCTGGGCCGCCTGACCGGCGCTTTGCTCGGAAGCACCAGCCAGAAAGTTGTCAGTCACGCGCCGTGCCCGGTGCTGATTGTCCGTTAGATACTCGCGCGGCGTTCAGCCTCGGCAAATTCTTCAGGCGTATTCACATTCGAAAAAGCGAGACCATCCGGGTCGTAGCGCGCGATTTCGTCGTGCGTCAGTTTGCGGACTCGGACTTTCGGAAACCATGAAATCACCCGCCATTGATCAGAGGCGATGGCCGATTCAATGGCGGGGATGCAAGTCTCGCGCCGATAGACAGCGTGGAGGGGTTCAAAGCCTTCGGATGTTTCCGCGACAACAACATCCGCTTCTTCCCGGACCATGAAACTGGCCGCCGCCACAAACAGCGGAGCGCTGGCGAAAGGCATGTCGCACGCCGCGACAGCCACACTGGAATATTTCGCGGAAACAAGCGCGGTGTAGAGTCCGCCCAATGGGCCGCGCCCCGGATGAAGGTCCGGAAAGAGCGGAAGCCCAAGAAACGCGAAGGCCTCAGGCTGATTCGTCGTCACGATCAGTTCATCTGCAATTGGCCTGAGTCGCTCGATCACACGTTGAATGAGGGGACGTCCAAGAAAAAGTTTGAGCGCCTTGTTTTCGCCCATGCGCGTGGATTGTCCACCGGCCTGAATCACAACGCTCAACATATTTGGATTATACTGCTTCCCTCCAGAATTTCTTATGAGCAACAATCTCTTGACTGGTAGAATTTGAAACTCAAGCTTTGAACATTCCGCTTGGAGGATTTGATGTCGATTCGAAATTTTCGCGGAAGAGGTGTGTGGATCACGATCCTTTTTCTGCTCATTGTGGTGGGAGGGTATTTCTTTGGCGAGCCGCTGGTTTCAGATACAACCCAACCTGCGCCGCCTTCGACGGTGGCGCAACCTGTGGGCGACCTGCCCAACATGCCCGAGAAGCCTCAACCCCAGCAAATCGTTTTCGATGGTTGCCCACCTGAAGGAAGCGGGGGCGATCCTGAGTTGAATAAGTTGAAGAATCGTGTGGACGCCGGAAATTATGTTCCGGTTTCATTTGATACGCTGACTTCACTGACCTGGCCCAAAAGTGTGGAGCGCCGCAACATGGCAGATTGGTCTCCTGACAGCCGCGCATTCATCGAGCAATATGAAGGCATTCCAGTAATTGTCGAGGGTTACATCGTGGCCGCGAAGGAGTCCGGCCCGGAATCAGCGAATTGCGAGCGCACAGGCATGGGAAATGTGGACTGGCATATTTGGTTCACGAACGGTCCAAGGGATGACCGCTCGATGGCTGTGATCGTGGAAACGACACCGCGCGTGCGTCTCGGCCACAAATGGACTCTGGACTTAATCCGTATGGTGGTTATGAACGATCACCTGCCGGTGCGAATCAGCGGCTGGCTGTTCTTTGATCCGGAGCATCCCGATGATGTCGGGCAGACGCGCGCGACGATTTGGGAAATCCATCCGGTGATGCAAATCGAAGTGTTTCAGAATAATCGCTGGATTCCGCTGGATAAATTTGCAAATTGACCAGGAACGCCTCGCTGTAAAAAGTAGTATGATATTGTCTGTGTAACAAAGATTTACCGGCAACGTTTTATCAATAAACCATGTCCCCGCGAAGAAGACGAAGTTCCCAGACGCTCTCCATTGCAGTAGTCATTGGCTTGCTGATCCTACTATGGTATGAAGGGAAACTACCCGGCCTGCCCAAGCCACAGACGGTTGCGCCAACACTTCAGAGTCTCTCCAAGTATGTGCCAAACGGAGAGGCAATTCGGACCTTGATTCCAAATATTCCCGGTGAATCATCGTCAGCGCCTCGAACTCCGCAGTCGGCGCCCGCATCCTCTGTGGGCGGCCTGCCTGAAATATCTGAGAAACCCCAGCCGCAAAGCAGTACATTCCAGGGTTGCCCGCCTGAAGGGGATGGAGGCGATACGCAATCGAACTTCCTGAAGAATCGCGTGGACGATGGCAATTATGTTCCGGTCTCATTTGATGCGGTTGCGTCATTAACCTGGCCGAAAGACGTGGAAAAGCGAGATCGAGTCGACTGGTCCGCGGAAGATAGGGTAACCATCGCGCACCATGAAGGTATTCCTGTGATGGTGGAAGGTTATCTGACCGCCGCAACCGAATCAGGACCCGAATCGACCAATTGCCACGGCACGAGCAATGATATGGTTGATTGGCATGTGTCGCTGGTCAAGAATCCAGGTGAAGATCGTTCGAAAGCGATTGTGACCGAGACCACGCCGCGCGTTCGCACTCATCATAAGTGGAGCCTCAACTTGTTGCGGCAGGTTATTGCCGACCAGGAGCGAGTCCGCATCAGCGGCTGGCTATTCTTTGATCCCGAACACCCTGATCACATTGGCAAATATCGCATCACGCTCTGGGAGGTACATCCGATCATGCAAATCGAGGTCTACCGCAACGGGCAGTGGATTGCGTTGGATGATCTTGCGAAGTGAGGGCGCTGCCATGCATAAAGGCCTTCGTTTGTCTCTCAAATTATGGGTCGAGGGCGAGGACGAACCCGCGCACGACTTTGCCAAATACGCGGTGCAGGCGATTCAACAGATGCTGGCGGCAGGCAAGCCTCTATATCCACAACTGCAAGTGGACATCCGCTCTATTGAGGAAGATAAAGATTGGGAAGATGATGAAAAACAGGCTTCTTGATGTAGAATCATGTTGACCAATTTGCACGACCTGCTTGGTTAGGATGGAACTATGTCTAACCTGGGTGAAGTTCTTGACAAAATGACTGTCGAGGGGGCGCTTTACGAAAAACTCCCGGACAACGCGGTGCGCTGTTTTGCCTGCGGACACCGCTGTCTCATCCGCGAGGGGAGGCGCGGGATTTGTCAGGTGCGTTTCAACGAGGGGGGAACACTACGCGTGCCTCACGGATATGTGGCCGCGCTTCAATCGGACCCCATTGAGAAAAAACCTTTCTTCCATGTGATGCCCGGCTCCAATGCCTTGACCTTTGGAATGCTCGGCTGCGATTTTCATTGCGGCTACTGCCAGAACTGGATGACGTCACAGGCGATGCGCGACCCGGCCTCAGATGATTCGATCAATTTCATTCGAAAGGTCACGCCGAAGGGCATGGTGGATTTAGCACGTCGCACGCAGGCCTCGGTGGTCGTTTCCTCCTACAACGAACCATTGATCACAAGCGAATGGGCCGTGGCGATATTCAAGGAAGCCAAAGCCGCGGGATTGATGTGCGCCTATGTTTCCAATGGAAACAATACGCCAGAGGTGATGGAATACATTCGGCCTTACATCAGCGCATATAAAGTTGATCTCAAATGTATGCAGGAGAAAAACTATCATAAACTTGGCGGCGTGTTGAAGAACACACTGGATGGAATCAAACGCGCGCACGATCTTGGTTTGTGGGTTGAGATCGTTACTTTGACGATCCCCGGCTTCAATGACTCAAATGAAGAATTGTGGGATGCGGCGCGATTCATCGCAAGCGTGTCGCGGGATATTCCCTGGCACGTGACCGCTTTCCATAAAGATTACAAGATGACCGAGCCTGATAATACAGACGCCAAGACTCTTCTACGCGCCGCAGAGATCGGACGCGAGGCCGGCCTCCGTTATGTGTACGCGGGAAATCTTCCCGGTCACGTTGGAGAATATGAAAATACATTCTGCCCGCATTGCAATGAGTTAGTGGTGAAACGCGTCGGGTATGTGATTACTGAATACCGGCTGACCGCTTCCGGGTCCTGCCCGCGATGTGGAACAAAGGTTCCGGGCGTGTGGCCGAGTGATCCGGCAAGCGTCCGTTTGAATGGACTGGGAATGCCCGTTCCTGTCTATTGACAAATCGGTTTTGCTGTATAATCAAGAAACCTTACGCCAACTTGAAAGGAGGTGGTCGTCCTCAGCACGACTGCTTAATCGCAATTCCCCATGTCGAATCCAAAGTGGTAGGCGTATTTCCTACCAAATCCTAAAAATTCTCTGTAGGAGGAGAAACTGTGAACCGCAAACTGTACGCTTTGCTCGCTGTGCTCGTCCTTGCAAGCATGGTTCTGGCGGCTTGTGGACCTTCCACCCCAGCCGAAACCGCCGCTCCGCCGGCTACTGCGGCGTCCTCGTCTTCGTCAGCCGCATGTGCTCCCACTGATCCCAACTTCAATCCAGCGGCCGCGGATGTTGGCACCAAGGTCATCACCATTGCCTATGAACAAGAGCCGGATAACCTCACGGGCGAATACAGCAACATGAGTTTCGCTGTGTGGATTGACCAGATTATCGGCGGCGGCCTTGGCAAGTGGAATGACAAGAACGAATTCATCCCCGAATTGGCCACGGAGATCCCGAGCGCTGATAACGGCGGCGTCTCCGCCGATGGTTTGACCATTACATGGCACCTCAAACCCTGCATTTTCTGGTCTGATGGCCAGCCGATCACATCCAAGGACATTGCATTTACTTGGAAAGCGCAGATGGATCCGGGCAACGCCCCGATCAGCCGCTCCGGCTGGGATAAGATCGCCAGCATTGATACGCCCGATGATCAGACCGCTGTGATTCACTTCAGCGCGCTGTACCCGCCATGGCCGACGCTGTTCACCAACGGGCCAAACAATGGCGGTCAACTCCTGCCCGCTCACCTTCTTGAAGGCAAGACTGGTCTGGAAAAAGATCCTGAGATTCATCAGCCGACCGTCTCCGCTGGTCCATTCGCCATCAAAGAATGGGTACCTGGCGATCACCTGACTTTGGTCGCCAACCCGAACTATTACGAGGGCCATCCGAAATTGGATGCGATCCAAATCAAATTCGTGCCCGATCCTGAGGCCGGTCTCGCCGCCCTGAAAGCTGGCGATGTGGACCTGATGGTTAACCTCGCTGAGTCTGACATCGAGTCAGTGAAAGCGCTCGAGCCAAACGGCATTCATCTGCGCGTGGACGGCACGCCTGACTTCGAGCACCTGTTCTTCAACCTCGGCACGACTGCTGGCGTCACTTTGCCAGACGGTACCGTGGTTGGTAAGAGCGATGTGGATGGTTTCTGCCCGTTCAAAGACGTCAATGTCCGCAAAGCAATCATGCTTGGCATTGACCGCTTGTCCTTCATCAAGAACTACTTGAAAGAGGATGAGAAGGCCTTCATCGCCACCCTGTGGCCAAACCAGACTTATACAAACACCAGCTTAACTCCCTATCCGTATGATCCGGATCAGGCTAATAAACTCCTGGATGCCGCTGGTTATCCTGTAGGTGCTGATGGCATTCGCGCAGGTACCTGCGATGGCAAACCGGTCAAATTCTCTCTCGGAATTGAGACCACCACGGCTCAACGCCGTGTGGATAACGTTCTGGCAATCCAGGCCGACTTGAAGAAGATCGGCATCGAGATCAAGCCGAACCACATCCCGGCTGGTACCTTCTTTGGCTCTTACACCGAAGGCGCTGATATGCCGACTGGCAAGTTCGATATGGCCATTTACACCACCGGCTTCTACCCGGATCCGGACTCCAGCTCCAACTTTGACTGCAAAGACGTGCCGAACAAGGACAACCCCTCCGGCGCGAACAACTATCACCTCTGCGATCCGAAGTTGGATGCAATGTTCGAGCAGGGTTTGGCGAGTGTGGATCCCGCGGCCCGCAAGGTGGCCTATGATGCGATCCAGCAGTACATGTATGACAATGTGCTCAACATCCCGTTGTATGCACGCGCCAACGTCTACGGCTACAATGATCGCTTTGTCTTCCCGCCCAGCTCCGGCTTCAGCGGATGGGCCTGGGACACATTTAACTTCGACGTTAAATAACCCCGGTTCTTAGATTTACAATAGACCTGCAAGGCATTTATTGAGGCCTTGCAGGTCTACCGTTATAAGGTAGAATAGGCGAAATACAGAAAGGAGCGAGCCATGTGGGCCTACATTGTGCGCCGGCTTGTGCAGGCACTGTTCATCTTATTTATCATTACCCTGCTGACATTCCTATTGACACACTATTCCTCGGATCCGATGGCACAGTATGCCACCAAGCAGGGCATGACCGCGGCGGACCGTGAAGCGTTACGCCACAGTCTGGGTCTTGATCAGCCTGTCTTCCCAAACCAATATTTCAAATGGCTCGGCCTGGCCTTGCAGGGCAATCTGGGGTTGTCTTTCTTCTCGAAACAACCCGTGCTCCTGATGATTCAACAACGTCTGCCTATGACCTTGATTCTCATGGGCACTGCTGAAGTTTTCATTATCGGCATCTCACTTGTCCTTGGGTTGGTCGCCGCAGTAAAGCAATATTCTTTTACCGATAACCTGATCACTTCCCTGTCTTTCGTCGGATACTCCATGCCGATCTTCTTCATCGCACTGGGCTGTATTGAGATTTTCGCGGTGGAGTTCAAACTTTGGGGCCTGCCTTACCTGCCCACCGGCGCGGACATCTGGAATCCAAAAGACCCCATACAGATGGCCCGCCATCTTGTATTACCCGTTTTCTGTCTCGTAGCGATCCAGACTGCCGGTTATTCACGATTCCTGCGCTCCAGCATCCTGGAAGTTTTAGGTTTGGACTATGTTCGCACGGCTCGCGCCAAGGGCCTCAGTAATCGTTCCGTGCTTTTCAAACACGCTCTGCGCAACGCGGTCCTGCCTTTCGTTACCATCATAGGTTTGGATATTCCATTCCTACTGGGCGGCGCGCTGGTCACAGAATCCGTGTTCTCCTGGCCGGGCATGGGACGACTCTTCTGGGAATATGCCGAGCGGGGCGATTATCCAGTCGTATTAGGCGTCCTCTTGCTGACATCCTCCGCTGTCGTGCTCTTCACTATTATCGTTGACGTGGCTTATACCGTTGTTGATCCGCGAATTCGCTTAGACTAGGATAAACACCATGACCGTAAACCCAACTATTTCCGAGCCGTCTGTTTCGGCTGTTGACTTCGTCCGAGAAGAAACCAGGGAGGCATTGACTCCCGGTCAGCTGGTCTGGCGGCGTTTCCGCAAGCACCGCATGGCATTGACAGGCGCGGTCGGTGTCATTCTGCTCTTCCTGTTCATCATCGGCGGCTCCATTATTATCTCTGAAACCCAGGCCAACAGCACCGATCTTGTCAATCGTCTGACTGGCCCTTCGAGTGAGCACTGGTTCGGCACGGATAGTGTCGGGCGCGACGTGTTCTTCCGCATCATCTATGGCGGACAGATCTCGCTCTTCATCGGCATCCTCGCGGTTGCTCTGGAAGTGACACTGGGTATCCTGATTGGAGGAGTAGCCGCGTATTATGGCGGTTGGGTGGACGCCCTGCTCATGCGTTTTACAGAAGCCATGCTGTCCATTCCTTCCCTGTTCCTGTTGATTGTGCTGGCAAAATTCATTGGACGGAACGTGGCGCAAGTCACCATCTTTGGCCGCACTTTTAGCGGTAGCATCGGCATCGTGATTCTGGTGATTGGGATCACCTCGTGGATGTATTTAGCGCGTATTGTGCGCGCCAACGTGCTTTCCCTCAAGCAACTGGATTACATTTCCGCATCCAGAGCGCTGGGCGGGAGCGATTCCCGTATTTTCTTCAGCCATCTCGTTCCGAACACGCTCGGCCCGATCATCGTCTCAGCCACATTAGGTCTTGCCAGCGCCATTCTCACGGAGGCCTATGTCTCCTTCCTCGGCCTTGGCGTTCAGCAACCAACTTCCACGTGGGGAAATATGATGCAACAGGCTCAATCCTTCCTGATCCGCGGCGCATGGTGGATGTGGGTCTTCCCAAGCCTCTTCATCGTCTTCACCATTCTGTGTATTAATCTGATGGGCGATGGCTTGCGCGATGCGTTCGACCCGCGCAGTTCAAAAAATATCTAACTCAAGCAAACAAAAAGGACGGGCTTTTCAGTCCGTCCTTTTGCTTTAAGCGGGTCCACTACCTCATTCCGACTAAAGTGAGTGCGCCGAAGATAAGGATCACAGCCGCCGCACCGGTCAGGACCTGACGCGGTTCCCGTTGGTCAGCCAACTGCAATTCCGGATACGTTCCCGTCAATCCCCACAGCGGACCGGCGAACCACGTGAAGATCAACCCACCCAGCAGACCGCCGATGTGTCCCCAGTTATCAATCCCCGGCGCAAGGCCAATGAACAGGTTGATCGCCGCTACAAAGATGATGTTCCCGATGGCAGAGCGAGCCTGATTGCCAAACAATTTTCGATTCTGATAAAGAAACATTCCCTCGGCCGCGAGCAAACCAAAGATGGCAGTCGAAGCGCCGATGGAATAACCCTTCGTAAACAGAAATGAAAAGACATTGCCAGAGAAGCCGCTCAAAAGATACAAGATCAGGAATCGTAACTTTCCAAAGTGCCGTTCAAGTCCGGTTCCAAATACAGCCAACGCGTACATATTGAATCCGATATGCAAAATGGAGCCGTGTAACAAAACAGGTGTGATCAAACGCCATATTTGCCCGGCGCGAATCGCGGCGCTGATCTGTGCGCCGAAATATTCCAGCCAGTCCATTTGTGAAAGAGCGTTGGCATATCCGTAAAAATAGACGCTTGCCAATTGGAGCAGATAAAAAATAACAGTGATCCCGACGATTGTGTATGTAACATAGGGAACAGAATCAGGCAAAGAGACGCGAACAGGCTGGGGGGGCGGGGCCGGCTCACGGTCAAGAAAAGAAGCGGGGT
This sequence comes from Anaerolineae bacterium, assembly GCA_021324435.1. Taxonomy (GTDB): domain Bacteria; phylum Chloroflexota; class Anaerolineae; order Anaerolineales; family Villigracilaceae; genus Fen-1038. Next base: position 144,658 of record JAJPIZ010000039.1, read on the forward strand.
ATTCGTTCAAAGAGTGACCTTTCGTTGTTTGACGCGATGATGTTCCGCGACGATGACCGCTCGAATCGTATCCACTGTTTCGTCCAGCAGAAAATCGTGATTGACGATCACGTAATCGAAGGCTTCAACGCGCTTGAGTTCCTTGCGAGCCGTGGCAATGCGGATGGCAAGCGAGTCGGATGTTTCCGTTTTGCGTTCCTGCAAACGGCGCACGAGTTCGTCTTCGTTGTCGGTGGTGATGAAGATCAACAAAGCATCGGGCGCCAGTTTGCGGACCGTCTCCGCGCCCTGCACATCGAGGCGCATCACCACATCCTTTCCGCTGGCGAGCGCTTCGCGCACTTGCGCTTTGGGGATGCCTTTGTAATCGCCATAGACGATGGCATATTCGATCAATTCATTCTCTTCGATCATGCGCGCAAATTCATCTTTGGAAACAAACCAATAATCTTTGCCATGTGTTTCATTGGCGCGCCTGGGCCGCGTAGTAGCCGTGACCACAAAATGAAATGGGAGGCCGCGCTCTTTCATGCGCTGAACAACAGTGTCTTTCCCCGCGCCGGATGGGCCGGAGATGACGATCAGCAAGGGTTGAGGATGATGGAGGTCGAAGTCGGGATCGGCTGGCATGGCTGTATTGTACTTGAAACCATTTGCAAACATGGATAGAATCTGGGCATGCCAACTTACGATTTTATTTGTCTCGACTGTCAGCAACGCTTCGATGTCTTTCTGTCTTACAACGAATATGACTCGAAGACCGTGACTTGTACGAATTGTGGAAGTGAGAATGTACGCCGACGCATGACGAAAGTCCGCATTGCAAAATCGGAAGAAAGCCGCATCGAAAGCATGGTAGACCCCTCCGCGTTGGAAGGGATGGAGAACGATCCAAAAGCCATGGGACAAATGATGCGAAAAATGGGAAAAGAAATGGGTGAAGATTTACCGCCCGAGTTCGATGATGTCGTAGATCGCCTTGAGGCGGGACAATCGCCGGAGGAGATCGAATCGGCTTTGCCTGATCTCGGAGCAGATACAAGCGGTGGAGATGATGAGTTATAACGTCAAAATAATCGGTTGATTTTTCGTGACAATGACCGTATGTTCAAACTGTGCGGCAATCGCTTTCAGCGCGCGGATGTCGTTTTCGGAGTCAGCCGTCATGAGGTCCCTTTCAAGACGCGTTCAATGGCCTCGCGATGCTCGGCGAAATGCTCTGTGGTGTCGCCAAGCACCCAATTTAACAACGGCCGCTTCTCAGGATCATCGGCATGACGTGGCTTCAGCAAATCTTCGAAGGGCGTGGATGCGAGTTTTGCGAGCAGGTCTTTGTAGACGCGTCGAAGGTCTGCTGTCACATCGTCAATAGACCGATTGCGATTCCGCTCAAACAGGACCTGATTCATGGCATCGAAATCCCAGTCCTTCGTCACCTCCGGAGCAACTCCCATAACCTCGTGCGCGGGGCGTTTGTCCATGTGATAGCCCATCAATACTTTCATCCATTCTGAAAGATGAGCCAGGTTGTCCTTTGGCGACCAGCCGCCAGAATCGGCAGTGACGATTTGCTCGCCCGAAAGGCGATCTACAGTCTCCATCAACGCGATCCATTCACGGTCAATGTCGGCCAACAATTCATCCACGTTTTTATATTTCACATCAGACATCGTTCATCTCCATACGAGATATTCTAAACAATTCCAGCCGAAAGGCAAGACAAAAAATCTCCCCGATTTGAATCGGGGAGAAATTGGCTTTCGAGAACGATCTAATATCGCTTGCCGCCTCCGCGTTGCGGACGATGCCCGCCGCGATTTCCGAAGCCGCCGCGTCCGCCGCCACCGCGTTCTTCACGCGGACGAGCCATGTTCACTTTCAATTCTCGGTCGCCCATCTGATGTCCATTGAACATGCTGATGGCTTTCTCTGCTTCGACTTGATTGCCCATTTCGACAAAGGCAAAGCCTTTGGATTGGCCGCTGTCGCGGTCCTTGATGAGTGCCACTGAAGTCACAGTGCCTGCCTGAGCGAAGAGGGTCCGTAGATCATCTTCCGTGGTCGAGTAAGACAGATTGCCGACATACAACTTGGATTCCATTTTTCTCCTAAGTGGTAGGCGCTTTTCCTACCAAAGTGGTAAGGCTTCCTGCCCTGCCACACGCCGCCACTACGCGGGCGGACACAAAATCAGGCTTTAGACGACCTCGAAAGAGAATCACCCAACCCTGTTGACGACGGTTTCAGTATAACATACCCGCCTTCGTCCCCAAATCCTTTGGATTTGCAGAGGCATCTGCGCACCGCGCCTGGTGGATATCGGAAGCAAACAAGTCCTTTGCCAGCGAGAGAATCTCTGCCGAACTGTGGCTGGAACGAACTTCCTGCGCGGCTTTGAGAATATCTGTGAAGCCGTGCTGGGTCTTGTGGACGCGCAAAGTGAGGGATTCGATAGTTATCATGTAGTTGCACATATCAGAAACACAATTTTCTATTTCACCCTTTTCCTGCCACAAATTTGTATGGAAGATATATCTTGCCTAATTCTTTTCCACTCACAACATCATAAAAGTAAATATAGCCTTCATTGTTGCTCGCGGCTAAAACTGAACCATCCGAATTCAAGGCGCCACACCTCCAACCGTCGCCGTTCACGAATGCAGTTGTAAATTCCCTTACACGGACATGTAACTGCAAATCCCATACTGACAAGCCGCTGTTTTTGCTGTCGAAAGCATAACCCCATACAACCACGTATTGATTATTGCCGCTCAGTCCCTGCCAGCCGGGCGCGCTAACAATGTCCCCATAATTATGCAGAAGCTTACCGGAATCCACATTCCACAGTTCAAAGCCGGTCAATCCATAATCTACAATTACCTCTTTGGCATCTTCGCTCAAATGGAGGCTGATGACAGACTTTGGAAATTCAAACGAGCGGGTCATCGTTCGATTCTGAACGTCCCATTCTTGAACTTTTCCAAAGAATGGACTAGCGGCAATCAATATGTTATTGTCCCTGAATTTCACATCGGACACAAAGCCGATACCAGTTAAACTCGCGATTAACCTGCCGTCAGGAACGCTCCAGAGCCGAATTTGGTTTTGTTCGCCGGTTGCAAGAATTTTCTCATTTGGACTTATGGCCAGACTTTGGAACGTCGTCTTGTCCTCAGCACTTTTCTCGAACAAAAGTTTGTAATCTTTTAGCCCCCACAAATACATTCCATCCCCATTGACAGCCGCGATGTATTGCTGACTAAAAGCAACTATCGAGCCACTACGCCGAACAAAGGCCGCTAATTGAGTGTAGGATCTTGTATCATAGACATAGAGGCCGGTGTTTGTGGCGACAGTTATCAGGTCATCATCAGGCGACCAAGTAAGATAATATCCGAAATCTTGATACGCGGCCTGTATACTTGTGGCGCTGGGAGACGGAGACATCATCAAAGGAGCACAAGCAGAAAAAAACAAGGCAAATGCGACGAATTTGGACAGAAGTTTCATCGGGCGATCCTCCTGAGAAAAGATTCTAAATCGTATAAAACAAAATAACTTGACGTTTCCCCTACAAACAAGATACTACAAATGTTTGATTATCAATTTCCTTAGTTCATCCTGCACTTCGTCCCAATCCCTGCTCGCATCCACCACTACCCAACGCTCTGGCTCCTGCTTCACCATCTCCAAATAGCCATTACGGACGCGTTGATAAAACTCAATTTCGTGCGCGTCCATGCGATTCCATTCGACGCCGTTTTGTTTCTTACGTTTTAGTCCAATCTTCACATCAACATCCAGCAAAACGGTCAGGTCCGGGACCAATCCGCCTGTGGCATATTTGACCAATTGGCGAATCTCATTCAAGTCCTGCTGATGGCCGTAGCCTTGATAAGCAATCGTTGAGTCATAGTAACGGTCGGAAATGACAATCTCGCCCGCCGCCAAACGCGGACGAATGACCTGTTCCACGATTTGAGCGCGCGCGGCCTGGTAGAGCAGGGTCTCCGTATGCGGATGCATCTCGACGTTCTTCAAGTCATGCAGGATGTCTCGGATCTGCTCGCTGATGGAGGTCCCGCCCGGTTCGCGCGTCGGGAAAACATGGTAACCCTTCTCGCGCAGATATTCCACGAGATGAGGAATGTGGGAGGTCTTGCCGGAGCCTTCAGGGCCTTCGAGAGTAATGAACATGATGGCAAATTGTAACAAAAGACTATCTCGGTAGTTTGTCGTCCGTCCGCTACAAACTCTCATTATAAATTCATCTTGAGAATGAATGTTTAATTTTCCCGTCATTTTCACTGACTAAAATCCTGATTACAAAACAAGGAGGCTCATATGTCCTTGAAACGAATCTTCTATGCGTTGTTTGTTGTAGTCGTCGCCGGCGCGTCGGCCCTGGCCGGAGCGACCGCTGGCGGGTTCGCGGTCTATCGTGCGGTGGAGGCCAGAGATAGTCTGCCTGCTCCAATCCAGCAGGTTCTACCGGCAAGCAACACCAATCCCTCACAAACTTTGGTTCTCAACACCACCGACATCGAGACCGCGATCACCAAGTCTGTTCAAAAAACAGGGCCGGCTGTGGTGACCGTCGTGGGCACGATTCCCGGGCAGATCACATTCTTCGGGTCAACCGGCGATCAAACGGTGAGTGGAAGCGGATTCTTCATCACCGATTCGGGATACATTCTCACCAATAATCACGTCGTCGAGGGAACGAACGAGGTCAACATCATTCTCTCGGATGGCACACAAGAGAAAGCCGCCATCGTGGGCAGTGATCCATACTCTGATATCGCAGTCCTGAAAACAGATGGAAAAGTCCCGGCGGTTGCGACTCTGGGTAATTCCGATGTGCTCAAACCCGGCGAATCCGTGATCGCGATTGGATCGCCGCTGGGCGACTTCAAAAACACGGTGACGGTTGGCGTTGTGAGCGCGACGGGGCGTTCGATTGACACCGGTAACGGCTACCAAATCGAGGGTCTGATTCAGACCGACGCGGCCATCAATCATGGAAATTCCGGCGGGCCGTTGGTTGATCTTGCCGGAGAAGTCATTGGCATCAACACGCTGATCGTCCGCAATACGGGGAGCGGAGATGTGGCCGAGGGACTCGGCTTTGCCATCCCAATCAACACCGCGCAGGCTGTGGCGCAACAGATCATTCAAAAGGGATACTTCTCACACCCGTATCTCGGCGTTGGCTATCAACCCATCACGCCGGATATTGCCGCCTCGTATAATTTACCCGTTCAGTGGGGCGCATACGTGACGCGAGTCGCGGCGAACAGCCCGGCCAGCCAGGCCGGTTTACAGCAAGGCGACATCATCACAAAGATTGGCGATGTAGCTTTGGATGCGAACCACTCTTATCTCAATACTTTATATACCCACAAAGCAGGCGACCAAGTGACTGTGGAATTTGTGCGCAACGGCAAGACGATGCAAGTGCAGGTGACGCTGGGCGAAGCGAAACATAATTGAGCAATCAGCGGTTGGCGAATAACCAACAGCAGGGACATAGTGCCACTATGTCCCTGCTGTTATCTATGTATCCATTCTCTCTATTCTCTAAAAATCCTCACATGCCTGCGCGGCTCTTTGCCATACGAGTGGCTGACCAACTCCGCGTTGCGCGCCATCTCGTGTTGCAGTCGTCTCACCAGCGACGGACCGGGCGGCAGATCCACCCACCGCTCTCCATTCAACACCGCGGCAATCGCCTGCTGAGTCTGTTCCTTCACCTGATCAATGTCGGAGGACGTGAACTGTTCGCCTCTCACATTGAACAGCTCGCCGAGGAATTGTTCCATCTGCCCGACTGTGCTCGAACGCAAAACATAAATGGGCAGGCCGCGATGCTCCGCGTCCAGAATCGTTTGTTGGCGGTCGCGGTAATAGGGCCGCAGGGTCACCAATGCGTCAGCCTCGGAGGGTTCCTTCACCACAATGGCCGGCACACCGAGTCGCTTGGCGGCCTGCATCAATCGGTTGCGCGCCACACCATACGGATAAATCTTCACAGTTTGCATCACGCCGCGGATCGGTTCGAAACGCGGCCCAGGCGGAGTCTCCGGTTCCTCGAACGCCGCGGCCGGTTGACGTCCGCGCCGAGGCGTTTTTGTTTCCTTCGCGTCCAATCTCGACGTTGAAACGGGAATCGCCTTTTCAATTTGAATCTTGCCCTCGGCATCGCGCGTGCGAATCTCCGGCGGGAGCGGATAGCCGCGCAGAAGCGCATCTACTGAAGCCATGATGTCGGCATGTACTGCAAAGCGGTCGCGGGTTTGGATTTCGATCAGCACGTCGAAGGTGGGCGGGGCGCGTCGTTCGAGGACCGTTTTCTGGGTCCCGCGCCGACGCGCTTCTTCGTCTGAAAGCGTGACCGCTTCGATGCCGCCAACGAGATCGCTCAAGGTTGGGTTGAGCAAAAGATTATCGAGGGTTTGGCCGTGCGCCGTGCCGATGAGTTGCACGCCGCGCTCGGCGATGGTGCGCGCCGCGGCGGCTTCGAGTTCGCGCCCGATCTCATCAATGACAATGACTTCGGGATTGTGGTTCTCCACCGCTTCGATCATCACTTCATGTTGAAGCGTCGGCACCTTCACTTGCATTCGGCGCGCTTTGCCCACTGCGGGATGCGGCACATCGCCATCTCCGCCGATTTCGTTGGACGTGTCCACAATGACAACGCGCTTAACTTCAGCCAAAATGCGCGCCGCCTCACGCAGAAGTGTGGTCTTGCCCACGCCCGGGCGTCCGAGAATCAAAACGGATTTTCCAGCCTCGATCAGGTCTTGAATGATGTCCACGGTGCCATACACCGCGCGGCCCACGCGCAGGGTGAGACCGACGATATGTCCGCGCCGATTGCGAATGGCGGAGATGCGATGAAGCGTGCGTTCGATGCCGGCGCGATTATCCGCGTCGAATTCGCCGGTGCGCTCGTCCACGTAATCAATTTCTGCGCGCGTTACCTCGCGGTCACGCAGCGTGATCTCGTGCTCCACAAAACGAGCCGTGGGCACGCGGCCTAAATCCAGAATGATCTCAAGCAGGTTGTCGCTGTCGTCCGCTTTCTCGACGGCTTTGCGTATGTCATCGGGCAGGACAGCGAGCAGGGCTTCGAGATCGTCGGTTATTTTTAGTTGTGTCATGGTCGAGTTAATGATAAATAGCAAATGGGAAACAAGGAAAGGATTTCCTGATACTTACGCCGCTCATGTGATCCCAATAAAGCGGCCTACAACGTTTAGAGAGGAGAATTGTCCATGTCGGCGTACCTGCCTGATTTCAAGTCTGCTCATATTATAGCAGTCTCACCACGAGCATTGTTGCATTTTATTTTTTCGCGTTGATCCTGCTCGGTTGCACCGTCACACCCGCGGGCCGGGCAATCTTCACCACTTGATCCTCTTTCACCAGCCGGGTCAGGTGTTTGACCATCACCGCTTGCCGGCCAGCGGCCTTCGCGCCCAAATCCGCCAGCACCGGTTCCAGCCAGGCTTGATACGAACGGACACACAAGTAGATGGGTCGTCCGCCGCGGTTCGGCAGGTTCGTGATCAACGCCGCCAACTTGGCGCTTACATCCGTTGCCTCAGGATGGATGAGCGGCGTCAGCATGATTCCAACCATCCCCGAACTCACACCGACGTAACATTTCGCGCCTTCGTCGAATATCCAGCCGTTCGCCTTGCGCGGCTGAGGTTCAACCGGATGCAGAAGCGGCGGAACGATTTGTGAGTACAGACTTTGAATCATTGGCACATGGACGGATTTCACCCGCGTCCAATGGGACCCTGAGCCGGTCCCCGTTAAATTAGAAACATCCCACATCCTCTGCCACGCGTAGACGGAGAACCCCGATTGTCGAAGAGGGGCAAAGATGTCGCTGGTTTCCTCCACCTCCGCGAGGACGTGAAACGCGCCCCATGTTCCAGCCTCAGCGGCTAGATTTTCAATCAGGCCCGGAATTCCGTCGTGATCAAGATTCGAGGAGGGCGCCAGATAAAGCAGTTTGGCAAAAGTCTCGCCATTGGCGTGGATGATGCCTCCGAGCATAGACACCCTGTCTCCGTTCGAAGAGACCGCGGCATACAAATGCCGCGCTGGGTTGACATAACTCAATAGCCCTGCCGCTCCCAGAGGCTGCCCGCGCGTGAGTGCGCGCACGCTATCCAAAATCAAAACGTCATTTCGGTAGCGGGCGATCAGAGGCAAATCGAGCAGGTCGAGCGAACGGACAGACATCTGCTAAATTATATGTCATTGCGAGGGCAAAACCTGAGCAACCTTCGGCTGAAAGGAAGACTGCCTCGCAATGACATAGATGGCAAATCAATCGGCTAAGGATAAAAAATACTCGTGAAAACGCGTGTCGGTGGTTAGTTCGGGGTGAAAGGAGGTAGCCAGGAGATGGCCCTGTTGCGCGGCGACAATTCTCCCGTCCGCGACCGAGGCGAGAATCTTTGCATCCCCCGATACAGATTCAATGATTGGTGCGCGAATAAAAATCGCGTGGTAAGGCTCTTTTGAACCAGTGGCCTGTTTAAGTTCAGGGATGTCGAGGTCAGCCTCGAAAGAATCCACCTGCCGGCCAAAAGCGTTACGCTCAACCCTGATATCCATGATGCTGAGCAAAGGCTGGTCGCGGCGAACATCTTTCGACATAAAGATCGCGCCGGCGCATGTGCCCCAAATCGCATGGCGTTGAGCAAAGGTACGAAGCGGTTCCATTAAATTGTAAGCAACCGCCAATTTGCCGATGGTGGTTGATTCACCGCCGGGTATGATGAGGCCGTCAAGCCCCTTGAGATGCTCAGGCAAGCGGACTTCAGTTGTTTCGACTTTCAGCCGCTTGAGCATCGCGATATGTTCCGCGAAATCGCCCTGCAAAGCAAGAACGCCAATTTTCATTTTTAGACAATAGACCGCGGACGATGGGCCATGGTCAACGGTCCATCGTCCATCGTCAAATTACCAGCCGCGCCCCGCAATCTTTTCGGCTTCAGGCATCTGCGAGACATTGCGGCCGACCATCGGTTCGCCGAGATTCTTGCTGACCTCCGCCAGAATGGAGGCATCTTGATAATGCGTCACTGCTTTGACAATGGCCGCGGCGCGCTTGGCAGGATCGCCGCTCTTGAAAATACCGGAGCCAACGAATACCCCATCCACCCCCAGTTGCATCATCAAAGCCGCGTCAGCAGGAGTTGCAACGCCGCCTGCCGCAAAATTGACGACAGGCATACGACCAAGTTCCTTCGTCTCTTTTACGAGTTCGTACGGCGCGCCGAGTTCTTTTGCAAACGACATCAACTCTTCATCAGCCATGGTGGTCAGACGACGAATATCGCCCAGCACAGCGCGCGCATGTCGAACGGCTTCGACCACATCACCCGTTCCCGCTTCGCCCTTTGTGCGAATCATCGCCGCGCCCTCGCCAATGCGCCGCAAAGCCTCGCCCAGGTTGCGACACCCGCACACGAAGGGAACTTTGAATAAATGCTTGTTGATATGATTCGCTTCATCTGCCGGCGTCAGCACCTCAGACTCGTCAATGTAGTCTACTCCGATAGCCTCGAGAATCTGCGCTTCGACAAAATGTCCAATGCGGCATTTGGCCATGACCGGAATCGTGACCGCATCCATTATCTTCAAAATAAGATCCGGATCAGACATACGCGCCACGCCACCGTTTGCGCGAATATCGGCCGGGACGCGCTCAAGCGCCATCACCGCACAGGCACCAGCATCTTCCGCAATCTTGGCATGTTCCGGAGTCACCACATCCATGATGACGCCGCCTTTTAGCATTTGGGCCAAACCCTTTTTGACAGCAAATGTACCAGTCTGTTGTTCCATCTCAATCTCCTTATTTGTCGCGCGTGGATTCTACCACGCTGACTTAACCGCGGCTTGCCGGACCGGAAGATGACTGCCGCAAACAAGATTCCCTTCAACATAAAACGCCCTCGTTCACATCTCAGGCCAGCCTCTTGACAAAACGAGCGAGTTGCATACAATTGTGACAATTATACAATTAGTACAATTAGAGTATGCCAACCCAAACACTCCCTATTCACCTGGACTTTCGCTCCGGCCTGCCGATTTACATTCAAATCATGAATCAGATCGAGCAAAAGGTATCTGGTGGCGTGCTCAAGCCTGGGGACCAGTTACCAACGGTCCGTGCGCTGGCATCTGAGTTGCGAGTCAACTTCAACACAGTGGCGCGCGCGTATCGTCTGCTGGATGAAGCCGGCGTGATATCAACGCAACAAGGCCGCGGCACGTATATCATGGAGAAGCCGCCGCTTGAAGTTGAAAGGAAATTGAGACGTCAAACATTGGAGGCGCTGGCCCGTCAATACATCGGCGAGTCAAAGCGGCTGGAGTTTTCAGATGCAGAGATTACTCAAATGGTTAGGGACCAATTGAAGTCTTGGAAAGAAGCGCAAGAGTCTGATGGCGAGTGAGTAAAAAGGAGAATGCAAAAATGGAAGCAAAGTTTCTAAAGAATGTCATCCAAAAGAGCAAAGGCACACAGCCTGATCTGCATATCCCACCGATTGCAGGTCTCGTATTCGGAATCATCCTGGTAGGAACTGTGAAGGTGATTCTTCTGCTCGAAAGCCTCGGCGTATCTGATTTGACCATAGGTGCCACTGTATTGGCGATGACCGGTATCGCAACATATCTTTTGTTCGCAATCAAAGTAGCCAACCAATGGGAAAAGGCTGTGATTCTGCGGCTTGGGAGATTCAATGGATTGAAAGGCCCCGGTTTGTTTTGGATCATTCCGATCATTGATACAGCCGTGGCATGGATTGACCACCGCGTGACGGTGACTCCGTTCTCTGCCGAAAAGACACTGACAAAAGATACTGTTCCCGTGGATGTGGATGCAGTGCTCTTTTGGGTTGTATGGGACGCGGAGAAGGCGGCGCTCGAGGTCTCCGATTACAAATCCGCCATCTCGTGGGCCGCGCAAACTGCTTTGCGCGAGATCATTGGTCAGATGTCGCTGGCGGATATTTTGGTGGGACGGGCAAAGATGGATGCGGACCTGCAGAAAATCATAGACGAGCGCACCACGCCCTGGGGCGTGACTGTGCAATCAGTCGAAATCCGCGATGTGGTGATCCCGCAGGTGCTGGAAGATACTATGTCCCGCCAGGCCCAGGCCGAACGCGAACGACAGGCGCGCGTCATCCTCGGCGAATCTGAAAAACAGATCGCGGCTTCGTTTGCGGAAGCATCCCAAGCTTATGCGGACAACCCAACGGCCCTGCATCTGCGCGCCATGAACATGCTGTTTGAGGGCCTGAAAGAGAAAGGCGCGCTGGTCATTGTGCCATCCTCAGCAGTCGAGACAATGAACCTCGGCGGGTTGAGCGGAATGGTCTCCATGGCACAGAACAATTTGCCCAAGGAAAAATAAGCCTGCCGTTTCACGTGAAACGGCTTGAAAGGAATTACGATGTCCACTCGAACTACTTTAGTTATAACTCTGATCATGGTGGTCATTGCGGCCGCCTTCAGCGCGGCGGTTTACGACCGTCTGCCTGCACAGGTTGCCTCCCATTGGAACATCCATGATCAGGTTGATGGGTACATGCCCCGGTTTTGGGGAGCATTTCTGACGCCGCTGATCTCATTAGTAATGCTCGGATTATTCTGGCTGATACCAAGCATTGATCCGTTGAAGGTCAACATCGCTAAATTTCGCGAGGCGTTCAATGCTTTCATCGCAATGATCATGGCTTTCCTGCTCTACATGCACCTTCTGACAGTATTTTGGAATCTTGGTTATCAAAACTTCAGAATCAGCCAAGCGATGTTGCCTGCCATGGGATTGATTTTCATCTTCGCCGGGTTGATGATGATGAAAGCCAAGCGGAATTTTTTCATCGGCATCCGTACACCATGGACTTTGTCCAGCGACAGAGTCTGGGACGAGACTCACCGCCTTGGAAGCTGGATTTTCATCGCAATGGGAATCATCACGATGCTTACTATTTTCTTCGGAGAACTTGGCATCTATATCATGTTGTTCGCTCTCCTGGTCGGCGTCATGATCCCCGTTGTGTACTCCTATATCCTGTATCAGGAAGAGACCAGATCATAAGAGACGGATCACAATTTCGTTTCATGTGAAACAACGGAGAAAACAAAAATGCTGGCTACTGCCTACGTAATCAGTTTCATGGGCATGATCCTTTTGCCCATTCTGGCTTGGATTTATTTCTCGCACAGACTCAAACTATCATGGAAGCTTGTGCTGGCTGGAGGCCTGACCTTCATTGCATCACAAATTCCTCATGTTCCTCTGACCCTGGCATTGACACCACTTTTCCAATCCTGGGGTTCAATTGTCTATGCTGTCGTGCTTGGTTTGTTGGCTGGTGTGTTTGAAGAGACAGCACGTTTTATTCTTTTCAGATTCATCTTGAAAAAATCGCGCACATGGAACGAGGGCGTCTTGGTTGGTCTTGGACATGGCGGAACAGAAGCGCTCATTTTAGGTATCTTCGCCGCGTTGGCTTTTGTGAATATGTTGGTATACAAGAATACAGATCTGTCTACAGTCCCCAGCATACCAGCCAATCAAATTGAAGTGGCTAAACAACAAGTCTCAGCATACTGGTCTGCTCCGGTGTATGTTGCACTGCTTGGTATGGTTGAGCGCCTGTTTGCAGTTTGCTTGCATGTTGCATTATCTGTGATGGTCCTTTATAGCATTGCCAGCAAGAACTCCATCTGGTTTTGGATCGCTATATTGTGGCACGCTTTAATAGATGGACTCGCAGTATTCCTCGGACAACGCGGACTCAATATGCTCGCGCTGGAAGGCGTTATTGGAATTCTGGCTATTATCAGTTTATGGATCATATTCATACTGCGGCCAAGTTTTCCTCAGCAAATCACGGAACCAGTTAAGCAAGAAAGGGCCGAGGCATAAAAAGAGTTCCAGATGACGGTGTCTGCCCCTCGATCCAGAAAGAAGCGAAGAAAAAATCCCGATGGACAAACAGGGCAGGATGTTTTTTAATCCAACATATAGAACATGTGTTCTGTATCCTTTATGGGGTTGAAATCATTCAATAAACTCATTAGACTTTGATCATGACCAATGAAAACGTTTTAGAGTTAGGACAGCAAAATGAGCAGCTCAAAAGGCTTGTTGAGTTGAGTGTGACATTGAATTCAACGCTCGACTTGGATGATCTGCTCCAATTGATTACCACAACCGCAACTAAGTTATTGGACTGTGAGGCCGCCTCGATTTTGTTATATGATGAAAAACAGCCGCGTCTTTTCTTCGCCGCCGCGACCGGATCGGACCCCAAAAAGTTGGCCGAAGTCCCGGTGCCGATTGAGGGCAGTCTAGCCGGGACAATCTTCCGCACCAACCGTCCAATCATTCTGAGCAACGTCGAGCAAGACCCGCGACATTATTCGCTGGTTTCAGAACATATCCGTTTTCATGTGCAATCACTTGTCGGCGTTCCAATGCTGATAAAAGATCGTGTGATGGGCGTGCTGGAAGCAGTCAATAAACACAACGGGCCATTCACTGAGCGCGACGAGTCCATCCTGACTGTGACCGCCGCACACGCCGCGATCGCCATCAACAATGCGCGGCTATTGAAAACCACACAGGCGGCGCTTGAAAAAGTAAACGAAGCAGACCGACTCAAGAGCAGTTTTCTTGCGGTGGCTTCTCATGAACTGCGGACCCCCCTCGGCATCATCATCGGCTACGCTTCATTCCTACGTGAGGATGCGAAGGGTGAACTTTCAGAACACGCACAACATGTGTTGAGCGCCGCTTTGCAAATGCGTTCTCTCGTGGAGGATATGACCAACCTAACGATGCTCGAAACAGAGGGGTTGATGGTGGTCAAACCACAGGATGTGGCAGTCCAGAGTTTTATAAAGACCGCGTGCTCAGAAATTTCCGAGATTGCATTAGCCAGAGATCACAAGATCGTTTTCTCTTTTCAAGAGGAATCAATCCTTGTCCATGTTGACCCGGAAAAAATGGTGACAGCTTTCGTCAATCTTTTGAATAACGCCATCCGTTTCTCACCGACAGGAAGTGACATCACGCTTGGAGCCGTCCAACAAGGTGACCACGTCATGGTTTGGGTGCAGGACCGCGGCGTTGGCATAGCATCAGATAAATTGCAAAAGATATTCGATGGTTTTTATCAAATTGAGCCGCCTAATACTCGTCATTTCGGCGGGCTTGGCATTGGTCTGACGATTGCAAAGGGGTTGATCGAAGCGCAAGGTGGAAAGATTTGGGCGGAGTCTGAAGGCGAAGGGAAAGGCTCGATCTTCAAAGTGCTTTTGCCAAAAGCATAAGCGCTCAAGCAATTACAAAATCAAAAGCGCCGGTGATCATCGGCGCTTTTATTGTCTATTGAAAACTGATTGTTGATTATCCCAAGTGCATCGGCATGATGACATGCAGGAACTGTTCATCGCCGACCGGTCTCACCACGCCTGGCGCATTCGGCGCGGACGTTTCCAGCGCGACGTTGGGCGTCTTGATAATCTCCAGTGCCTCGCGCAAAAACTTGACGTTGAAGGCGATCAGAACGCCGCTTCCATCCACAGTGGCCTCGACAATTGTTTCGTTCTTGCCGGTCTCTTCCGAGGTTGCGGTGATTTCCACTTCGCTCGGTTGCAATTCACCGCTGGCAGACTTGATGTTCAAGCGTGCAACATTCGAGCCTTCACGGGCGAAGATTTCCGCTTGCTTGCAGGCCTTGAGCAAGGAAGCAGTCGAGACCAACGTCCGTGACGTGTACTTGCGTGGAATGATTTGCTGGTAATCGGGAAACGTTCCATCAATCAACTGCGAGACGACTTCCACATCCTTCACGCGAAATATCACCTGGCCGCGTCCTTTCGGCACAACCATGTAGAGGGGTTCCTCGCCATCGCTGGCGACGCGCGCCAACTCGGTCAAGGCGCGAGCCGGGATGATTGCCGTCAGCGGCGCAGGCGCGGGCGTGGACAAAACTGCTTTGCGCACCGAGAGTCTAAACCCGTCCGCGGCGGCCATCGTCAATTTATCTTTTTCAACTTGCACGAGCACACCCATCAACACCGGGCGGGCTTCATCGGTCGAAGCGGCGAACGCCACCTGCTGAATCATCTCGCGGAAGTCGGCCACATTTAATTGCACCGCCCCTTCGAGGTCCGGGACGGGAAGCGGGGGAAATTCCTGCGCATCAATGCACTTGATGTCGTTGGTCGAAGTTCCACTTCGCACGTTTAGCGTTTGCGTCTTGGCGTCCAGCGAAAGCATCACTTGATCGCCCGGCAGAGTGTTGACCAGGTCTGAAAATGTTCGCGCTGGCACGGTCGTCGAGCCTTCCTGTTCGATGCGAGCCGGAATCCAACACGTGATTCCCAATTCAAGATTGGTGGCAGAAAGCCGCAAACGGCCTTCATCGGATGCGATCAAGACATTTGATAACACAGGAAGAGTCGAGCGCGGCGACACGGCGCGCGAAACAATGCCAAGACCATGCGCAAGATTCGTTTGTAAGACAGTCACTTTCATAGGTCTGACCTCTGCGATGAGATGTGCCGCGAGTATATCATTACTAATTGGCGAAAGTCGAGACCAACAGCGCCAGCAACATAAACAAGAACTGTAGTCCAAACAAAGCCGCGGCAATATAGATGACGATCATCCATGCCGAACCGGATGTAGATTGTTGACGCATTTCCTGACCTTCTGACAATTGACGAATGGCTTGCGCGGCCTGCTGGACCGCCTGCTTGCTGACGCCGCCTGCCCAGACGATTCCTTCCGCTTCATTCGGGACGATGATGCGGCTTCCGTTAAATGAGCGTACCCACTCCGGCGCGTTCACTGCCAAACTTCCGCTGACGACCAGTGCATTGAATTGTCCCTGCGGTTTTTCCGCGGAGACTGTCACCGGAACACTTGGAGCGAACTTTGCCAAAGCCGCTTTGACCGATTCGCCAAAGCCATCCCCTGAATCTACAACAACCACTTTGAAGCCGCCTTGTTTCTCAGCCAGCGCGCTGGCTGTAAACATATTGTCGCGGCGCAGTATCAGCAAATGATAGGCCAGTAGAATCGCGAACAAAACCAATACTTGCAAGTCGTTCAAAACCGTCGGGACAAAATCAGATGAGGTGGAGGCGCTTAACAAAGCGCGGATGAGTTCAAATACCAGAGCCACCGCCGAGATCATCCCGCCGATCACCCCCGCAAACAAAGCAAGATAAAGATACGCTTTACGCACCACCGAGCGCCGCGCATGATCGCTCATATCTCCGGAGGCCAGCGCGTCCGCCTGCAGTGGACGCCAATTCAACAGCCAAAGCGGAAGCCACGCGGCGATCAGTGAAATAGCGGTTGCCAGGTTGGAGCGCAAGCTGTCATTCAAGGTCAATGTGTTGCCGGTTGACAAATCAATAATGAAATTGATTAACGCGGCGACACCGATGAACGCGCCTCCCAACCCAAGCGCAGACAGGATGTAGGAATACACGCGCTTCATGCCGGCCTGTCGTATCGGCTCGCCCACCGATCCGATATGGCGCTTGAGCCAGTTCCCGTAATAAGCCCACACCGCGCCCAGTGGCACACCCACAGAGATTGGTCCGCCAATTTGATTAATGAAATAACTCATCGTCCAATCTGCACCAAGCAATTTCGTGATGACGATATTAATCAGCATCGAGGCGGTCGTCAGGACGGTGATGACTCCGCTCAAGGCAAAGATGTACAGAACGCCAAGGCGTAGATTCGAATCTCTTTCCGCCGCGTCCGCTAAGGAGTCCTGAATGATGCGGCTGGTATAAACCCAAATCGGCGTGCCGACCACCAGCAACGCGATCCCATTGACGATCGTTTCGCGTCCAAGTTCACCGATTACATCTGATGGAACGTAAAACAGATAGTGAATGATCTGAATGATCTGCTGTGCGCCAAAGATGGTGATCAACAGGCTGTAAAGAAGCCAGAGATAACGATACAGGCGTCGCACATCGGCGAAGTTTTCCTTGTTTGCTAGAGTCTTCCACTCGCCGCGCAGGACATTCCAGAAATAAAACGCGACCAGACCATTCATCAAAATAGCGATGATGTTATCGGGCCAGGTTTGCGAGCCGCCGAGGACGGCGCGCTCGGCGTTCAAGTGAACAGACGTTATGAAAATGCGATTGATCAACGCCAGCAAATTTTGAACGACGGGAATCAATGTACCGATCAACACAGCATAGAAAAATATAGCGCGCAGACTGGCTGTTTTCTCTTCTTCGTCTCGGGCAGAAACGCTTTGCGCCCACAACCAGTGGACGAGGAAAATCGGCACGCCCACTAAAATGAGGGAAAGAGCGCGCGCCAACACTTCGGCGCCGCCTCCAACAGTTTCATCCACGATGGAACGGAGAAGGCCGATCAATCCCCATAGAACGACTTCAAGGCTGATGAACGCAACAGTATAAAAATACAAGCGACGTACGGTCTTCATTTCATGATCCTCCCGTCATTGCGAGTGTCGAAGCGCTCTTATGAAAAGAAAACGAGAGCGCTTGGGGGCTTTGCCCCTCGCAACGACATATCGTTCTTACTTCGGCGGTGCCTGATACCAGCTGTAATCCCATACGGTATAAGCCGGCATCATCGAAATCTTCCACATGCCATTTTGTTTGAGCAATTGGGCAGAGCCTACATTGTTGTATCCCGATGAGAAAGGATCGCCGGGTGTGTAGATCATATCCACTTCGACGCTTGCTGTATCTCCGGTGATCTCCGCCTTGCCAATTCGAATCCCCGCATTGGATGGGTTGACTCTGCCAACAGCGAATGCCTGACGGAACTCATCAAACGTTGGCTTATTTTCGATATCAGCCAGATAGCCATAGGCCTTTTCATAATCCTTGTTGATAACCGCAAGCACATAGTTATGCACAACGCCTTCCGGTGCATCGTCAGACACATAGGTTTGCTTATCCTGCCGAACGAAGAAAATAGCCAAAGCGGCCAGGATCAACAAACCAATACCAATCAGGATTCCGGTTAGAAAGCGATCTTGTTTCATTGCTCCTCCGTTTGTTTTCATTGTATTTGTTTTGGAAGTTAATATCAAGCAATCATGTATTCATTGTATATGGAAATCGTAATAGCAGTAGGGACTGTGGATAATGTGGACAATGAATTCAATTCGTACAGATGGGATAACGGTAAACTCATAAACACCACATCTTGGGAATCACGCTTCATCCTGGACTTTGGGCGGCTGTGGAAAAATCTGGAATAGATTCTCCCCGAAAACGCACCGGATCGCTGGCATCCATATCTTGGAGATGGTCACATTTGACCGCCCATATATGGGGGCTGTGTTTTTGAAGTTTTTCGCGCGTTCTTATCAGATTCTAGTTTATTGTCCACAGGCAACCCCCTTTATCCACAGATAAGACCCTGTTATCCACAGTTTGGACATTTGGAGAAGCCTTGTCTAGCCCAAATATGGGCGCGGTTAGATGCTGGTTGAGGTCTCCAAACCGTTGGCCACAGCGATTTCGTCCAGCCGTACTTCGATTTGATCGAGATATTCGTCTATTTGCGAAACGCGTTCGGGATAGTCCTTGCCCAGCAACCCCAATTGCTCACAAGCCGCCTGCCAGTGTTTGGTTTGAGCGGTATCCAAGGCGTTGACAGAAAGCGTCCAGCTGTGGATAAACGGCCAGAGGGCGGTCAGAGGCGTTTCGCCTTCGAGCAGGGTTTGGATGGCCTTCTCGTAATAGTTCAAGCGCGCGGCGTGGATTCTCGCGTCCACTTTTGGAGTTTGGGCCGCGGCGGTGAAGTCTGTTTTCCACTCGGTCAGCCATCTCGAAAGCGCGGACGCATCCACGCGGCTGGCGCCGATCAGGTTGAACATGGTGGCTGTGAACTCTGATCGCTCCGCGGCTTGCGCCCGGGCAGGAAATTCCAAAAGGAAGCGGCGTTCGGTGAGTGGACCGCCGCTCAATTCCGCAACTGCGTTCCCCGCATAATTAACTGCCCGTAGAAACTGCTTGACCTGGAGCGGTCCCGCTTTTTCAGGGCTGATGTCAGAAAGGTCAATCCAGCCCTTGCGCGCCTCGGCCAACAGTTTGCGGCAACGCTGTAAAACCAGCGATGGCGCATGGAACTCGAACCCGGCGCGCAGACCGGCCTGAACGAACTCGAAAAATTTCTCGCGCTGATACAAAAGCATCGGGTCGTACATTTCGTAGCCGAGGAATGGATCGGTGCGAAGTTCGCGCGGCGACTTGAAATCGGATTTGGCGCGATGGCCGATGTCGAGATGGAAGTCAGGCGTGAGTTTGACGATTTCGCGACCGACGATGTTTTTTGTGTCATGAACGAAGACGAGGTCAATGTCGGCGGTGCCACCGAGCATCGGGTCTTTGTCCGAGACGAGCGAACCGGTTAGGTATGCGGCAACGATGTCGCGGTCGTTGAAAGCCCGTTCCTGGGAGGTCTCTTTTGCAATGCGGATGAGGGATTCACGTGTGACGCGCATAGGTTCTATTTATCGAGCGGCAGGCTGGGTTGAAACGGGCTCAGGTTCAAGGTCTGGCGGATGCGGTTTTCGATCAGTTTGAGGTGCTCGGGGTTTTGGACGATGTTCAACGGATTTGTGTCAATGGTCAAAACAGGCGTGCTGTCGTACGGCTTGCTGAAGAAATCTTCGTAGGCATGATTCAATTGGTCAATGTAACTGCGTTCCATGTTGCGCTCGTAAGAGCGATCGCGCAGGGCGATGCGTTGCATCAAGATGTTGGTATCGGCGCGGAGATAAACGATGAGATCGGGCTTCGGGATTTTTTCGCCCAGCGCTTCGTGGACTTTGTAATACATTTCCAGTTCGTCGCCTTTGAGGTTGATGCGGGCGAAGAGCGCGTCTTTGGCAAAAGTGTAATCCGAGACCAGGGATTTGCCGGCCGCGAGCAGGTCCGGAACGGTGCGGCGTTGCTGATGATAGCGGCTGAGTAAAAAGAAAATCTGAGTCTGGAAAGCATAACGTTCACGGTCGGAATAAAAATCGGAGAGGAACGGGTTTTCCTCGAAAATTTCCAACAGGATTTCGGATTCAAAGACGGGCTGTAAGAGACGGGCCAGCGTTGTCTTTCCAACGCCGATCACCCCTTCGATGGCAACATACATGCACGCGCTCCGTGTTGAGATGCGTCAAGGATACCATATTATGGATGCTATCCGAGAGATTAAACGCAAAGACGCGAAGTCGCAAAGCCATTTAATTTCTCTGCGTCTCAGCGTCTTCGCGTTAAATTTTTTTGGCTTTAGTCTTTCAATGTTGCAGGCACTTCAACAGGCGCGGCTGTGATAACGTGATCGGGCAGATCAATTTCCACGTTGCGGACGAGGGGAACGAAGAAGGCCAACACCGAGACGATCACGGTCAGCACGCCAAGCAGGCTGATCAATAATCCGATGCCGTGATTGGAGCCAACGCCAACGAGTGGGCCGAAGATCGAAGCGAGAAAGCCTCCAGCCGACATCCCCGGTTTGAAAACGCCGTCCGCTAAAGGTCCCGCGAGAAGCGGAGCGATGATCTGGCTCGACCATGCGATGGCGCGCCGCACGGCGAAGACGCGTCCCTGCACATCCGGCGCGACCTTCGATTGCCAGATGGCCTGACTCGAAGCGTTCATCATCGGCACGGTGAACATGAAGCCAAAACCGCCGAGCGCAAGAAAAGGTATCGTGTTGGCAAAGACAATCGCCGAGATAAAAATTCCGCCGATCGCGCCCGCGCCCAGCAGAGTAAAGACTTTGCGTTTGCCGCCGCCCCACGCGCTCATCACCAATGTGCCGGCCAACATTCCAACGCCGAGGATGGTGCTGATGTAGCCAAGCACGTCGGCTTTCCAGCGGTCGAGGATGAGCGGGATGAACAGCGGTTGCATGATGCCGCCGAGGAAGTTGATGGTGAGGAAATAAATCAGCAGGGAGAGCAGACCTTTGCGCGCCGTGATGTAATGCCAGCCGAAGGCCATTTCCTTCCAGATCGAACCTTTGGCCTGGTGACCATCCGCGGTGCGCGGCGGGTTGGGAATGCGGACGAAGAGAAGCATCAGCAAAACCGAGAAGGCGTAGGTGGCGAAATCAATCAACGCCATGTTGCCGACTTTGATCGCCACATATAAAACCCCGGCGATGGCTGGACCCGCGATCTGCGGCAGAGCCTCGCCCAGTTGAACAAAGCCATTGGCGCGTCCGTATTGTTCCTTCGGCACCAGCAACGTGACCGAAGCCGTGAACGCCGGCCACATCAACGTGGCAAAGGTCGAGATGAAGAAGTTGATCGGGATCACCATCCACGGCTGAAGCGTGTGAGTGATGAATAAAATTGCGGCGAGGAGAACCGCCAGCCCCGCGCCGAAGTCGCTGACGATCATGGCCGTGCGGCGATTCCACCGATCGGCCAGCACGCCGGCCAGCGGAGAGAAGAACACGAACGGCGCGCCGAGCGCGACTTGAGTCAGCGCGATGAGCGAGACGGAGTGAGTCTGGTCATAGACCCACACGCCGAGCGCGAAGCCGGTCAGTTGCGAACCGATCAGGGAGACGAGTTGCCCGAACCAAATGGTAAAGAAGGCGCGCATGCCGGAGGAAGGAGAGGAGGTTGTCATGTGCTCCATTCTACATTATTCATAAGAGTCATTGCCTTGCTGCAATCAAGAGATTTTTCCACTTCTTGATCAGTTGATCCAGAATGTCAATCCTGTCTGCGTAGATTTAAGGTGGCTTCATGTAACTTTGATATGAGCGTATTAAAGTCTTTTATAGCCGTTCCAGCAAGTTTTCTGTTCGAGAAAATAGGCTCTTCTAGGGGCACTTCTGACACATTAAGTATCGCCTCTAGTGCGTTAACATGAATTATTCTGTGCCGAAACTTTATATATTTTTGAATTCTATCAAGAACTAGTGACTCTAGCTCTATTTCTCCAAACTTTATTTGGTAGGTTTTGTTATATACTAATTTGCATTTTTCATAGTCTTGAAAGTTTATGCTCCCTTTGCCTATAATCAATTCAAGAATACTTACATGCCCTTCGTTAGCCTCAGTTGCTAAGCGCGTGCCAATATCAGCATCTCTTTCCCTGCGGGAGAAAATAGAATTTATTAACGCATCAATATTTGGAGTAATGCCTTCCTGCTCTATCTCCAAAAATCTCTTCTTTGCGTAAGATTCGAATCCAGTGACTAAAAGAACCAATATCAGATTAGTGATGGCGACCTCGAACATGAAACCCTCTTCGGACTTCCCTGTCAAGACTATATCTATTGCCTTTATTGTTTCATTCCAAGCATCAATAGCAGTGGGTTGAAGAACAGGCTTACCGTTTTGATATACCTGGGCACCCATAACTTCGACCCCCTGGTCTCTGACTTGATAAATGCTCCCATCTTTTCCAATTCTAAATTGCTTTTGAGATGGTATACCACGTGCGTATACTAATTTCCCATCAGGCTCTCTGGTCCTCAGGTAAAGATTAATTTCTGATGTTGACCAAGTGAAGCCGATAAAGACACGATCAGAGCGAGGCACACTATTAAGATCAATTGTAGCGACTCTAGTTCCTGTGCCAGGCGATGAATGATAGAAGTGGAGTAACATATTGTCATCCCGTTCTAATCTAAAAAGGTGTCCGCCCGCGGGAATTTGTAATAACAAGCCCCCCCTTTTGTCCTTATCAAAGAGCTCCGCCGAATGATACTTAAAAGTCATAGTACCCTCTGGGCGTCGAAGAGCTTCCTGCATTTCATCTGACAATTGATGTGTTATATCTTTCATTCTGCAGCCCCAACTTTCCAATTTCTCTTAGGGTCTGTATGCAAATTCGTCTCATGTCATTCTGAGCGACCAACGGGAGCGAAGAATCTCGTTTTTTTCGTTCAAAATTTGAGATTCTTCGTCGCTTCGCTC
>JAJPIZ010000034.1 GCA_021324435.1 Anaerolineae bacterium
ATGAGGCCTTCAGAGAATCAAGCAATGCGGCGGTAAAGTGAAGTCGCTTGTTGAGAGATTCGATTTCCCTGCCTGACAAATCCACCAGCCACAGCATCCAGCGCAAGAGGCGATATTCGATATTAGATAATTCGAGACCCTTCGCTTCGCTCAGGGTGACAATTCTTTTGTAAGTGGATTTATCCCAATGTAAGGCTGGATGAATCGGCTTGAGCAAATCAAGTGCGTTCAACCGCGTCAGCATGGACGCGGCTTTCGGCTCGTCGAGGATCAAGTCCAATTCGCGGCGGATGCGCTGAGCGGAAAGTTTTTCCACCAGCGGACGCGCTTCAGGAATCAAAGCCAGTGTTTCGTCGGCGATTTTGAATCCATATCGCCGCTCGTAACGCACGGCGCGATACATGCGCGTGGGATCGTCAACGAACGAGCGCGGATGCAAAACACGGACGATGCCTTTTTGCAAATCGCCCAATCCGCCGAGGTCGTCGCGCAATTCGCCGAAGCGCTCGCCGTCCAATCGAAGCGCTAAGGTGTTGATGGTGAAGTCGCGGCGACGCAAGTCGTCAGCAAGGCTCCCCATTTTCACCGTCGGCAACGCGGCAGGATGGGAGTAGGTCTCGCTTCTGGAAGAGATCAGATCAAGAAAGCCGATATTCGATATTCGATCTTCGATATTCGATGTTTCGGCTTTACTCAGCACAGGTTTTCGAGTATCGAGTATCGAATCCTTCAAAATCCATTTCGCCGTTCTGAACTTGTCGTGAATAGTGACCGTCCCACCGTATTTCGAAGCGAGCACACGCGCCAGCCGGATCGCATCCCCCTCCACGACGAGGTCAAAGTCCGTTCCGTCGCGGCCCAGCATGAGGTCCCGAACGAAGCCGCCGACGATGTAGAGCGGGAATCCCAGCGCGGAGGACTCGTCCGCGACGCGATGAATCAAGTTGCGTCGCGTCGAGTCTAAAGATTTTTCAAGCAAATCGGCGAGGTTGCGCGTCACGGGAATATTGTAGCAGAGAAAATCGTGTATAATCTGCGCCATGTTGAACCCGTTGCCGCTTGCACTGCGTTCTCCGGCGTCCCCGTGCATGACAAAACAAGCCTGGTCTGGTTAGGTTCAGTTCATCGTGTCTACGAGCGGCTCCCAGACTATGGCGAGCCGTTTTTGTTTTCGGACCATAGACGAAAAGCTGAACACTGGAAAGTGGATTGTATGAAAGTAAGCGTTTTTGGCGGATCACAACCCAAGGAAGGTTCTGCGGCATACACCGAGGCAATGGAACTCGGTAAACTTCTCGCGCAACGCGGACACATCGTATTGACCGGCGGCTACATCGGCACGATGGAAGCCGTCTCGCGCGGCGCGGCGGAAGCGGGTGGACACGTCATCGGCGTGACCTGTGAAGACATCGAACACTGGCGCGCCATCGGGCCCAACGCGTGGGTCAAGGAAGAGTGGCGCAGGAAGACGTTGATGGATCGTTTAATGGGCTTGATCGAAGGTTGCGATGCGGCGCTGGCTTTGCCCGGCGGTCCCGGCACGCTGACGGAAATATCGTTGATGTGGAATTTGATGATCATAGGTTCTTTGCACCGGAGGCCGCTCATCCTGATCGGCGACGGATGGCAGACCGTCTTCGATCAGGTCTTTACCAGTCTGGGCAATTATTCGCCCGATGGACAGCGCGCCTTGTTACAATTCGCGCCGGATGTAAAATCTGCTGTTGAAAAATTGGATAACAAATAATTTTGCCCTCACCCGCCCTACGGGCACCCTCTCCCAAAATTGGGAGAGGGCCGGGGTGAGGGAAAGAGGAAAAATGGCTGAGGAAAAATTACCTACAAGAGCAGAGAACTTCGCCGAGTGGTACAACCAACTCGTGCTCAAAGCGGAACTGGCCGATTACGCGCCCGTGCGCGGTTGCATGGTCGTGCGGCCTTACGGTTGGGCGCTGTGGGAAAACATCACCGCCGCGCTGGATAAACGCTTCAAAGAGACCGGTCACATGAACGCGGCTTTCCCAACCTTGATTCCCATGTCGTTCTTTGAAAAAGAAAAGGAACATGTGGAAGGCTTCGCGCCCGAACTGGCCGTCGTGACTCACGGCGGCGGCGAGAAACTCGAAGAACCTTTGGCGGTGCGTCCCACCTCCGAGACCATCATCGGCTACATGTATTCGAAATGGATCAAGTCATGGCGCGATCTGCCCGTGCTGATCAATGTCTGGGGTTCGGTCTTGCGCTGGGAATTGCGCACTAAACTTTTCCTGCGCACCGCGGAGTTCTACTGGCAGGAAGGTCACACCGCGCACGCTACCAAAGAAGAAGCGCTCGAGGAAATGTATCGCATCCTCGATCTCTACGCGGACTTCGCCGTCAATGAGGCCGCGGTGCCGGTCATCAAAGGTCGCAAGAGCGAGACCGAACGATTCGCAGGCGCGCAAATCACCACCTCCATTGAGGGCATGATGCAAGACAAGCGCGCGTTGCAATCGGCCACGTCCCATTATTTCGGGCAGAACTTTGCCAAAGCCTTCGAGATTCAGTACCTCGATAAAAACAACTCGCTTCAATTCTGCGAGACGACTTCGTGGGGACTGTCCACGCGCATGATCGGCGCCATCATCATGGTGCATGGCGACGATCAGGGTCTGATCCTGCCTCCCCGCCTGGCGCCCATTCAGGCCATCATCGTTCCCATATTCAAAAACGATGCCGAGAAAAGCAAGGTGATGGAAGTCGCTGATAAAGTTTTTGCCGAACTCAAAACCGCGGGCATCCGCGTCAAATTGGATGATCGCGACAACGTCAGCAGTGGATTCAAATTCAACGATTGGGAAATGCGCGGTGTTCCATTGCGCGTGGAGATCGGGCCCAGGGATGTGGAGAAAGGCTCGGTCGCGCTGGCCCGCCGCGACGTCCCCGGAAGAGACGGGAAATCCTTCGTCTCGCAAACGGGTCTCGCCTCGACTGTGAGCGGCTTGCTGACCGAGATTCAGGATGCACTCCTCAAGCGCGCTACCGCGTTCCGCGATGCCAACATCCACGAACCCAAATCGTACGATGAGTTAAAGAAGATTGTCGAAGATGGCTGGGCTTTCGCCTGGTGGTGCGGATCAGCAGAATGCGAGGCCAAAGTCAAGGAAGAGACAAAGGCCACCACCCGCAACATTCCTTTCGATCAGCCCAAGAGCGAAGGAAAATGTGTGGTGTGCGGCAACAAGGCGACACAGAAGGTTTATTTTGCCAAGGCCTATTAATTACGAATTCCGCAGTATGATTATTTCGTGATGCGGAATCCGTAAGAAATTTATGCCCGCCATTGACCTCGCCCGCCTTCGCAAACAAGCCGCCCGACTTTCGGACTTTTTCTTTGTGCCGGATGAGTTCATTCGGCATTTGCACGAGACGCTCGACTTTTATGTGGACCGCAGTGTGCGAAAACAACAGGCGGTTGCGCCCAGCGCAAATTTACAGACCTACCGAACGCCTTCCGTCATCTTGAAACAGATCGAACAGGAACTGATTCGTCCCTCCCGCGAAGACCCGGACGCTGCGCTGGATCTGGCTGACCGCCTGTGGGACGAGGCCTATCTCGAGACGCGCGTGCTGGCCGCCTTCGTGCTGGGACAGATTCCGCCGAGCGAGGAACGTCTGCTGGCGCGGCTCACCGCCTGGACTCAACAAGTCTATGATTCGAATCTGCGCGCCGAATTGCTGAACACGAGTCTCTCGCGCTTGAGGAAAGAAGCGCCGGATATCTTCCTTGAGCTGGTCGGCGAGTGGCTTCAGCCGGAACGAACGCGGCTGTGGTCAAACGGGATTCAAGCTGTCGTGTCCGCGGTGAGCGACCCGCAGTTCGTCAACTTGCCCCCATTGCTGAAACTCATCGAGCCGGTCATCACTGCCGCGCCGTCGAAACTTCAAAATGAGATCGAACAGTTGGTGCTGGCGCTGTACAAATCTTCCCCCACCGAAACAACCTATTTCCTGCGACAGGCATTAAGTCAATCGGAAGACCCGATGACCGCCATCACGTTCAGGCGCATTTCGCCTTCTTTTCCACCTGCCTTGAAAGAAGAACTGCGCGATTTCATTCGCGTCAAGCCCATCACTCCAAGTTGACTTTATCGTTACAGATAACGCAGCAAGCTGAAAGGAGATTGAAAATGCTCAATTTCATCAATGTGATCTTCGGCGGCGCTCTGCTTTTGGCTGGACGAAAATTATTTTGGCTGTTCGTCGGCGCGATCGGGTTCGCAATCGGCATTCAAGTAGCGCTTCGCTTCTTCCGCGGCCCGGAATGGATGACGATTCTGATCGGCGTCGGGCTGGGCATTGCCTTCGCGGTGCTGGCGATCTTCATGGAAACTCTCGCGATTGGTATCGCGGGTTTTCTGGGCGGTGGTTATATCCTGCTGAATCTTGCCGGGCTGATCGGACTCGATAGAGGCATTCTGACCTGGATCATCTTCATCATCGGCGGGATCATCGGCGCGGCGCTGGTTGCCTTCCTGTTTGACTGGGCGTTGATCGGCATCTCCTCGATGGCGGGGGCATCGTTGATTTTGAACGCAATTCATTTCAGACCGGCCGTCAATGTAGTGCTCTTTTTCATCCTGGTCATCACTGGCGTCGTGATCCAAGGCTCCGCCCTGCGCCGCGATAACGGACAGCAAAACGCGCAGCAAAATAAATAAGCAAACAGAATTTCAGGGAGAGGGAGATGCTCAAAGAAAAAATTTACTGGCATGAAACAGTTGACATGCCGTCGGATGAAAACCCCGCGTCTTTACCGGACCAGGTGGACGTGGCCGTTATCGGAGGCGGGTACACCGGCCTGGTCGCCGCGCGCACCCTCGCGCAACGCGGGGCGCGCGTGGCCGTGCTAGAGGCCGAGACCATTGGCTGGGGAGCCAGTTCACGCAACGGCGGCATGACTCTCACCGGTCTCAAACTGCCGATGCAAATTGTCTTGAAGAAATATGGCCGCGAAAAGGCCGGGCGGTTATTTCAATGCTCGCTCGATTCGGTTGATGCCGTTGAACAAATTGTCAGGGAAGAAAAGATTGACTGCGGCTTTGCGCGCACAGGCCATTTGCTGGCCGCCAACAAGCCCAAACACTTCGACGCGTTGCGCGACGAAGTCGAGTTTATGGCGAAAGAGTTTAATCACAAGGTAAAACTGATCGAGCCAAAAGATTTGAAAAGCGAGATCGGCTCGGATGTTTATCACGGAGCGCTGATTGATGAAGCCAGCGGCGGGCTGAACCCGGCGCAATACGTCGCGGGTTTGGCGCGCGCCGCGCAAAAGGCCGGGGCTTCACTGAATGCACGGGCGCGCGTCACCCGCCTCGAACGGGGCGCGAACGGGTTCACCGTCGAAACGGAACGCGGCAAGGTCAACGCGAAAAACATTTTCGTGGCGACATCCGGCTACACAGGCAATGTCGTAAAGAGCCTGCAAAAGAAAATCATCCCAATTGGTTCGTTCATCATCGCCACCGAAAAATTATCGGATGAATTGGCACATGAACTCAGCCCAAAGAATCGGATGATCTTCGATTACAAACACTACTTAAATTATTTCCGGCTGTGGGACAACCGCTTGATCTTCGGCGGGCGCGCCGCGTTCTTCCCTGAAGATGAAAACACGATCAGGCAAAGCGCAGAGATTTTGCGGCGCGAGATGATTCGGGTTTATCCGCAATTGAAAGATGTGGCAGTCGAATATGTTTGGGGCGGCACGCTGGATTTTGCTTTCGACATGATGACGCACGTCGGTGAAGAAAACGGAATTTATTACTCGCTGGGTTACGCGGGGCACGGCGTGGCGATGGCAACCTACCTGGGAAAGAGCGTGGCCGAAGCAATGCTAAACGGGAACATAAAAGATCATCCCTTCGCGGCCTTCCCCTTCCCCGGCGCGCCGCTGGGACTCTACGATGGGCGTCCGTGGTTTTTGCCGTTCGCGGGGATGTGGCACAAGATATTGGACTGGATCGAATAAAGAGAATTTAACCGCGAAGATCGCTAAGCACGCGAAGATTCAAAAAGTTTTTCTTAGGGTCTGTATGCAAATTCGTCTCATGTCATTCTGAGCGACCAACGGGAGCGAAGAATCTCGTTTTTTTCGTTCAAAATTTGAGATTCTTCGTCGCTTCGCTC
>JAJPIZ010000044.1 GCA_021324435.1 Anaerolineae bacterium
AAGGGACGGGTTTCGTTTCGTATTCCCATGTTCATCGTGCGCTCCGGCCCTCACCCCTCCCCGCCCCAGCCCCCCCCTTCCCTCACCCGAATTCGGGAGAGGGAAGGGGAGGGTGCCGCTCGCCCGCTGTTCTTTGCGGGAAGGCGGGAGGGGGTAGATGAGGGAAAAATTCATTTTATATTCAGCACTTCCCTGATGGAAGGAAGCGCCCAGTCAATTGTCTCTTTGTCAATCACCAGCGGCGGCGCAAAACGGATCACGTTCTCATGCGTCTCTTTGGCAAGGATGCCTTTCTTCTGCATCGCTTCACAGAAGCGCCGCGCCCCGCCCGCGGACGGTTTCAATTCCACGCCGATCAACAAGCCCTTGCCGCGCACCTCTTTCACATGCGGGCTGGGAATTTCAGTCAATTGTTCCATAAAGTAAGTGCCCATCTTTTCAGCGCGCTCGGCGAGTTTCTCATCACGGATCACAGCCAGCGCGGCGCGGGCCGTGGCCGCGGCCAACGGATTCCCGCCAAAGGTCGAGCCGTGTTCGCCGGGCGTGAATAAACCGAGGATGGGTTTGTCCGCCAGAATCGCAGAGACGGGATAAAAGCCTCCGGCCAGGGCTTTGCCAATGATCACAATATCAGGGCGTACGCCTTCATGCTCACACGCGAATAATTTTCCGGTGCGGCCGAGACCCGTTTGAATTTCATCAGCCATGAACAAGACATTGTTCTTCTTGCAAATCTCAGCGACCTTTTTCAAATAGCCCGCGGGTGGAATAATGACTCCGCCTTCGCCTTGAATCGGTTCGAGCAAAACTGCCGCCGTGTTTTTGCCGATGGCTTTTTCAATCGCGGACGCGTCGCCGTATGGCACGGTGACAAATCCGGGCGTGAACGGACCGAAGTCGTCGCGATACGACGGCTCGGTCGAGAACGAGACGATGGTTGTCGTCCTTCCGTGGAAATTCCCCTGCGCGGTGATGATCTCGGCCTGATGGCGCGGCACACCTTTGACTCGATACGCCCACTTGCGGGCCAACTTGATCGCAGTCTCGACCGCCTCCGCCCCACTGTTCATCGGCAGGGACATTTCATAGCCGGTCATGTCGGAGAGTTCTTTGTAAAGCAACGGCAATTGGTCGTTGCGGAACGCGCGCGAGGTCAGCGTGACCTTTTTGGCTTGTTCCAGCAGTGCATTCAAAATCTTGGGATGAACATGCCCTTGATTAAGCGCGGAATAGGCCGAAAGACAATCCAGATATTTCTTTCCATCCACGTCATAAACCCACACACCTTCACCGCGTGTGATCACCACATCCAGCGGATGATAATTGTGCGCGCCGTACTGTTCTTCTAAAGCGATGAAATCTTTGGTGTTCATAAATTTGCCTTTTTAAACACGAAGGGCACAAAGGTCACTAAGGTAAAAAAGAGAAAAACTTTGCCGTCTCGCACCGACGTGCCGCCGTTGTTCGCGGCGCGGACGGTGTGTACTTCGTGTACTTCGTGTCCTTTGTGTTTAGATTTTTTTCACGCCACGCCGAAGAGACGAGCCAAAATCGCCTTTTGCGCGTGGAGACGATTATGCGCCTGCGGGAAGATGACCGAATGCGGACCATCGGCCACATCATCTGTCAACTCGTGGTTACGATGCGCGGGCAGGCAGTGCATGACGATCGCATCCTTGTCTGCTTCGTTGACCAGTTTCGCATTGACTTGATACGGCGGGAAGACCTTCTCACGCTTGGCTGTCTCCTCCTCCTGACCCATCGAAGTCCATGTATCCGTGTAAATGACTTGTGCGCCCTTGACTGCTTGATTCGGGTCGCGCAGAAAGTTCAATTTACTTCCCGTTTCTTTGGCAATATTCTTTGCAATCTCAACCGCTTTCGGATTCAAGTCATACCCTTCCGGGCTGGCCAGCGTAAAGTTCCAGCCGAGTTTGGCAGAGACATGCATCAGTGAAACAGCGACGTTGTTGCCATCGCCCACGAACGTGACGTTGAGCCCTTTCTTCTTGCCAAACTTTTCCTGAATGGTCAGCGCGTCGGCCATGCCCTGGCAGGGATGGTTGTAATCGCTCAGGCCGTTGACCACAGGAATGTTCGACCACTTCGCCAGTTCCAGCACATGCTCATGCTCGAACACGCGCGCCATCAGCGCCTGGACATAGCCAGAGAGCACCCGCGCCACATCTGCGATGGATTCACGTTTGCCGAGCCCGATCTCGTTCGGCGAAAGATACAAGGCATCGCCGCCGCAGTGACGCATCGCCATGTCAAATGAAACGCGCGTCCGCAGGCTGGGCTTTTGGAAGATCATGCCCAGCACTTTGCCTTTGAAGAGCGGCGGATTGCCTTTCTCGAAATATTCCTTCTTGAGACGAACAGCCAGATCGAGCAGGTCTTGAACTTCGGAAGAAGATAAATCCGAAATAGCGAGAAAATGTTTCATAAAATCTCCTTGAATTTGAGTATATCTTGAACAGGCATTCCTGCCATGTTTCAAGCATCACGCCTTGCGCGTGACATATGTATGACAAACCTTCACCCCTATCCCCTCTCATTTGGGGAGAGGGGAATTATGCCGCCAACCTGACCTTCTTCCAATACCGATACATCCCATCCGCGCTCATACCCAGCGGATTGGCCAGTTCATACGCTTTGGCTACGTCCGCGCTCAAGTTCTGTCGTTGGCCTTCTTTATTTACCCAATCGGTAAACATCTGGCGCAATTCTTCAATGGACGGTTCGGCTTTCATTGCGTTTTCAAGCCAGCGCTCCGCGGAATCCAGCTCCTTTTGGACTTCATTCAAATGCCATTCGGGGTCGTCGAACATGCCGAAGTGAGTCGGCGCGATGTGCGCGAACTTTTCCTTTTTCAAACGCGCGATGGATTCGCGCCATTTGCCAAAATGCAATTCGGGCGGCGGCATCGGGACTCGCAAATAGGGATAACCCGGAATGCGGACCCCGCCCACGTCACCGCTGAAACAAATATCTTCAAACAGATAGGCGTAATGATGCTCCGCGTGGCCGGGCGTATTGATCGGAATAAATTCCGCGCTACCGATTTTGATTGCTTCCGCATCGTTCGGGACGTTGAGTTGATTCTGCGGCACGGGCAGGAACTCACCCCAAAGTTTTTCCATCTGGTCGCCATAAATTCTGGTAGCGGATGCAATTAACTTTTCGGGATTCAACATGTGCGGCGCGCCGACCGGATGGACATAAATCTGCGCGCCCTGCTTTGCCAACCATCCCGCCGCGCCGGCGTGATCGAGGTGGATGTGCGTCAGCAGGACGTGCGTAACGTCAGAGACGCGCAAGCCGTTTTCCGCGAGAGCCGCTTGCAGGGCGGAAAAAGTCGAACCCGGTCCGCTTTCGATCAAGATTGCGCCGGCGGAATGTCGAATCAAATACGACGCGATGGCTTGAGTCTTGCCTTGAAAATTTAAGTCAAGTGTGACAACGCGGGTCTTTGCCATGTGGTTGCATCCTGTGAGAAATGGGCGGAAGAAAAAGCCGAAAGCGTTTGCGACAGATCGGCTTCGCAATACACGAGACAGACCGGCACGCGCTGTTCGGCCAACTGAGCGGCGAGTTTATCGGAACCTTCGCTACCATCGAACGTTTCGGCAACAAGCAAAACAACGACAGGCCGCAAGTTGCGTCGTTGAAGATCGTCCGCAGCGATGATGAGATCAAGCGAGACCGTTGGCGTGAGGAGAATCG
Organism: Anaerolineae bacterium; assembly: GCA_021324435.1. GTDB lineage: Bacteria > Chloroflexota > Anaerolineae > Anaerolineales > Villigracilaceae > Fen-1038. The sequence continues at coordinate 3,727 of JAJPIZ010000044.1, forward strand.
CGCTCGATCCCTGCGGTAACTGGCGCGCCTGCGCGCCGACCAGCGCCGCGATGGACAGATCGCCTTTGCCTTCAAGAAAAGCCAGCGTTTCGAGAATCTTGTTTTCCTGACGTTCGCTTCGCTCGGCGGGAATCATATTGTAGGCGCGGTCATATGTAACGAGGCCGACCGCGCGCTTTTCTTCGATGAAGTAATGCGCCAGCGAAGCCGCGATGCTGATCTCGTATTCGAGCGTGGAGGGAGGCAGAGTCAATTTGGGCTTGCGGCTGAATAGCAGACTCTCGAGCGGCATTTCAGGCGTCTCAAATGATCTTTGGGCCTGCACTTTCTGTTGCGCGTCGAGGAAGATCCACACTTCGGCTTGCGGGTCCTGTTCGAACTCTTTGACCATCAACTGCCCGCGCCGCGCGGACGTGGGCCAATGGATGCGCTTCAGCGGGTCGCCCGGAATGTATTCGCGTACGCCCGCCGCGTGAGGCGTGATGTCCATGGTTTTGCGGCGGATGACCTGTCCGCCGGGGAGCAGGCCGGGCGGCGAAAGAAAACTGACGATTGGGAAAATCATCGGCAGGATGACCAGCGACTTTTCGGCAGGAAAACTTTTTCTCACGCGAAATAGTCCGAGCGGATCGGAAACGGTCAATACAGTGGGACCGATGGGAAACCCGCCGCGACGCGTGAGCCAGGTGCGCGCAATGTAGGATTGTTTCTCGTGAGGGCGCAGGCGGGTCAACAAGCGCGAACCGGCTGAAGTAGGCAAAGGCATTTCATTGTAAAGTTCCACCCACAGACCGG
>JAJPIZ010000033.1 GCA_021324435.1 Anaerolineae bacterium
GTGAGCGATGGATTGTTCGACACGCCGCGTCCGCCAGCGACCACTACGCCCGCGTCGGACACACTGACGGCGTGTTCGGCCACTTCGTAACCCTCAACCGTCGTTGGCGATTCTGCTTTGGCTTCGATTTTTGTTGCGCTTCCGCTTTTCGATTTGTCCTGCGCGGGGCGGGGGAAGGCGCGGCCGCGTAGAGTTGCAATTACAGGCTTGCCAGTGCACACGACCTTTTCATTCAATTTGCCTTCATAGATCGGACGCGTCGCGATTAACTTATCACCATCGAGCGATAATCCGGTTAAATCAACCAACACCCCGGTGTTCAAATCCATTGCAGTCATCGCGGCGAGTTCGCGGGTGCGAGTCGTCGTCGGGAGCAGAATCAGGTCCGGGGTCCGGGAGGAAGCGAGCGCGGACAGCGTGGAAGCAAACGCTTCAGCGCGGTAATCCGTCAGCGCGGGATCGTCCGCGACCAGGACTTCGTCCGCGCCAAATTCAAACGCGGTCTTCATCAGCGCGTCGAGTCCCGATCCCAAAATAACGGCACTTGCATTGCCAAAACTTTTCGCGACCCCGAGCGCTTCCCACGAAGCAGGCTGGACCTCGCCTTTGAAATGATCAATGTAAACGAGAGTCTTCATAGCACTTTCTCCGCGAGAATTTTATCGGCGAGTACCTCGGCGATCTCGGCAGGGCTTTCGCCCGTGATGATTTCACAAGTGACGTCGCGGCTGGGCGGCGTGATGAGTTCAACGCGGCTCACAATTTGCGCCGGCGCGCTCAGGCCGATGTCGTTCAATGACCAAATTGGAATCTCCGCTTTGGATGCTTTGCGGATGCCCATGAATGACGGATAGCGCGGCTCGCCGATGCTTTGCACGACGCTGATGACGGCGGGCAGTTTGGCTTTGACGTTTTGCCGGCCTTCTTCGATGACGCGCGAAACTTCCACGCTTCCCGCGTCGACTTTGATCTGGCCAGCCAGCCCAAGCATCGGCCACCCGAGAACGCGTGCCGTTTGCGCGGCGGTGATGCCGGAGCCATCATCGAGAGTCTGACGGCCAAACACCACCATATCCACGCCGCCGATTTTGTTGATGGCCGCCGCGAGCACGCGCGCCGCGCCTTGTGTGTCGAGCGCGGTGAGCGCCGCGTCCGAGATCAGGATGGCGTCGTCCGCGCCCATGGCCAGCGCGTGCTTGAGCGCCTCCTTGGCGGATTCTGGCCCGATGCACAGCGCGGTGACGGTTCCTCCCTGCGCTTCCTTCTGCTGAAGCGCGCCCTCGACGGCGTACTCGTCGAACGGGTTGATCACCAGCGGCGACTCTCCCCACGATACTTGCCCACCCTCGGCTTTGATTTTGGCTTCCGAGTCTGGGACTTGTTTGATGCAGGCGATGATTTTCAATGTGAATCTCCTGACAAGAAGTTATTTTGTTACTGATGGAAAGCCTTCTGGACACTCGTCATGATATTGCCGGTTGAATTCTTCTTTGGTCTTTCCAAACGCTTGGAAAAATGCTTGTTCCTTAGAGAGAGTAGATAACAACGTGTAATATTTGATAATTGCCTTCATACCCTCTGGCGTCGTTCTAACTAGAAACACGCTGGCGACTTCGCCCGCTGTCCAGTACTCCTTTGGGTATTTTTCATGTGCGTTGCTAGGCTCTAAGGCGGATAGAGGCAGAGTACAGTAATTCATGCCTGCTCTCAGAGTTTCCGCTTCCCAAGTCTTGACATTCATTCTGACGCCGCCATATCCCCCATTTCTAGCAATTTGTTCCATGGCAGAGAAGTAATTGACAACTCCCTCCGTCAACCAGCGCAAATCCAACGATCCTAGATTTCCACGCCGCGTGAATTGATGCTGGCACATGACATGTGCCATTTCGTGGCTGATCGCGCCAGTAAATCCGATGTAATCATCCTGCCGGGTTGCGGACAGACCGACTTCCATCCATGCGCCATTTGAATAATCAGAGTAACCACCTTCGCCATCATAGAATTTTATTGTGAAACCATCTGGGGAACACCCGATCCATACATAAAACCAATAGGCTTGATCTATAGTGGTCTTTATTCTGTTTTGTTCCGCTCGAGGCTCAGTATCAGGAAACGTCACTATGATTGAATCCGGCAACATAGGAGTCGCAGTTGCAGTCGGACGGGGTGTTGAGGTCGGCCTTGGAGTAGAGGTGAGAGTCGTAGCCGGCATTGCTGTGTGCACAACAGACGGTTCTGCTGTAGTAGATACACAGATTGACAAAAAAAATGAAACTGAGAGAAACACAGTGAATTGTTTCATGAAGTGCTCAACTTTTCAGCGAATAAATTCTAACTTTGCCACACCTTCTCATCATACGCGGGCAGTTCACAGCGCAAAGGCTTGTCGCTTCGCTCGCCTAGCGCGTAGCCAGCCTGAATCAATGTTTGAATTTCGGAACTGCCTTCGTAGATCATCGCGCCGCGTGCATTGCGCAGATAACGTTCCACATCATATTCGTCGCTGTAGCCGTACGCGCCGTGGATTTGAATCGCTTCGTTGGCCGCGCTGAAGGAGGCTTCCGTGGCGAATTTCTTTGCATATGAGGTCTCGCGCGTGCAACGCTTGCCCTGATTCTTCATCCACCCGACCTGATAATAAAGGAGCCGCGCGATCTCGTACTCCTGCGCCATTTTGGCGATTTTTTCCTGAATGAGCTGATATTCGGCAATTGGCTTGCCGAACGTTTGCCGCGTCTTGGCGTATTTCACACTTGCTTCCAAACACGCGCGGATGATACCTGTCGCGCCGGAGGCGACGGTGTACCGTCCGTGATCGAAGCCGGACATCGTGATCTTGAATCCCTCGCCTTCCTCGCCGAGTCGATTCGCAGCTGGAACTTTGACATCCTGAAAATTGATCCAGCCCGTCGCACCAGCGCGTACGCCAAGTTTCCCGTGAATGTCCCCGCGCGTGACGCCGGGAGTGTTCAGGTCAACGATGAAGGTGGAGAGTCCGTCGGAAGGCTTTCGGGCGGAGGGATTCGTTTTAACGGTGACCAGCACGAGGTCCGCTTTGGAGGCGAGTGAGATCCACATCTTCTCGCCGTTCAGGATGTAGAAATCGCCGTCGCGTTTTGCGGAGGTCCGCATCGCGGCCACATCAGACCCCATGCCGGGTTCCGTGAACGCGCCGCATCCAATCTTTTCGCCTTTTGCCAGTGGAATTAAAAATTTCTGTTTCTGCTCTTCCGTTCCCCACTGAAAAAGATTCATCGAGCACAAACCCGTGTGAACAGACATCGCCACGCGCAGTGAGGTGTCCACGGCTTCGAGTTCCTCGCAGGCCAGGCCGAGCGCGAGATAGTCCATGCCCTGGCCGCCGTAGCGAACCGGGAAGCACAAGCCAAGAATGCCGAGTTCGCCCATGCGCTTCAGCGCGAAGGGAATCGGCTCCTGCCTGCGATCATATTCTTTGATGACCGGGCCGATTTCTTTCTGTGCGAAATCGCGCACCATCTTTTGCGCCATTTGATGTTCGGGGGAGAGGGAGAAATCCATGAAGGCTCCGCGAGGATTTTTGTGTATTATATCTCAGATTTATGTTTCTACCGACCGTTCGGTAGGGATGAATGTCATGCAAAATTTGTGTCGTTTGATTTATCCAAGTCGTGTAATTTTTTGTTTTTTGTAACTGTCGAAATATCAAACTACCTTTGGAGGTATTCAGATGACGGAACCAAACAAACAACCGAAAGTAATTGTCTTCAGCACGCCGACCTGCTCTTTCTGCAACATGACGAAGAAGTATTTCCGCGAGAAGGGCATTAAATTCACAGACATTGACGTGAGCCGCGATTTTGATGCCGCCCGCGACATGGTAAGGCGCTCCGGCCAGATGGGTGTGCCGGTGATCGATATCGGCGGCAGGATCGTCGTCGGGTTCAACAAGCCGCAGATTGATCTGCTTTTGGGCATCAAATAAAGGTGGAGGGCAGCCATGTCTGAAGTCAAGATTCAACCGTTAGGCACGCGCGTCCTCATCCGCCCGTTGGAGCAGGAGGGGAAGACTGCTTCGGGTCTATTCCTGCCTGAAACGGCGAAGGAAAAGCCGCAAATGGGCAAGGTCGTTGCCATCGGCGACGATGAAAGCATCAAGTTGAAGGCAGACGACAAGGTCTTGTTTGCCAAATACAGCGGCACGGAGTTCAAGATGGATGGTGTGGAGTATCTTTTGCTCGAAGCAAACGATGTGCTGGCCCGCCTGAACTGATTTCCCGGTCAGTTGCCTGAAAAGCCGTCCCGTCAAACGGACGGCTTTTCATTTTTAAAAAAGAAATGCCCGACGCGTGTTGGTCCGCATCGGGCTAGGGAAGGTGGGTATCGTCCGTCATGATTTTTTCTCGACACCCATTTTGCTCAGCTCGTCTGAATTGATATTTTCGACGAGCAGGTCTGCGCCGGTCAGGGCAAAGAGCAAGAGTAGGCAAATTGCAACGACGAGAACGAACATAAGCAACTCCTTTCTTTACATCTACTATAACTATTTTAGAAATGAAAAGATACATCCCCTAACAGTCCTGTAATGGAATCGCCATACAGTTATGCAAACGGTTGACGCATGGCCTGCACGTTTTGTTCCCATTGATATTGATGAGTTTAAAAATTGAAGATTTGTAGACGCTGAGCGACTCATGTATAAATTATGTTTTCCCGTTCCGTTGACAAAACAATCATTTCGGATAAAATACACTGCGCTGGCCGAAGTGGCGGAATTGGCAGACGCGCTACGTTCAGGGCGTAGTGAGAGCAATCTCATGTGGGTTCAAGTCCCACCTTCGGCACACCGAAATATTGTTCTTTTTCTCAAGTGGCCCGCTCGCTCAATGCGGGTTCATTTTTTAATGACGTCGCACTCTCCCCATCAATTATTATTTTGTAAAGTGATACGAAGCCGTCAAATGTTGTGTTGATTTAGTTATTAAGGCTTGGGACTTGAGAAGTAACATAAATTTTACCTAGGCGGAAGATTACTAGGAGGAACTCCCATCCAAATTAGCTATATTCGGTGCAAAAAATCGTCGGATTCGAGGGCCGGCGAACGGTCCGCGAAAAGGTGCGGATAGACGTCTGATGGGGTATAATTAGCCTAATTCAAGCGTGTGCTTCATCTAATGCGACACGAGGGCAACAATCCACCGTCTTCGTGTCTTTTTATGCCTGATATAGGAATACCATGGACATCGGAAACGTTCATCAAGTAGACATTGACGCCCAAATGCGCTCGGCCTACATAGATTACGCCATGAGCGTGATTGTGGCGCGCGCCCTGCCGGACGCTCGTGATGGACTGAAGCCCGTCCACCGGCGCATTTTGTATGCGATGCAGGACATGGGCATTCGTTCGAACTCGGCCTACAAAAAATCGGCCCGTATCGTGGGTGAGGTCTTGGGAAAGTACCACCCTCATGGCGACGCCGCGGTGTATGAGACCATGGCGCGCATGGCTCAGGATTTCTCCATGCGTTATCTGCTGATAGATGGGCAGGGCAACTTTGGTTCGATTGATGGCGATGCACCTGCAGCCATGCGTTACACCGAGGCCCGCTTGCACAGATTGGCCGAAGAACTGTTGGCTGACATTGACAAAGACACAGTAGATTTCGGCCCGAACTTCGACGACTCACTCGAAGAGCCGCTGGTGCTTCCGGCGCGGGTGCCGAACATGCTTTTGAATGGGGCAGTGGGCATTGCAGTGGGCATGGCGACCAACATCCCGCCGCACAATCTGCGTGAACTGGTCAACGCCATCAATTTCCTGATAGACAATTACGACAGGATGGATGATGTCCCAGTTGAAGAATTGATGAAGTATGTGACCGGGCCGGATTTCCCCACAGGTGGCATTATCGTTGGACGCGAGGGAATCGAATCTGCATATGGGACCGGCCGCGGGCGTTTGGTGGTACGCGGCACCGCGCATATCGAAGAGGGCAAGAACGGCAAGCACGAGATCATCATCACGGAAATTCCATATCAAGTCAACAAATCAACTCTGATCGAACGTATCGCGGAATTGGTCCGCGAAGATCGGCTGGATCAAATTGCCGACCTGCGCGACGAATCGGATCAACGCGGCATGAGCATCGTGATCGAACTCAAGCGCGGCGCGCAACCCAAAAAAGTTTTGAATCAACTGTATAAATATACGGCTCTGCAATCCACGTTTGGCGTGCAGATGCTGGCCCTGGTGGACGGCGAGCCGCGCACGCTTCCGCTCAAGCGCGCTTTGCAAATCTTCATCGAGCACCGGCAAACGGTCATCGTCCGCCGCTCGAATTTTGAGCTGGCGAAAGCGCGGGCGCGCCAGCACATTCTCGATGGTTATCTGATTGCGCTTGCCAACCTTGATGCGGTGATCAAGACCATCCGCGAATCACAGGATGCAGATGTTGCCAAAACAAATTTGATGAAGCGCTTCAAGTTGAGTGACCTGCAGGCGCAGGCCATTCTCGACATGCAATTGCGCCGCTTGGCCGCGCTTGAGCGTCAAAAGATCGAAGAGGAACACAAACAGGTCGGCGAACAGATCGCGTATCTTGAAGACCTGCTGGCTCACCCCAAAAAGATTCTGGCGCTGATTCAGACCGACTTGAAAGAACTTGCCGAGAAATACGGTGATGATCGCCGCACACGTATCGCTTCGGATGCGAAAGAAGAACTTACCGAAGAAGATCTCGTTCAGGATGAAGCCGTGTTGATCAGCATCACCGAACGCGGCTATATCAAGCGCGTGGCCGCATCGGCATTCCGCATTCAGAGCCGGGGCGGGCGCGGCGTGAAGGGGCACGAGACCAAGGACGAAGATGAGGTTGTGATGCTCATCCCCGCTCGCAGTCTCGACTCGATGCTGTTCTTCTCCGACCGCGGCAAGGTCTATTCTGAAAAAGTCTATCAAATCCCGGATGCTGACCGCGCCGCCAAGGGCATCCCGCTGGTCAATGTGTTGGCGTTGGATGCGAACGAACGCATCACTGCCGCTATTGCGGTCTCGGATTTTTCCGCACACGGATACTGCATGATGGCGACCGTTCGCGGAAAAGTCAAGCGTGTGGTGATGGAGGAATTCGCCTCGGTCCGCCCCTCGGGTTTGATTGCCATGACCCTCGATGAGGGCGACACCCTCGGCTGGGCGCGGCTCACCTCCGGCAAGGACGAGGTGATCTTCGTGACTGAGCGCGGCCAGGCTTTGCGTTTCAGCGAAGAGAAGGTGCGTGCCATGGGACGTCAGGCCGCGGGCGTGCAAGGCATCCGCCTTGCAGAGGGCGACTCAGTCACGAGCATGGATGTGGTGGATAAAGACGGCTCTCTGTTGGTTGTGACCACAGGCGGGTTTGGCAAACAGACTCCGCTGAAAGAATACACGCCGAAAGGCCGCGCCACCGGCGGCATTGCCACCATTGACCAAAAGGTTTTGCCGGAGATTGGAAAGATCGCCGCCGCACGCGTAGTTCACAACGACGATGAACTGACGATCATCACGGCCAACGGCGTGGCTTTGCGATTGAAAGTGAAGGCGGTGAAGCAATCAGGCCGCGCCACGAAAGGCGTGCATCTGATCAAGCCAGGGGATGGCGATTATGTGGCGTCGGTGGCGCGTATCGCCGCGGAGGATTTGAAGAGGGCCGGCGCGCAGGTGAATGGAGACGAGACACCGGAAGAACAGTCGAAGATAACACAATAAAGAATCGGGCTGGGTCTCAGACCCAGCCCGAATTGTTTCTAAAACCCGAACTTTCCTGTCACCGCCAAACACAAGGTTCCAACGATACAAATCGTGATCATCAGCATGACAGCGATGAAGAAGCGCTGAGGCGCGGTCATGCCGAGAAGGCGGGCGCCGGATGTTCGGCGCGGCGGCGCGTCGGCGGTCCCTGCCGCTTCCTGAAATTGGGCCTCTTCTTCATAAAACGGACTCGAGTTTGCCTGTTCACGCAGATTATCAAACATAAATACCTCACGCCATTGCGAGGGCAAAGCCCGAAGCAATCTCCGGTCGCTCGCAAAGACATTGTTCCATTGGATTCTATCACACGACCGGACGCAAATGAATCTCCCCAAATTGTACCTGATGCACCTGTCCTTCTTTGTCGCGGATTCGTAAACTTCCGTCCGGTTCGAGGCCGAGTAATTCGCCCGTAAGGCTTGGACTTTGATCTTTCGTCACAGTCACTTGCTGACCGCGGAAAGCAAGCGCGTCTTCCCACGCTCGCATGAATTCATCCGTTCCCAACTTCGAGCGCCAGCCAATGAGGGCGGCAAGGATGTCTCCCAACAACTCAGGGCGCTCAATGGGTGTGCCCAGTTCCGTTTCAATGCTTGTAGCAGGAAACAAGACCTGATCAGCGGGCGGTACGGACGCGGCCAACACGTTGACACCCATTCCCAAAATGGATGCGTCCAGCGCGTCCCCCGCCCACACCGATTCGACTAAAATCCCCGCCACTTTTTTCCCGCCGATGAGCACATCATTCGGCCATTTGATTTGCGCGGCAAGACCGTGCGTCCGCAGAGAATCGCTCAAAGCGAGCGCGCCCAGGCCCGTGGTCCGCGCGGGATGCGTGCGTTCGGCGTTCGTCGGTCTCAAAATCAGACTGAAGGCCAGAGCTGAACCGGGAGGCGTCAACCATTTTCGCCCGGAGCGGCCGCGGCCCGCGGTCTGTTCGTCCGCGACAACCAGAGATAAATCCTGCGCGCCTTCGGTGGCCCACGCCAAGGCTTCGTCATTGGTCGAGCCGATTGATTCAAAATAGCGCACGTCGCCGAGAGGGAGAGAAGAGAGCGCTTTTTGTAATCCGAATTGATTCATGCAGGTTGGGAAATCAAGAGTTTCCGAATAGAAGCCCGATCAACAAATGAGTTTCTATTGGAGGCCCAACGCCCATGGATTTAACGTCTGGCCGAAGCGCCGAACCTCGAAGTGGAGATGCGAGCCAGTTGAATTGCCTGTGCTGTCTGCGCTTGCAATCTGTTGACCTGCGAAAACTCCGTCACAAGTTTTCACAAGGAAGCTTCCCTGCTCCAAGTGAGCATACACGGTGACGTACCCGTCGCCATGATCAATCATGATGACATTGCCGTAGCCGGTATTATTCCAGCCCGCGTACACAACAACACCATTGCCTGCGGCAAGCACGGGAGTTCCCTCTGGAGCCGTGATGTCAATGCCCTGGTGGGATGGCCCATAATCATTGCCGGAGATTGTATGGGGGCCGTTCGTCGGCCATGTAGTAGGTGGCCCGGCTGGACCGCCGCCGCAACTGGCCTGGCCGAGAGTGGATGTGGCTGAACCGCTGCCGCGCGTGTAGGCGGGGATGAACTGAGTCCAATCAACAAGCTGACGCTTGCCGCCGGGAATCATCACCACCGCTCCCGGCTCGATTTTCGGATCGGTAAGATCAATGTTGTTTCCCGGCCAGTTCAAGATGTCATCGGCCTGCGCCTTGAATTCGGCGGCCACTTTTTGAATCGTGTCACCGTCTTTCCAGGTGTACAACAAACCGTCCACAGGCGGGATGGTCAATTCCATGCCCGGCGCAAGTTCCGGAATATCGTGCAGAACATCTTTGTTTGAGTACAAAATGGATTCAGGTTTAAGATCAAATTGTTTTGCAATGCCGAACATCGAGTCGCCGCGTACGACGCGGTATGTTATGGCCGTGAACCGCGGGCGTTCAGGAATGTTCGTCTTCAGTTGCAGTTCGCGTTCGATGCTTGGATCGGTCGAACCGTTGTTGGATGTCGGCGGCAGAGTCACAGACTGTTGATTTTGATTCGGACTCACGGTCGGTTCGGGACGCGTAGCGGGGGAGGCCGACCCGGATTGAGTCCACCAGAGAGTGGACCCCAGCAACGCGGCCACCAAAAGCGCGGTGACGCTCCACGAGATTATGTCGAAGCGATTGGACTTGAAAAACTCGGTGAATTTTCCAAAATCGAAATTCAGTTTCATGCCCTAATTGTAACCGTTATGCTTCCTCGGTTAAATTCTCGAGGAACATCTGATTGTTCTTGGCGCGGTCAAGGCGTGTAAGGATGGCTTCGGTAGCCACGGTCTGATCCATGCCTGCACCGCCGGGAGGCGGCGAAACCATCTGCGCGTACATGCGGCGCATGAGCCAAACGCGTTGCAGAATATCCGGTCCGAGGAGCAGGTCTTCGCGGCGGGTGGATGAACGCTCGATGTCCACAGCGGGGAAGATACGGCGCTCCTGCAATTTGCGAGAGAGCAGTAACTCCATGTTACCGGTGCCCTTGAACTCTTCGTAGACTACATCGTCCAGACGTGAACCGGTATCCACGAGACATGTCGCGATGATCGTCAACGATCCACCTTCCTCGATGTTTCGCGCCGCCCCGAAGAATTTCTTGGGCGGATACAGCGCGGATGGGTCCATACCGCCGGAGAGCGTGCGTCCCGACGGGTTGACAACCAGGTTGTAGGCGCGCGCCAGGCGCGTGATCGAATCCATCAAGATGACCACGTGACGGCCAATCTCCACCATGCGCTTGGCTCGGTCGAGGGCGATTTCCGCAGTGCGGACGTGGGATGTGACCGGCTCGTCGAAGGTCGAAGCAACAACTTCCGCGTCCACGGAGCGATCCATGTCGGTCACCTCTTCCGGGCGCTCGCCGATCAACACGACCATTAGATGCACATCAGGATATTTGGTGGAGATCGAGTTGGCGATGTGCTTCAGAATAGTGGTCTTGCCGGCTTTGGGCGGCGAGACGATCAGTCCGCGCTGGCCGCGTCCGATGGGGGCAACGAGATTGATCAAACGCGAAGAGAGTGTATCGTGGTCAATCTCAAGGTCGAAACGTTTATCGGGAAAAATCGGGGTGAGATTCTCAAAGACCGGGCGGCGGGCGGCCTCCTCGGGGTCCAGGCCATTGACCGTTTCTACTTTGAGCAATCCAAAATGTCGTTCAGATTCACGGGGAGGTCGAACATGTCCGATGACCAAATCCCCCGAACGAAGATCGTAGCGACGAAGCTGTGCCTGCGAAACATAAACATCCTGGTCGCTGATGCGGTAGTTGGCGGCCCGCAGGAAGCCGATGCCTTCGCTCATAATCTCCAAAATACCGCCGCGCAGTTCAATGCCTTCCTTCTGTGCTTCCGCCTGTCGTATTTGGAGAATAAGCGCTTCCTTTTTCAGGCGGTTGAAGTTCGGGACGTTTGCCTCTTTGGCAAGTTTACGCAGTTTTGCCAGAGGTTCATTTTCGAGTTCTAGAATTTTCATGTTGTTTCAATGCCTTTTGAGTTGATGAATTGGAATGAAAAATAAAGCCAGCGACCCCCGTTTGGGTGCGGGCCGGTTCACACTGAATTGAGGGTAGAGGGGATTTTTCGCAAGATGAATTACAAGGCTGGAGGCGGTCAAGTCGCCGCGATGGTCAAAGCCGAATTGTCAAGTCACTGGGGAGTTGCCTGCATTATAGCACGCTGGTTCGAGGCTTGCAAGCGGTTTATACCTCGGCCAGAATACGATTTTGCAAATCCAGAAGACGGCGATACAAGCCACGATCCGCGCAAAGCTCAGCGTGAGTGCCGCGTTCCACGAGGCGCCCATGATGCATCACCAGAATTTCGTCCACGTTCTCCAGCCCGATCAGGCGATGCGTGATGAGGAGAGAAGTTTTTTTGCGCATCAATTTGAACAAAGCGTCCAGCACGAGTCTTTCCGTCAGCGGGTCGAGATTGGCGGTCGGCTCATCCAAAATCAAAATGGGCGCATCCTTGATGATGGCGCGCGCGATGGCCAGCCGCTGGCGCTCGCCGCCGCTCAAGCGCAGTCCCTGCTCGCCGATCAAAGTGTCGTAGCCTTGTGGCAGGCTCATGATGAAATCATGGATTTGCGCATCGCGTGCCGCGGCCTCGACTTCTTCCCGCGTGACGCGTCGCCGCGCCATGCGCAGATTTTCGTAGATGGACGTGTTGAAGAAGTACGTGTTTTGAGAGACGAGTCCGATTCTTTCCCGGACTTCATCCGGCGAGTACGCTTTGAGCGACTCACCGCCCAGACAAATCTCTCCCGAATCGTAATCCCAGAATCTCAACAGCAAATTGGCAAGCGTACTCTTCCCCGCGCCGCTCGGCCCGACGATGGCAATGGAGTTTCCGTGATGAAGGTTGAAGGTTATATGTTTAAGCGCGGGAGCGGATTGACCGGGGTAGGAGAAAGACAAATCCGATAATTCGATATTCGATACCTTGTCGTCGAATTCCGAGTATCGAACATCGTCCTTTACTGCTGGTTCTGCATCCACCACTTCAAACAAACGCCGCGCGGCCTCGCGTGTGCTGACCCACATTTGAGCGGCGAGGGACAGAGGGGTTACGGCTTCGAACGAGGAAAGTGTAATCAAAGCCAGCGAGGCAAGTAGTACACCGTTGATGTGACCGACTGTCACCTGCGGAATGATCATGAACAACACGAGCCATGAGGCAAAGTTAGTGAGAAAAGTGGTCAGCCCTGAAAAGATCGCGCTTACATGCGCCATGCGGCGTTGCGCGTCGCCATATTCTTTGCCTGTGTTTTTGACTTGCGTGATTCGATCCCCTGCGCGGTCAAAAGACAAAATGTCCGCTAAACCTTGAATTCCATCCACGAGTTGGACATGCAAATCTGAACGGCGCGTGATGACGTTGATGCCGGGGCGCTGACTCATGATCTGCGCGAGCAGAGGCAGGATCAGGCCAAGGAGCACGAAAAAGCCAATTAAGAGCACGGCCAGTCGCGGGTCGTTCGAGGCGAGGAAGATGGAGGCGCCAATCGCGACGAGAATGGCGGTCAGCGGCGGTGAAACGACGCGCACATAGAAATTTTCCAATGTTTCCACGTCGCCGATGATGCGCGCCAATAAGTCGCCGGCGCGGTAATCCATCAGGCGCGCAGGAGCGAGCGGCTCTAGTTTTTCGTAAAACCACACGCGCAGACGACCCAACAGTTTGAATGTAACGTTGTGCGAGACAAGGCGCTCAAGATAGCGGAAGACGGCGCGGGCGATGCCGAAGAAACGGACTCCCACGATGGCAACTTCGAGGATCGCGATGGAAGGATGAAGCGCGGCGGAAGAGATGAGCCAGGCCGAGGTGCCCATCAGCGCGACACTACTTCCAATGGTAAGCGCGCCGAGCAACACTGAAAGCGCGACCCAGCCCCATGAGCCGTGCAAAAATTTCAATAAGCGGAAGACAGTGGGCAGTTGGTGGTCCCCTGTTGATTGAAGAGAGTTATAAGTGCGAGGTAAGAAGTGAGAAGTTTGCGATGAGTCTGGGGTTTCACTCTTGCTTTTTACTTCTTCCTTTTCACTTTCTACTTCATACGTCTTTACCATCTTTGCGTATATGCCGTTTCGTGCGAGCAATTCGCGATGCGTGCCGGCTTCAGCAAGGCGGCCTTCGTCCAGCACAACGATCTGATCTGCGTTGAAGACTGTGTTGAGACGATGCGCGATGATGAGGACCGTTCTCCCCTGCGTTAATTGACGCGTCGATTCTTCGAGCAATGACTCTGTTTCAGGATCGAGGCTTGAGGTCGGCTCGTCGAGAATCAAAATCGGTGCGTCTTTGAGAAACGCGCGGGCGAGGGCGAGGCGGTGGGCTTGTCCGCTCGAAAGCCGCGCGCCGCCTTCACCGATGACAGTTTCGTATTTTTCGGGGAGCGATTCAATAAACTCTTCCAAGTGCGCGGCGCGCGCGGCGGAAGCAACTTCATCATCGGTCGCGTTGGGTTTGCCGAGGCGAATGTTGGCGGCAATTGTGTCGTGGAAAAGATGGGGTCGTTGCGGGACCCAGGCTATGTTGTCGTTTGACGGTGGACAGTTGACTGTGGACGGCTGACCGTCGGCGGTGGAGGCTGAATACTGTGTGACGATTTGACCCGACGTAGGTTGAATAAAGCCAAGCAGAAGATTAACCAAAGTGGATTTACCCGCGCCGGTTTTGCCGACCAGCGCGATGTGTTGACCCACTGCGATTGTGAACGAAATATCCTTGAGCACTGGAGAGGATTCGCTGGGATAAGTGTAGGAAACATCTTTGAAGACGATGGACGATGGACGATGAGCCATGGCCTCTCGTCTGTAGTCTATCGTCTGAATCGGTGTATCAAGGATCTGGAAAATCCGCCGCGCGGCGCTTGTCCCTGCCATGCCCGCGTGAAAGCGAAGGCCCAACATGCGGAGCGGTAAATAAAATTCCGGCGCGAGGATGAGCAGGAAAAGCGCTTCGCGAAATTGCATCTGCCCATAAAGCAAACGCAGACCAACCTCCACGGCAACGATGGCCGTGCTGATCGTGGCAAGCAATTCGAGCGCGAAGGCTGATAGGAACGTGACCTGCAAAACTTTCAACGTTGTGTCTCGATATTGATCGCTG
Organism: Anaerolineae bacterium; assembly: GCA_021324435.1. Lineage (GTDB taxonomy): Bacteria > Chloroflexota > Anaerolineae > Anaerolineales > Villigracilaceae > Fen-1038. Next base: position 14,426 of record JAJPIZ010000033.1, read on the forward strand.
ACTTGCGCGATATTTTTAGCCTGCGCTTTCGACTGTCCGAAAAGTTTGAGCGTGGTCAGCCCTTGCAAACTGTCGAGAAAATGCGCAGAGAGCCGGCTCAACGTTTCATATTGCCGCTTCGTCACCGCTTCCGCACCCTTGCCGATCATGTACATGAAAAATGGAATCAATGGCGCGGTCAATAAAAGGACGATGCCGGATAATGGGTCGAGTGGAAAAACAAGAATCAAAATGCTGAGGGGGACAAGCGTGCTTACAACTAATTGCGGCAGATACTGACCGAAGTACGCGTCCAGCGCTTCGATTCCCTCGACCGCGGCCGTGGTCAGTTCGCCGCTGCGTTCGCCTCGACTGAAAGCAGGGCCGAGCGCCAGAATGTGGGCGAAGAGTCGTTCGCGCAGATCGGTCTTGACACGCACTGCGACCGCGTTGGCCGCGATTTCATTGAGCCAGGTCAATAATCCGCGTGCGGCGATGACGATGAAAAGCAATTGCATCCAATGCGAGACCTGAAGCAGAGTCTGCTTTTCGAGGAAGACGTCATTGACGGTGGCGCTGAGGAGGTAGGATTGGCCGATGGTCAGGAGGCCGGCCAAGAGTCCGGAAAGAACCGTGACGAGGAATGCGAGGCGAGAGTCGCGGGCGAGGGTCAGGAGTCTGCGGTGCATGGGGGTGTGTCAAGTATCAAGTGTCAGGTTAAAAGGTTGGAAGGTTGAGGTGTGCCCTGCAACCTTCCAACCTGCGAACTTTGAACCTAATAAACCAGCGAGTCTTTCTTGGTCGAGATGCGTTTGGCGAACATGTAATACGTCCACGCCTGATAGGCGAGGACAATGGGGACGAAGATCAAAGCGATAATGGACATGACGGTCAACGTATACTGCGAAGAGGAGGCGTTGTAGATCGTCAGACTCCAAGCCGGGTTGAGGGAGGAAATCATGACGCGCGGGAACATGATGGTGAAGAATGTGATCTGCGTGAAGACGATGTTGAGCGAGGTCATGACGAAGGCCCAGCCTTCCATCTTGCGGTTGATGAAGAAGCCGCTCAGCAGAAGGCAGATTACGGAGGCGACCGGGATGATGCCCGGGTTGTAACCGAGGCGGGAGACCATGTCGGTGAAGAAGAAGGTGCCGATCATCAAAACGACTAGCAGAATGACGGCGACCCAATAGATTTTCTTCGACCAGTCACGCACGCGCTCGCGCAGTTCGCCGTCGAGTTTGAGGGCCAGGAAGTTCGCGCCGTGCAGAAGAAGCACGCTGACCGTTGCGAGGCCGCCCATCAATCCATACGGGTTGAGGAGGGTGAAGAGATTGCCGGTGTACATCATCTTGTCATTGATCGGCACGCCCTCCGCGAGGTTTGCGAAAGCGACACCGAGCAAAAGCGCGGCGAGGAAGGAACCGATGGCGATCATCCAGTCGAAGGTGTTGCGCCACTTCGGGCTGGCATCCTTTGAGCGATATTCAAAAGCGATGCCGCGGATGATAAGCGCGACAAGCAAAAGGAACAGCGCCAGGTAGAACCCGCTGAACATGGTCGCGTACCATTGCGGAAACGCCGCGAAGGTCGCGCCGCCGGCGGTCAGCAACCAGACCTCGTTGCCGTCCCACGTTGGGCCGACGGTGTTGATGATGGCGCGGCGTTCGTTGTCCTTTTTGCCGAGGAAGGTCAGCAACATGCCGACGCCGAAGTCGAAGCCTTCGAGGAAGTAGAAGCCGATCCATAGCACGGCGATCAGAATGAACCAAAGGGTTTGAAGAAATTCGTAAGACATGGGAATTCTCCGTGATTAGTCCTGCGCCCCAACGGACGCGGGAGCGACGTCAACCGATTCGCGCAAGGCGGCATCGGGTCCGGCCAGAGCGTATTTCCTCATCAGATAGAAATCCGCGACGGCCAGCGCGCCATAAACGACCACATAGCCAATCAATGAGATGAGCAAATCCACCGTAGTGAGATTGGGTGAAACCGCATCCTGCACTTTGAGCAGGCCCTGTACGATCCATGGCTGGCGACCCATTTCGGTCAGGATCCAACCGCCGGTGTTGCCGATGTAAGGCAGGACGATGACCCACGGCACCCATTTCATCCATTTGGCTTTGGTGATGTCGCTGCGTAGCGCCCACAAGAAGAACGCCGAAAGAAGAATCATGATGAAACCGACGGTCATCATGAAACGAAAGCTCCAGTAGGTGAAGACCATCAGCGGGATGTAATCGCCCGGGCCATATTTTTGTTCGTACTCCGCCTGAATGTCATTCACGCCGCGCACTTCACAATTGAAGTTGTTGCAAGCCAGGAAACTGGTGAAAGCCGGCAGGCGAAGCGACCAGACTTCCTTTTTTCCGCTCAAGTCTCCGATGGTCAGGATCGAGAATGAAGCAGGTTGTTCCGTGTCCCATAATGCTTCGATGGAGGCCATCTTCATCGGTTGAGTCTCATAGATGTATTGACCTTGCGTGTGCCCGCCGAGGAAGACCAGTGTGCTGGAGACAAGTCCAACGATGGCCGCGATCTGGAAAGAGCGCTTGAACAGATCGGTATATTTCGTTTTGCGGACGAGATGATAAGCGCTCACGCCCAGAATGAGGAAACTCGCCGTGGCAAGCCCCGCGGCAATCGTATGCCAGAAGAAAATCCAGCCTTTGGGATTGGTGATCAGCGCGAAGAAATCCACCATTTGCGCGCGGCCCGTCACCTCGTTGAGCACGTAGCCGACCGGATGTTGCATCCAGCCGTTGGCGAGAAGAATCCACAGGGCGGAAAGATTCGACCCGATGGCGACAAGCCAGATCGAAGCGAGATGAACTTTTTCGGGAACGCGGCCCTCACCGAAAATCCAAATCCCGAGGAACGTGGATTCCATGAAGAAGGCCAACAGGGCCTCAATCGCCAATGGAGCGCCGAAGATATCGCCCACGAAGCGCGAATACTCCGACCAGTTCATGCCGAACTGGAATTCCTGAACGATGCCCGTTACCACACCGATGGCAAAGTTGATGAGAAACAATTTTCCCCAGAACTTCGCCATCTTGAGGAAGGTTTCATCCTTCGTTTGATAATAACGGGTTTGCATGAATGCGACGAACCACCCCATGCCCAGCGTCAGCGGGACGAAGAGAAAGTGGTAGACAGTTGTGAGTCCAAACTGCCATCTCGAAAGAGTGATAGGGTCCATACATTCTCCTTTACAAAAATTTTCAGGTTGTGCGCCCTCCGGGCACAACCATACTCACGGAATCAGATTTGACATGATCATCGGAACACTCAATGACTCGAGCGCTAAATCTTCGAATGAAATTTTTTCCATCTCGCGCAACATCGCCACCTGCACGCGTCCCCATTTGGGGCTGACCGGGCAATTGACGCGAAATGGGCAATCATCCTCGCCTTTGGCTTCGAGACATTGGGATAGCAGGATGGGTCCCTCAAAGGCCTCGACGACATCTTTGAGCGTGATCTTCGCCGAGGGGCGGGGAAGCATCAAACCGCCCTCGCGGCCGGGGAAGGTGTTCAACAGACCGGATTTCGCCAACCGGGCCACGATACGCGGCATCAGCGCGGGCGGAATCAACATTTCCCTGCGAATTTCGTCCGTGGAAAGCCGCGCTTCGTCGCCGCGCTTTGCGAGAGCCAAAATCACACGGACAGCGTAATCGGTCTGGCGGTTAATCCTAAGCATAAATGACCTTTACTAAATCGGTAAACGATGACTCCAATTGTAAAGGTTTTTTCATTTCGTTATAAAGTGCGAGATGTAACAAGGATAGAATTACAAGTGTCATATTGACCGCGCAATGAATAAAATAAAAAGGACGCTTATTGTCGGATAAGCGTCCTTCTCTTTGGGACAGTTCTTCCAAATCACGGAATTAAAGTTGGGATGGGCGGCGCAGGATCGAGACAGAATCTCACTTCGCGCGTCTGTTGCGAGTCGTTCAGCGCGGCTTGGCGATAAGCGTTGGGATCGTTCCCGGGCGCTTTCAGAAATTGGCGGTCGCCGTATTGCCCGATCCACAAGGCCAGATAGTATTGAACAGACCATGATCCCATTTCATCCACACGATTATCATCGCCGCTTCGACTGGTGCAGGTATGACCGTAACCCTCATTGTGCCGCGCCTCATGGACATACAAGAACATGGTGTTCATCAAGCCGCCGCCCATGTCCGGTTCCAGCCAATGATCGGTCAGAAAAATATACGCATTTGAACTCAACGCGATGACAATGGTATTCGCCGGGTCACAACAGAAACTGTATCCGCTTCCGCCGCCATCAATAAAGCGGATGCCGTCAATCGCCCCGACCAGCCAATCGTAGAGTTGTTTATCGGTCCACGGCAAAGGCTGACTGAAGTTCAGGAGTTTGGTCACATAAATGGTTTGATACGCGCGTTTTTGCAAAGTGGTCAAATCTGCAGAACCATCCGCGGCGTGGCAGACCAGAGTCGGCGCGGTCGGATCGTATTCAAACGAGACCTTGAAATCGGAATTGACGCGCGCCACTTCGTCGGCGGTTGGACAGCGCGCGAAGAAATCGTCAACGGTTTCGACGTGAGGCGTGGGTGTGAGCGTGTCCATGGGCGGGCTGATCTGCGGCGCGATGGTCGCTGTGTTCGTTGTGAGATCAACAGATGGCCGACCGGTTTCGGGCGGTCGCTGACCGAGGGTGCAGGCCAGCGAAACGGCGAATAGTGTGGTTGCATACAAAATGATTCGGATGGCGCGCATGGATCGCCTCTCTTTTGCTAAAGCGGGATTGGCTTCTATTGCAATGCCCAGATGTTCAAATCGTCGAACATGATCTGATTGCCCTGGCGGATCTCGAAATTGAATCCGCCGTTTGTAATGCGGTCATCGGTTGCGCTGAACAAGCGATTGTTGTCAATCGTGAGAATGAGTTCCGAGCCGCGCGCTTCGATGCGGATGGCGTACCATGTTCCAGTCTGAAACGTGAAGGCGCGCGTAGTATCCGCGTTGAACGGTTCGAATGTGCCATTGTTTTTGATGTCGCGGTAGCCCATCGAAACTTGATTTTGAGTTAATAACAGTGCGTATGTTGCTTCGCTGGTGCGGCGAAAATTGAACGAAACCCCGTTGCCCTGCAATTGTTTGAAATTGACTTTGAACTCCATCACGCCATTAGTGAAATCGTTCGGTCCGAATGTGGCAATGGCGGGCGCAGAACTCGCATCCACCGAAAGGACTTTGTTCGCTTTGTCTTTGCCGACGGTCCAATTTCCTTGATCGAAAGAGAATCCGCTGGTGCCGGTTTCAAAATCCTGGCTGAACACCGGCACTTGCGTGTTGCCAATCGTTGTTACGACCGCGCTGGGTGTGGGTGTTGAGGGCTCCAGTAACTTTGCCAGCAGAGGACTGCCAAGCAGGGCGGCGATTATGGTTCCAACCAGACCAAGGACTGCAACAATGATCGTTGTTTCTGGTTTCTTGCCTTTCTCTTTGCCCATAATATTCTCCTCATGTTATTGCACAATAATCTGAATGTAAATCGTATCCCCAAACGGCTGGCCATCGGGATTGAACGCCTGCCACGCGCTTCGATACGAGCCGACATCACTTGGCGCGGTGAAGATGATTCGCAAAACGGCTTGAGTCCCGGCGCGGGCGGGATACAAAGCCTGCTCGCTGGCCGCGCCCATATCCAAACCGCTAATCAGTTTCAGACGATAACCCGAAGACCAGTTGCACGTTCCGCTGTTGGCGACCAGCCATTGTTTGTCAATGGATTGGCCGGGCGTGACGATGGTGCCGTCGGGAATCGTAATGTCGTTGACAAACGTCAAAACATCCGTGCATGGCGGAGTGGGAGTCGGAACGATGATCGTTGGAATCGAAGTTGGTATTGAGGCGGTGGGGGTCGCGGTGATGACGATGATTTGCGCTGGTTCCGTCGGCGGCACGAAAACTGTCGCTGTGGAAGTTGGCGCGCAGGCACCGACAGTGAAGAGCAAAGCCAATAAAACGGCGGCAGATTTGAGGTCCGAGAGGAAGCGGCTCTTCATATCCCCAATCATAACGTAGAGGCGACCAAAATGGTCGCCTCTATAAAAATATTATGCTTCGTCAGTTGCACCGGCTGATTCATCTGCACCGTCGCCGCCGACCTCGAGCGGCAGAACGACTTCACCGCTCATCGCCTTTTGACGGATGGTCTTTTCGATCTCATCCATCATGGCCGGGTTTTGACGCAGATAATCTTTTGCATTTTCGCGTCCCTGGCCGATGCGCGTGTCGCCGTAGGAGAAGAAAGCGCCGCGCTTTTGAACGACCTCGAATTTCGTGGCGAGGTCGAGCACATCGCCGGCTTTCGAGATGCCTTCATTGAACATGATGTCGAACTCCGCGGTGCGGAACGGAGGCGCGACCTTGTTCTTCACCACTTTGACCTTTGTGCGGTTGCCGATCACTTCCTCGCCTTGTTTGATGGCCTGGATGCGGCGCACATCGAGGCGGATGGAGGCATAGAACTTTAGCGCCTGACCGCCGGTGGTGGTCTCAGGATTGCCGAACATCACGCCGATCTTTTGGCGCAATTGATTGGTGAAGACCACGGCTGTTTTTGTTTGATTGATCGCGCCGGAAAGTTTGCGCAACGCCTGCGACATCAAGCGGGCTTGCACGCCCATGGTCGGGTCACCCATGTCGCCTTCGATTTCAGCGCGAGGCACGAGCGCGGCGACGGAGTCAATCACGACCACATCCACGCCGCCGGAGCGGACGAGGGTCTCCGCGATTTCAAGAGCCTGTTCGCCGGTATCGGGTTGTGAGACGAAAAGGTTGTCAATGTCCACGCCGCATTTGGCCGCGTAGACCGGATCCAGCGCGTGTTCCATGTCAATGTACGCGGCAGTGCCGCCCAGTTTTTGCGCCTCAGCGACGATGTGTTGGCAGATGGTGGTCTTGCCGGAGGACTCGGGGCCATAGATTTCTGTGATGCGTCCGCGCGGAACGCCGCCGACGCCGAGGGCAATGTCGAGTGAAAGCGAGCCGGTGGAAAAGACCTCGGTTTGCATGATGCCATGAGCATCGCCGAGTTTCATGATCGAGCCTTCGCCGTACCGCTTGAGGATGTCGCCGACGGCCTTGTCGAGCACGGCGCGTTTGGCGCTATCCACCTGCGGCGCGGCAGATGTTGTTTCTTCAGTTGCAGAGCGGGATTTGCGTGGGGACATGTTCTCTCTCCAATACAGGTTTACAGGTCAAATACGAGTGTGGGCACAGTATAGCACAGATGTTCAGTACGTCAAGGGCGGCCCTACCCCCCTCCCTCCCCATTTCGACGAAATCAAAACGGGCCGAGGGGCGGAGGGCCTACGGGTTTGGCGTTGGCACCCCATCCAGTTTCGGTGTGGGCGGCGGCGCGACATTGAATCCGAGCGTGCCGCGAAAGGTGAAGTAGGTGATCTGACCCGGATAGATGTACATCCAGTCCTGCTGGTCTTTGCCTTTGTAATTGAAACTGACTTTGTACAAGCCCGCGGGTAAATCACCGAGCACCATATTCTCATCGTAGACCGGATCGTGATTGACCGGCCCCGGGCCGTAGGTCTTCACGACGCGCGATTCATTCGTGGTTGTATTTGTCACGCTGATTTCCAACTGTTGAAGCGTGTTGTTGTTTGTATCCGTCACATGTCCAACCAAAACGCCCCAGCCCTCCGGCGGCGCGATCCATAGTTCGGGATTGTATGTATGATGAAAAGAATTTTCAGGGAAGCGGACTTCAAAATGCAAATGCGGTCCGGTGGTCGCGCCTGTCGCGCCGACCAGACCAAGCACATCACCCGTCTCCACATGTTGACTAACGACCGCGATGATCTTGCTCATGTGTGCATAGATCGTAAAAAGCTGTTGGTCTTTGTAACCAAAGTCATGGCGGATGACAACGGCCTGACCGTATGGATCGTCGTGATTGCCGGGGGCCTCCATAAAGAGTCCCCAGTCTGCCCAGATCACGGTGCCGGGTCCTGCGGCGTGAATCGGCGTTCCATCCGGGGCGGGGATGTCCACGCCGGTGTGTACGGTATTGCCAAAGAAGACTCCACCGTAGCGATAATCGGCAAGCGGCCAGTTGACTTGATCCGCGGCGATGGGGCGCGCGAAATAAAAATGATCGTAGGGCGACATGGCCCACGGAACCGGATACAATGGCGGACGCCAACCGGAGATGGGAGGCGCACCGGGCGTGGGCAAATCGAATCGGAACGGTTCCAGCGTGGGCGTGGCCGCTTCAATCGGGACCTCGGGGCTGGCTCCCGTTAAACCAGCGACCACCGGCGTTGGGCTTGAGTTTCCGATCATTGTGCAGGCAGTGAGAGCAAGAAAAGAAATTATTGTTACAAATCTAAAGAGAGAAATGTCGTTGCGAGGAGGTCGCTGGTCGAGTGTCGGTGTTTTTCCGATGTATCGAGACCAAGACCGATGAAGCAATTTCCTCCATCGAAGTGGGGATTGCTTACTCTTCGAGTACGATGTCGCTCGGTCTCGATACGCCGCTTCGCGGCTACTCGACCATCGCTTGCAACAACGCAAAAGTTTCTTCATGGACCAAACGTTGGAATAATCGTCGGCGGGGTGACTGTGACCGTAGGCGTTTTTGTGATGGTGGGCGTCAGCGTAGGAAGTGGAGTCAATGAAGGCGTGAGAGTCCAAAGCGGAGTCCGCGTGGGGCCGGGCGTGGAAGTCGGAATCGGCGTGCGCGAAGGCGTGGCGGTCGGCGGCAGGACCGGGGTCGGGGTGAGAAGCGCTTCGGCGGGATACAGTTCCAGCATCGCGGAATACCAGTCGAGTCCATCCGTCTTTGCGAATTCAGTAAAGCGCGCGCCTGCGTAATAGTTGCGCCAGTTGGGCAGAGCAGGCAGACGTTCCCAGCCATAGGCTTGAGCCAGTGAGGTGAAGTCCACCCAATAGCCGGGAGGGATGGCCGCGTATTGTCCGCCGGCCTCGTATGTTTTCGGGTCAAGTTCGTAGCGGGCGTTCAAATCCCATGGTGGATTTTGAATCGGTTCACCGTGCGATCCATCCTGAATCTGCGCGCGTAGATAAAGCCGCCAGTAGGTTTGTACGCCGATGTCTTCGCGGACGACAGACATCCAGCCCGCGTTGACCATCAGCGAATTGATGGCAAAGGCGCGGCCCGTGTACAACCAATCTTCGCCGAGGCCGGGATCGAGGGAAGTGGTGAGCGGAACGAACGCGTTTTCAAGACTCGCCAACGCGTCCCAGCCGGTTTCTTTGATGACGCGTTGACGCAAAGCCGTGAACGATTCGTCCACGAGGTCATGCAGTTGGGGATACGGCGCTTGGACATTTTGAAGCGGCACGACGTACCAGCGTTTGGATGGAACATTGGCAACAGGCGTGACGCCCGGAACCCAAAGAGGTTGCGGGGTTTGCGCCGCGGCTTGTTGATAAATGAGAGGCAGAGGGTTGGGCAAAGAAATTTTGGGCCACAGCAAACCGCGCAGAGGTCCGGGCAGAGGCGTGGGGAGCAATAAGATCTGACCTTGCAACGAGTACGCGGTCAACAATTCCTGATTGGCCGAGTCAACGCCCGTGAGGATTTCATCGCCGCGCGCGTTCCACGCGGGCCAATCGCCATCGCCGGCCCATGTCGCGGCGCGATCCGGTTTGTCTGCATCCCAAATGTAAATGCCGCTGTAATCGAGTCCCTGCAGAGATGAAGCCCACGCCAAATGACTTCCATCCGCGCTCCACACGGGATGACTTTCGGCGGCCTGTGTGGTGTTGCTCAAATCGGTGAAGCGGCCTTCGGTCTTGTTGAGGTCGGCCAGCCACACGTCCGCGTTACCACTGCGGTTTGAAATGAAAGCGATTTGTCTTCCGTTCGGCGCCCAGGCCGGAGAATGATCGGACGAATTGCCGTCAGTGAGATAAATTGGTTTTTGACTCGGATCGGTCAGGGATTGAATCACAATGTCGAGATTGCCACCCTGATACGTTTCGTACGCGAGCCATGCCAAATCCGGCGACCATGTTGGCGACGCATCGTATTCGGGGGTGTTCGTTAACTGCGAGACTTGTCCGCTTTGCAGATCGAGCGTGAAGATGTCGTAGAACCCGCCGCGATTGGAGGCGAAGGCCAGCGTTCTTCCATTTGGGCTGAGGGAGGGGGTGATGTCGTTCCAATCGCCGGACGTGAGGCGGGTGAGGCCCGATTTGCCCGGAGTGAACGCGAAGAGATGCGCGTACCCATTCTCCTCGATGGACAGAATCATCACGTCGTTCTGTTCTTCGGCGGGGAAGGTCGGTGCGACAGTGGGGAAGGATTCGGTGGGGGATGAGGGGATAAAGGATTGTGTTTGGGTTGAGCGAGGAGAACAGGCGGTGATGAGCAGTGAGAAGATAATAGTAAGAAGAAAAAAAAAGTGTGTCACTCTCCCGTAAGAACGCCGGGACGATGTGAGGGAACGAAGTGACTGAAGAGTCTTTTTCTTTTCTGCTTTGAGACTCTTCGCCGCGTGGTCTCGATACGTTGCGCCTTTGGCGCCACTACTCGACCAGCGGCTCAGAGTGACACTGCCCTGCTCGCGCTTCGACGCTTCCATGCTCTCGGCGGCTTGAGCAATTAGATAAGAATTGAACATATCAATTGGGGGAGACCACTTCAAAAGTGTGAGTCACAGGCTCGGCCTGCGGCCCATCGGGATAAAATAATTTCGCTTCGATCTTGAACGGACTGGCGTTCGCCCCGCGCAAGTGCAGGGTGAATTCCAGTTTCCAGGTCATCGGCTCGACGATGCTGGCCGTGGCGACTTCGTCACCGTTGGAGTCGGTGAGGGTCACTTCGATGGTTGGCCGCGTTTGAAACGGCGTGATCTCCATGTTGACATGCACGCGCTCACCATCGGGGTATGGCTCGGCGCTGAGCGAGGTGATATGCGTCTCTGCGGGCGTGGCCCGTTGCAGGTTATCTTCGGGGAAGAAAAAATCCATGGGCAGAATTATAACAAGTTCTTATGATCGGCTCGTTTTTGTAGGGCGGCTGTAATTAAAAGATAGGCTTATAATCCAGAAGAACAGAGTTTGCTAAAACATTTTGCAAGGGATTCTATCCATGGCTAACTTAATCAAAGATTCTTTTCTAGAAGAGTTGTCCAAACGTTATGGACACATAAAAAAGCTTGAGAATACAAAATCCCTTTTTGAAATTGGAGAAGGCGGAGCGAGGATATATATTCGCTACTCAAAAGTGCACACCAGAAATCAAACATTTTACGGCCTTCGCGAAGAAGATTTGCAAAAGTTGGAAGGCTTTCCGTCTATTATTTGTTTCCTTTGGGATGATCAAAAAGAGCCTTTGATGATACCTTTTTCAGAATATGAAGAAGTATTTCACTCTACTTCGCCAGCAAGCGATGGTCAGTACAAGGTGATGGTTTATCTTGAAGATGTTACTGAATTTTATGTCGCTGGGGCTGGGCGTTTTAATGTAGAAGATAGATTTGGTTTGGATAAATTAGACACGATCATAGATGAAGCGAAGTTGAAACCAATCCAGGACTTTTCTCACTCCCAAATTCAAACCTTTCTTGGTGCTATTGGGGCGATTAAAGGCTACGATATTTGGATTCCACAAAATGACCGCTCAAAAATGGATTGGTCATTAACAAACAAATATGATTTTAGAGATAAGTTGCCTCCAGAGTTTAGTAATGTCCAAGATATTTTGCAGGAGATTGATGTGATTTGGCTGGATAGGGGTTCGAATAGAATTAGAGCCTTATATGAGGTAGAGCACTCGACCCCAATTTATTCTGGTTTATTGCGGTTCAATGATATTCATTTAGTAGCGCCAAACTTGAAACCCAGGTTCAGCATTGTATCAAATGATATTAGACGTTCGTTGTTTGTGAAACAAATTAAAAGGCCGACTTTCCAAGCAAGTGGCTTAAGCGAATTGTGCATATTCTTTGAATATGCAAATGTTGCTGGCTGGTTTAGTCGTGTAAAGCCGAGAATGGCTTAGATTAGAAGGGAGTGTTGGAATGAAAATAACTGGAATCTACTCTTTCAGTGGTGGTACTGAGGCTATTCAAAATTATCATTCAACAGAATGGGATGAGATACAACAAATTTTAACTCACGTGAGTGTCGAAAGTTGTCTAACGGAACCAACAAAAGTAAAGGCGAAGAGGAGCAGGGGTATGTTTAATCCTCGCAAGATAAGCATGGCACTAAATGACCAATTTGTCAGATTGGGATGGAAAGAACAGAAAATCTATACCGATTACTCTTCTATTGGATTGAAACCAGCATCCAGAAAAATAGATTTTGCTAAAAACTATCTTGGCGTTGATGTGCAGTTCGGTAAAAGGCCGTTGCCGATTTATAGTGGTTGCGCCAAGATGACAATATTTCACAATATGGGGTTTATTGATGTCGGTATCGAAATTGTGCCAGTAAAGGAATTAGCTGAGGACATGTCTTCGGGCGTTTCATACTTTGAGCAATTTGTCTGGGATTTGGAGCAACGCGGCGTTTCAGATATTGACATACCTGTTTTAATTTTGGGAGTTGCACCCTGACGGCACGACCTCCGAGTCAAACTCGGAGGTCGCTTTTTACTTTGTGTACTTCGTGTTTAATCTTTTACCCGTGCTTCTTCTGGAACTCGCGCATGAACTTGGTCAACTCTTCCGCGGCTTTGACGTCCAGCGCGTTGTAAAGCGAAGCGCGCATCCCGCCGACGGAGCGATGACCTTTGAGCCCGATCAAGTCGTTGCTCTTGGCTTCCTTCGCGAACGTCTCTTCCAATTCTTCGGACGGCAGACGGAACGGAATGTTCATCACCGAGCGCGCCTCCTTGTTGGCGTGTCCGCGATAGAAACCGCCGCTCTCGTCAATGGCTTTGTAAACCAAATCCGCTTTGGCGCGGTTGCGCTTTGCAATTTCGCTCAAACCGCCCAATTGCTTCGCCCACTTGAAAACCAAACCGGTGATGTAGATTGACCAGCAGGGCGGAGTGTTGTGCAATGATCCGCTGGCGGCCAATGCTTTGTAATCAAGCATGACGGGCAGGTTGGCGGGAGTCCGCTCGAGCATGTCATCGCGCACGATCACGATGACCACGCCCGCGGGTCCCGCGTTTTTCTGCGCCCCGGCATAGATGAATGCGTACTTGGAAACATCAATGGGCCGGCTGATGAAATCCGACGACGCATCGCAAACCAACGGGACGCCCGCCGGCGGAGTCGGCTCGGTGAAGTATTCCACGCCGTGAATCGTCTCGTTGGAGGTGAAATGCAGATACGCGGCTTTCGGATCGGGATCGAGTTTATCGGGCAGGCTCTTGAATCCACCCGCTTCGGTGTCCGCCGCGGCGCGAACCGTTCCAAGTTTTTGCGCTTCCTTGAATGCAGTCTTGCTCCATGTTCCGGTCACGATGTAATCTGCGGAGCCGGTCGGGCGCAGGTTCATCGGCAGCATCGCAAATTGCAGTGACGCGCCGCCCTGCAGGAACATGACTTTGTAATTGGATGGAATGCCGAGCAGTTCGCGCAAGTCCGCTTCGGCGGTTTGGATGATGTTTTCGAATTCTTTCGAGCGATGGCTGATTTCCATCACCGACATTCCCGTGCCTTTGTAATCGAGCATTTCGGCCTGCGCCTGTTGCAGAACTTCCAGCGGCAGTGCCGCGGGACCGGGATTGAAGTTGTACACGCGTTTGGGATCGGACATGAAAGAGCCTCCAGGATTTATCCATGAATTCACGCGAATTTGCACGAATATTTCAAAACCATTCGCGCTCATTCGCGAAAATTAGCGGATGAGTTTCTTCTTATCACGGCATTATAGCCGCTTGTCAGACAAACCGCCAAGAACAATTGACACGATTCGCGCCTGATGGATGTCGTTGACAAAGGGTTTTTCCATTGTTAGAATGCGCTCGTGAACTCACTGACTTTCGACAGGGATTCAGCCGCGCCGCGGTTGGCTCCCTGTTATTAATTTCAAGAGGAGATTCAAAATGAAAGTTCTCGTTTGCGATAAAACCGAGAAGGAAGCCATTGATCAGATGCGCGCCGCGGGTTTGACTGTGGACGTGCGCGACGACATCACCCCCGAAGATTTGATGAAGGTCCTGCCTGCCTACGACGGCATGGTCGTTCGCTCGCGGACCAAGGTGCGGGCTCCGTTGATTGATGCTTGTCCAAATCTGAAAGTGATCGTGCGCGGCGGCGTGGGGCTGGATACCATTGATGCAGAGTATGCCAAATCAAAGGGCATCACCGTGATGAACACACCGCTTGCCAGTTCCGCATCGGTCGCCGAATTGACCATCGGCTACATGTTCATGCTGGTGCGTTCCCTTTACAAAGCCACCGCTTCGATGAAAGCCGAAAAATGGGAAAAGAAAGCTTTTGAAGGCGATGAGATCGGCGGCAAGATCCTCGGCTTGATCGGCGTCGGCAACATCGGCAGGGAGGTGGCCAAACGCGCTTCCGCGCTCGGCATGACGGTGATCGCGTATGATCCGTATGTCAAAGAGATCGCGGGTATCAAGTTGGTTTCACTCGATGAACTTTTAACACAAGCCGATTACATCAGCCTGCATCTGCCGAAGACAAAAGAATCGGCGGGCATGATCGGCAAAGATCAATTTGCGAAAATGAAAAACGGTGTGCGCATTATCAACTGCGCGCGCGGCGGCATCATTGACGAGAACGCGCTCTATGACGCATTGACCAGCGGCAAGGTGGCGGGCGCGGCATTGGATGTTTTTGCTGAAGAGCCTCCGACCGATTGGAAATTGCTCAAGCTCGACAACGTCATCGGCTCGCCGCACATCGGCGCGGCGACGAAAGAAGCGCAAAGCCGCATCGGCGCGGAAGTGGCCGAGAAGTTGATTGATTTTGCCAGGAAGATGCAGCCTGCGTAATTTGTTCGTAGGGGCACAGCGCCGCTAAGCCCCTACGTGATTCTATCGAAGGAAAATCGAAACCGATGAAAATCATTAGCGATATTGGCGTTCAAATCCCGCAGGTGTATTTACCCAAGCCCGGCCTAGACCTGACCAAATGGGCGGTCATTGCCTGCGACCAATTTACGTCCGAGCCGGAATACTGGCGTGAGGTGGAGAAGATCGTCGGCGATGCGCCTTCCACGCTGAACTTGACCTTTCCTGAAGTTTATTTGGAAAAGCCCGGCGTAGAACAGCGCATCCAAAATATTCAGGCCGCGATGCGGAAATATTTGGATGCCGGCATTCTCCAGCCGCGCGAGGGCTTGATTTATGTCGAGCGCACGGTCGCAGGCAAGACACGTAAAGGCATTGTCTTGGCGCTCGACCTCGAGCATTACGATTACAACAAAGGCTCCAGCAGTTTGATTCGCGCCACAGAGGGGACGATCATGGATCGCCTGCCGCCGCGCATGAAGATCCGCGAAGGCGCGGCGCTCGAATTGCCGCACATTTTGGTTTTGATTGACGACCCGTACCGTACGGTCATCGAACCGTTGTCTGAAACGAAATCGAAATTTGAAAAGCTTTACGATTTTGACTTGATGCTTGACAGCGGTCATTTGACGGGCTATGCGGTGAATGCGGATTTTGAAAATCGAGTGATCGCGGCTTTGCGCGCTTTGTCCAAGCCGGAAACTTTCGCCGCAAAATATGGCATCGGCAAAGACAAACCCGTTTTGCTGTTCGCGATGGGAGACGGCAATCACTCCTTGGCGACCGCCAAAGCCATTTGGGAAAAGATCAAGCCGCAGGTCGGCATGGATCATCCGGCGCGCTATGCGCTGGTCGAAATCGAAAACGTCCACGATGAAGGCTTGGAGTTCGAACCGATTCACCGCGTGCTGTTCGGCCTGAAGAAAGATTTGTTTTCGTCGCTTGAAAAATATTTTGGCGCGAATTTTTCATACAAGCCTGCCGCGGGCGCGGAGGAAATGATCAAGAGCGTGGATTCGGCTGAGGGTCAGCAGCAGGCCATCGGTCTGATCGGAGGCGGAAAGAAATTCGGCGTGATCGAGATCGCGCATCCGTCGTCCAATCTGCCGGTCGGCACGATCCAATCCTTTCTCGACGCGTTCATGAAAGAAGGCGGCGCGGAAAAGATTGATTATGTCCACGGCGAGGATGTGGTCGTGCGGTTTGGCAGTCAGCCGAACAACGCGGGATTCTATCTGCCCGGCATGAGCAAATCCGAGTTGTTCAAAACCGTGATCCTTGACGGCGCATTGCCGCGCAAAACATTTTCGATGGGCGAGGCGCGCGAGAAAAGATTTTATATGGAAGCGCGCAAGATTGCATAACGTGTAGGGGCGACTGGCCAGTCGCCCCTACAAATTTTTTAACGCGGTTTCAAAATCCGGGGGATAAGGTGCAGTGAATGTCAACCGTTCATTTGTTTCTGGATGTGTAAACGACAACGAATACGCATGCAAAGCCGGTCGCGAAATTAAATTTGTTTCGGGCGCGCTGTACAGGACATCTCCCAAAAGCGGATGACCCAGCGCGTAGGCGTGAACTCGAATCTGGTGCGTGCGTCCCGTCATCAATTCCGCTTCGAGCAAAACGCAGTCTTTAAATCGTTTGAGAACTTTAAATCTCGTCTCAGACGGTTTTCCGTTTTTGTCATCCACCATTGTGCGATGTTTGTGTCCCACATTGGCGCGCAGAGGATGCTTCGCAATCTTTTCGTCCCATTTTGGATTGCCTATCGCGATGGCGTGATAAATCTTGCGCGCTTCGTGTTTGTCGAACTGCATGTTGAGCGAGCGATGCGCTTCGGCGGTGCGCGCAAAGACCATCACGCCCGATGTGGTTTTGTCGAGGCGATGGACGATCCAAACTTTTCCAAATTGCCCTTCAAGCATTTTTACAAGATACCGCGAATCTTCTTCCCAGCCATCGGGCAAAACAGACAGTCCGGCGGGTTTGTTGAGAACAATGATTGATTCGTCAACGTGAAGAATGTCCACTTTTTCATTATAACCGCCGCCGAGTTATTGTCCTTTTCATTATGTTACAATTTTCAAAATTGCGTTGAAGTCAGGAAGGCGTTGAATGATTACAAAGAAATTTCTGATGGATGAATTTCGTTCCTTGGGAATGGAAGCCGGCGATACGATTTTTGTCCACAGCGCGTATTCGTCGCTCGGACGCGCCCCCGGCGGCGTGGAGGGCGGACCGCAAACCGTGATTGATGCGATCCTGGGCGTGATTGGCGAAGACGGCACGCTCATCATGCCAACCTTCAACTACGATTTTCTCAAAGGCGTGCCGTGGGACATCCGCACGACGCCGTCGCAAATGGGCGTGCTGACCGAATTGGTTCGCACCGATCCGCGCGCCAAACGCATGTTCCATGCAATTTATTCGATGGCCGCCATTGGCAAACACGCCGATGAACTAGCCGCGCATCAAAGCAACGATTGCTTTGGCGAAACGACCATCTTCAAAAAATTCCGCGATTGGGACGCCAAGATTTTGATCATCGGTTTGCCTTACAGCAAAAGCATCACGTTCCTGCACCATTGCGAACAGATGGCCGGCGTGGATTATCGCTTCTTGAAGGAATTCAAAGGTATTGGCATTGACTTCGCAGGCAAGCCGCACGAATTGACGTACACGATGTTCGTCCGTGATGTGGAGCGCGGCGTGGTGCTGGACTTCGAGCCAATCGGCGCCCTGCTCGACAGCCAGGTTGTGAAGATGAAAAAGATTGGCCTCGGCGATGTGCGGCTGATGAAATGCAATGATGTTTTTCGCGTGGCGGTCAAGGCGATGAAAGAGCATAAGGGACCCGGCTTGACGTACATCATCGAGACGCCGGAAAAAGCGAAAGATTGGATTCCCGCGATGAAGAAAATCTCCAGTCTGAAAGACGTTTTGGCGGA
Organism: Anaerolineae bacterium; assembly: GCA_021324435.1. GTDB lineage: Bacteria > Chloroflexota > Anaerolineae > Anaerolineales > Villigracilaceae > Fen-1038. Next base: position 32,324 of record JAJPIZ010000033.1, read on the forward strand.
AATTGTTCCGCTTCACCGCACGCTGGCGTCGGATGGACTCGATCAGGCTTTGGAAATTGTCGGCTCGTATATGCCGGAGAATGCCGAATACAAAATCGAAACCTACGAGCCGCTCAAAAAAGTCTGGACGTGGTATGTGCCGGAGCGGTACGTTGTCCATGAAGCGTATCTCGAAACCGAAGACGGCAAGCGCGTCGTTGATTTCAAAGATAATGTCCTGCATCTCGTTTCGTATTCACTGCCGATTGATAAGATGCTGACGTGGGACGAGCTTGCGCCGCATTTGTTTTACAACGCCGACCGTCCGCATGCCATTCCGTGGAAGTTCAAATATTACGACCGCGATTGGGGCTTCTGCCTGCCGAAGAATTTATTCGACGCGCTGCCTCACGACAAAAAATATCATGCGGTGATTAAATCTGAATTCGTCACTGATCCGGCGCAGGGATTCAAAGTCGCGGCTTCGGTCGCGCATCCGCTCGGCGGACCGAACCCCGCGGCGGGGGAGATGTTCATCATGGCGCACATCTGCCACCCCAATCAGGCGAACGACGACGCGGCGGGCGTGGTGACCGCGCTTGAAGTCGCGCGCCGCCTCGCGGCCAAGCCGCTGCCGCCCGGTTCGATGAGCGTCCGCTTCTGGTTCGGACCCGAGACGATCGGCACCATCGCGTACCTTGCCCACCACGAAGATTTGATCCCGCGTTTTCGCGGCGGAATCTTCCTTGAGATGACCGGCAACGACAACACGATCGCGCTACAGCACACGCGCCAGCACGATCACATGCTTGACCGTGTTGGACAATATGTTTTGAAAAAACGCGGACGTCATTTCCGCGAAGGCACGTTCGCCGACATCATCGCCAACGACGAGCGTGTGTTGAACGGGCCGGGCGTCAACGTGCCGTGCCTTTCGATCAGCCGTTACCCGTACCCCGAATATCACACCACGGACGATAACCTCGACATCATGCACGAAGATAAACTGATGGAGGCCGCGGATGTGACCGAAGAAATTATCCGTATTTACGCCAGCAATTTTGTGCCCAAACGAAAATTCCGCGGACCGGTTTTTCTTTCGGGCAATGGATTATTCGTTGATTGGCAGGTGAATTGGAAACTCAACCGCGCCATCGAAAAGATGATGATGCGCTTTGAAGGAAAGCAAAGTGTGTTCGAAATTGCGGATGAGTTGGATTTGGATTATTGGGAAACGCGTGAGTATATCGAGAAATTCCACACGCGTGATTTGATCGAGAGATTGCCAATTCCCGAACTGGCGGAGAGGGAATAACCTATGGATGCGACGCCGTCCCGCCCACTGCCTCTCGCCTGCTGTTTACTGGAATCTTCGTCATTGCATATTCAGCCAGCGCGGTGATCGTCAATGACGGATTGACTCCCGGATTGGCGGGCATGATCGAGCCGTCAATGATGTACATGCCGGGGTAATGATGCACTTCAAAATTTTCGTTCACCACGCCTTCGCTTGCATCTCGTCCAATCGGCGCGCCGCCGAGGATGTGCGCGGTGGTTGGAAGCCCTAACAAATTTTCTCCAAGCGATCCCAAAGCGATTCCATTCGTTCGTTTCGCAAACTCGCGCGTCAACTCGTGCGAGCCTTTGACCTGCGCGTGGATTTCATAGCCCGGTTCTGCTTCCGCCACCATGCCGCGCCGGAATAATGTGAAGAGACTGCGTCCCATTCTAAATCGCATACGGTTGTCGGCGTGCTGCATCACCAATAGAATCGTCACATTGTGCGCCCAGCCCGGCAGAACCAGCGCTTTCAAGAAATCAACTGGGTGAGTCAATACCCAGCCAAGGAATCTCAACAATCGAATCGGCGCGCTCACGTCGGTATCAATCAGCGGCGCGGCGAGAAATCGCATCAGCGATGAACCGTCGGGATAGCGCACCGGCTCGATGCGCGTGATCTCGTCGTGGTTGTAAATCGAAGAGATCGAAACGCCTTCCGAATAATTGATGTCGGATTTGCGCGCGACCGATCCAAGCAATGCTTCGGAATTGGTCCGCACCATGTCGCCGAGCCGCGGTGAAAGATTCGGCAGGGACTTCTTCTCGTCTCGCAGATTCAATAACAGCTTGATCGTTCCCATCACGCCCGCAGACAGGATCACGCGTCTGGCCCGGACCCGCTGTGGGGTCCCGCGAAAGAGGCGGGTGCTTGACTGGTAGGTGATCTCGTAAAGCGGAGCGTTGTCGGTTGAGGGTTGACGGCCGGCGGTCAACTGTCCATTGTCAACCGTCAGCGGTCTAATATCAATCGCTTCGGCTTCCGCAATCACGCGCGCGCCATTCTTTTCCGCAAAATACAAATAATTCTTCGGCAGGGTATTCTTTGCGTTGTATCGGCATCCGACCATGCATCCGCCGCAGTGACGGCATCCGGCGCGTGATGGACCTTCGCCAGCGAAATATGGATCAGGAACCGTCACACCTTCTTCGCCGAAATACGCGCCGACCTCCGTGGCGCGGAATGTTTGACCCATGCCGCGTTCTTCGGCAAATTGTTTTAGGATTTCATCCGCTTTCCAAAGTTTTGGATTGCGTGCCACGCCGAGCATTTTCTTTGCCGTTTCATAATGCGGCTTGAGAATTTTTCCCCATGCAATCGGTTGATTCCACGCGGGCGTCGCGAACGTTTCATCGGTGGGAACTTCGAGTACGTTGGCATAACCTAGACTTCCGCCGCCCACGCCCGCGCCGTGCAAAACCATCACGCCTTTGAGAATACTGATTTGCAAAATGCCGAAGGCGCGGATGGCTGGCATCCAAAGATATTTCCAATATTGCCAGTTGGTCTTTGCAAAATCGTCGTCGTTGAATCGTTTGCCTTTTTCGAGGACGAGAACCGAATAACCCTTTTCCGTCAGCCGCATGGCGGAGACACTGCCCCCGAAACCGGAACCGATGATGACGTAGTCAAAGCAGTCAGTCATCGGCGATCAGCCCTCAGCGTTTTGAGGAGAGACGCGAGCATTCGCTTGACTTCCTCGACCTCACCATGAAGTTTTTCGTGTTGATCTTTTGTGAGAAATTCAAGATCATTAGCAAGGATGAGTTGATATTCGGTTTCACTTGCCGATCCCATCGCGATCTGCAAGAAACGGGCAAACTCCGCGTCGGTGTTCCTTCCGCATCCTTCTGCGATATTGGTTGGAATGGACATGCTGGCGCGCCTTATTTGAGAAGTTAATCCATAAAGTTCCTCTTTTGGGAATTTGCTCGTTGCCTTGTATATTCCCAAAGCCAGTTGATGTGCTTTTTCCCAAACCTTGAGTTGGCGAAAATCTTTCATGATTTCTCCCGTTTATAAATCAGCCATCAGCCAGTAATCGAGCTGACGGCTGAACGCTGACGGCTGAATGCTGACGGCTGAATGCTGATGGCTAATACTTATAAAACCCCTGTCCCGTCTTCCTCCCCAAATATCCCGCGTCCACCATCTTCCTCAGCAGGGGCGCGGGGCGGTACTTATCTTCACCGAGATCGCGCTGTAAAACTTCCATCACGAACAAGACCACATCCAGCCCAATCAAATCAGCCAGCGCCAGCGGACCCATCGGATGATTCATTCCGAGTTTCATCACCGCGTCGATTGCTTCGGGTGTGCCGACGCCTTCCTGCAGAGCAAAGATGGCTTCATTGATCATCGGGCACAAAATGCGGTTGGAGATAAAGCCGGGCGAATCATTGGCTTCCCACGCTTCTTTGCCCATGACTTTGCAAAGTTCAAGAGTCGTTTTCAAAGTCTCTTCGCTGGTGGCGAGTCCCTTGATGACCTCGACCAGTTTCATCAGCGGGACAGGATTCATAAAGTGCATGCCGATGACTTTGTCCGGTCGTTTCGTCTGCGCGGCGATTTTTGTGATCGAGATTGAAGATGTGTTGCTGGCGATGATGACGCCTTCACGCGCCTTCTCGTCCAATTCCTTGAATATTTTGAATTTCAATTCGGGGTTTTCGGTAGCGGCTTCGATAATGAAGTCCGCTTTGGCGAGATCGTCGTAATTCGAGACGAAGTTGATTTTATCGGCGGCCGCTTTCTGGTCCGGTGTGAGCGTGCCCTTCTCGACCAGTTTGGCTGTTGATTTGGCAATCGTCGCCTTGGCTTTTTCCAACGCGGCGGGCACGACATCCATGCACGTGACTTGATAGCCACTGGTCGCGGCGACCTGCGCGATGCCGTTGCCCATCGTCCCCGCGCCGACGATAAAAATATGTTTGATGTCCATCCATCCTCCAGTTATGATTTCTTATTTTTCTTGATGACGATTTTCTCGTTTTGTTTCTTCCAGAGCTGAAGATTCTTTTTGATCTGCTCGATGTGATCGGGGATATGGTTCGAATAAATGGTCAGCCATTTCTCGAACGTGTAAGGCTCGCTGTATTCGGGATGAGTGACGCTGTGCGTGAAGACTTCATCGGGAAGACTCTTGAGCAGGTCATAGGTGGTTGTGCGCACCAGCCGGATGATTTGCAGTGCATCATCAATGTTTTGTTTTCGATACTGGAGGGCATCCGCCCACTTGGCTTCTTCGTAGCCCATCAGCATACTGCCCGGCTCTACGATTAATTTGCGGGCGCGCAACGCGGCCATGGATTCGCTATCGGACATGTGGATGACGATCTCGCGGATGCTCCAATCCGCGGGCGATGGTTTGAAGTCCCACGCTTCCATCGGGACCTCGGTGAGGGCCGCGCCCAACAGGCCGTATCCCTGCCGATACTGTTCGATCTTCTCATTTCGTTCTTTGCGATCCATTCTTCCTCCAATAAAAAGCGATACTCGATATTCGATGTTCGAATATCGAGTATCGAATATCATTATTCAATTTCAATTGCCATTGCCACCGCCTCGCCGCCGCCGAGACATAGCGATGCAATGCCGCGCTTCAAGCCGCGATCTTTCAACGCGTAGATCAACGTGGTCAACACGCGTGCGCCGCTCGCCCCTAACGGATGACCCAACGCGATCGCGCCGCCGTTGACGTTGACCTTGTTCCAGTCCCAGCCCTGATCGGCGAGCGCGTACCCATCCGCGAGGACTTGCGCGGCGAAGGCCTCGTTGATCTCGATTAGATCCACATCTTTCATCGTCCAGCCGATTTTCTTAAGCAGTTTTGGAACAGCCTGCGCGGGCGCGGCGAATAAATATTTCGGTTCGACCGCGGCATGGGCATAGCCAACAACTTTTGCAAGCGGCTTCAATTTATTTTTCTCGGCATACGCGCGCGAGGCAATCACGACTGCGGCGGCGCCGTCGTTCATCGGAGATGAGTTGCCCGGCGTCACTTTGCCGTCGGCTTTGAAAGATGGTTTTAATTTCGCAAGCGCTTCCAGCGATGTATCTTTGCGCGGCCCTTCGTCTGTATCTACGACGGTCTTTTCACCTTTACGGCCATTGATCTCCACCGGAACGATCTCAGCCTTGAACTTTCCGGCTTCGATCGCTTTGACCGCTTTTTGATGACTCTCCAGCGCGAACTTGTCCATTGCTTCGCGCGTGACTTCATATTCGTCTGCAATGAATTCGGCGGCCATGCCCATGCCCCAATTTTCAAATGGATCCCACAGGCCGTCATGGTTCAAAGCGTCAATCAACGGCTGGTTGCCGAATTTCAATTCGCCGCTTCGTCCGTGGATGAGGAACGGGGCGCGGCTCATTGACTCAAAGCCACCGGCGATGAACAAATCCGCATCTCCGGCGCGGACGGCTTGCGAGGCAAGCATGGCGGCCTTCAGCCCGGAACCGCAGACTTTGTTCACAGTGGTCGCGCCGACAGTTGCGGGCACGCCGCCCCAAATCCCGGCCTGACGCGCCGGCGCTTGCCCCTCCCCGGCCTGCACCACATTGCCCATGATGACTTCTTCGATTTCCTCGGCCTTGATTCCCGCCCGTTCCACCGCGGCCTTGACCGCGATGGCTCCCAGTTTTGTCGCGGCGATTCCGCTCAACGCGCCCTGGAATTTTCCAATTGGCGTGCGCGCCGCGCTCAAGATGACTGCTTCGTTTTCTTTGCTCATACCTTACTCCTTATGATTTCGACAAGGCAATTATAAAGCCAACGGCTTCGAGCGATTGCCATTGGCTTTATAAGCTACACCGAATTTATGGTTGCATCGGCGGTTGCTGGATTGGTAAAGGCTGATCTGGTGTTCCGAGATAGCCTGCGCCCGCGCCTGTCAGCGCGGCGAGCACAACACCGATCAGGCCAAAACATAGACCGGTTCCCATGCCGCTCACGTAGAAAATCAATTGTTGTGACAAGGGCGCAGACGTGGAAGGGATGGTTCCAAACGGTGCGGGTGTGCCGGAGAATTGAAAATAAGCCAGAGCCGCGACCGCGCCGAGAATCTGGCCGATCACGATCAAGGCACCAGCCACACTTCCTGAAACGGCACCCAGCCGCGCGCCGTCTGATTTCGTCGCGGCTTTTTCCTGTTGGGCCGAGAAAAAGCCGGCGACGCCTCCGGCCAGCAGGGAAACTGCAGGTCCGCAAAGACCGATGAAACCTGCCACACAGATATTTAAAAACAATCCAATTGCGCCAACGATTAGTCCGATCCTGATTCGTGGTTGCATTCTGCCTCCGTTTGATCGTATGTCTTCCATTATAAGCATATCTAGCGATTTCTCATCCCCGAGATAAAGCTATTCACTTTGCACCCGGTGGAAATGAAAATTGCAACTGCCATATTCCAGTGGATATTTCGTCAACGGTTGTTTCGGGCGTGACCACCAATATCCACGTATGCCCGGGCTTGAGCGGAAACGGTTCGCCGTCCGCGGCGAGGAAAATGATCGGGTGCGTCGAACGGTTTTTATTGCGATCATCCGCGGCGCGCGTGCTCCATTTGATTTTGAACGTTTGACCGTCACGGAAAAGCAATGCGTCGCCTTTCAGTCCCTGATCGAGATGAATATCGAGGTTGGTGGGCGAGATGACGTCATGCTTCGCGAACAACACAATCACATTTTCAAAATGCAATTGTCTCCCCGTGAGTCGGTCTGTATCGGGATGCAGAACTCCGGCCTCGGAATACTCTGTCGTATCGGTGTAACGCAAATAAGATTGATACAACGGGTCATAAATCCATGCTGATTGATTCTGGTATGCAATGTACGCCTTCAGTTGTATTCCGGGCGCGCCGCCCGATGGAGGTGCCTCCGAAAAAAGATTGCTGGCGTAATCGAAGTTTGAACCTTTCTGGCTTTGATTGGCTTCGGCCACATCTTTCATCTCGCGGATGTCCATCATGTATCCGCCGCCGGAAACTTGATGAAAGACCATGTGACATTGCGGCAGGCGCACCAGCACTTCTTCCGATGCGAACGCATAGATCAAACAACTGTTTTCAAAGAACTGACTGATGTACGCGTAGATCAACCGCCCCGAACGAATCGGCCCGACTTGCGCGGCCGGCAGGTAGAGAGCAGGATTCGGCGTTGGAGTCGCGTTGGAAGACGGAATCAATCCCGCGTCCAAAGAAAGAACGTTGGACTCGACATCCGCTTCAGCCAGACCTGTGACCGGGTCCGCGTTGCTATCAATGGACGCGTCGCCCGCGTTTTGTTTTGCAAAATCCAGCCATGAAGGTTTTATAAATTGAACCATGTACTTTCCCGGCTGGACATTGAATCCATAATAACCGTTCGAGTCCGTTGTGGTTTGTTGAAGCGGATTGCCGCTCAGATCATAAAGATTGACGCAAACTCCGCCGATGCCGGATTCGTTTGTGTCGCGTATGCTGTTTCCATTTGCATCGAACCATGCGCGGCCGCCGATCATGTCCTGTGCTTGAGCGAATGCTCCACTACGCACCGCGCAATCGCCGGTGATTGGAATCTCCGGCGCGGGATATTGACCATAAAAGACAGCGAGGAAGCGCGTCGCGCCTTCGGTGATATAGATTTCATAGACGAATGGCGCAAAGGAAAGCCCGGCCTGAGGCCGTCCATACGCTGGAAAGTTGGAAATGGAAATGAGCAAAGCCGGCACTTTCAACAGCGCCGGATCATTCACAGGCAGGCCCGTGAGTGGATTAATGTTGGCGGGAAACGTGATTGGCGGTTCGGGAGTCAGCGTTGGCGTGGAGAGGATGGTCGGAGCGGCAGTAGGCGTCTGTGTCGTCTGGCAGGCTGATAACAAAAGCATGAGAAGCAAAACGAATTTTCTCATGCTTGCATTATAGTCCGCGTTGTGAGCTGAATCTCTTATCGCGCTTCGCCCTCCGGCGCGGCGTAGCGGACCAGATACACTCCGCTTTTTTGTTCGGCGAAATAACTGAAAGGCGTGACAATGGTTACCCACGTGTGACCCGGTTTGAGGGCGGCGGGCGAACCGTCTGCATTTGTAAATTTGATTGGCCGCTCAAAGCCGGTCTTCTTTTCGTATTCGCCCGAGAGCGTGTTCCATCGAATCGGATACACCTTTCCGTCGCGGAAAAGATAAGCATACCCCGCTTCGCCTTGATCGAGTTTGATGTCTAAATTGGTCGGCGAGACGACTTCTTCATCCGCCATCAGCACAATGACGTTTTCAAAATGAAGTTGTCGTCCGGTCAGGCGATCCACTTCCAAATGCAAAACGCCGGGGTGAAATTTATCGGCGTCATCCACCGAACGAAGCCAGGCTTGATACAGCGGATCGTACGTCCAGCCGGATTGATTCAAACTTGCAAAGAAGACGTTGATTTGCGAGGCAGGCAATCCGCCCGCGGGCGCTTCATCAGAAAAAAGATTACTCGTGTAATTGAACGGCTTCTCTGCGGTGCGGCGCATGTTGTCTTCCGCGATGGCCTTCATGCGATCAATATCGAACATCATCCCGCCGCCGGATACTTCGTGCGCGACGAAAGAACAATGCGGAATTTTTGCCAGCACTTCTTCCGATGCAAACGCGTAGACCAGACAACTGTCGTGGAAGAGATTTGCCAAATATCCATACAGCAGACGACCTGAACGCACCGGACCAACCTGCGGCCTGGGATCATGTTTGGGATCGGGCGTCGGCGCGGCGAACGCATCGTTCGGGACCATTCCAGCGTCCACCGATAAATTATCTTTTTCCACGCGGGCGGCTGGACTCTTTCCGTCCAACGGATCGGCGTCGCTATCGTGATCTTCATCCCCGACATTTGCTTGCGTGAAATCCAAATATTCCGGTCGGACGAATTCAACGATGTATTTCTGTCCGTCTTCGACGTTGAATCCATAATAGCCATTGGAGTCGGTCGTGGTTTTATCAACTAAATTTCCAGCCGCATCATACAAATTGACGCAGATGCCGCCGATGCCCGGCTCATCAATGTCTTGAATCCCGTTTTTGTTTTTGTCCAGCCAGACTCGGTTGCCGAGGATAACTCCTGTTTGCTGAAAGACTCCTTTGCGAATCTCACAATCGCCCGTGATCGGAATCTCCGGCGCGGGCCATTGGCCGTAGAACGCGGCCAGAAAACGCGACTGGCCCTCCGTGATGGAGAACTCGAACACGAACGGCGCGAACGAAAGTCCCGCCTGCTGACGCGCCGTGGCGGGGAAATGCGAGATCGAAACAAGCATGGCTGGAATTTTCAACAGCGATGGATCGCTCACAGGCTGACCGGTCAGCGGGTTGATGCCCCCGGGAAAGTCCGTTTTATCGGGACCGTAGACGGCCAACGTCGAGGTGGGTTGCGGAGTGGGAGTGAAAGCAGGCAGGGTTGGCGTCGCCGTGCTTGAGTCTATTTTCGGATCATCATTGCTTTCTTGCAGTGGATGAGTCTGCGAAGACGGCGCGCAGGCGTTGAGTAAAACTGCAATGCTCGTGATAAGAATCAAAAGAATAAACTTGCTGTATTTCATAAAATCTCCGCGGTCAATCTTTTCTTGATCTTATGGTCTGTATGCAAATTCGTCTCATGTCATTCTGAGCGACCAACGGGAGCGAAGAATCTTGTTTTTTTCGTTCAAAATTTGAGATTCTTCGTCACTTCGCTCCTCAGAATGACACATGAAATTGATTTTGCATATACATTCTAGTATATCTATTTCCCCCGGAGCCTTGCACATGCTTTCAATTCTGGAAACCATCCCTCAAGCGTTTCCACGTATCTTCAAGCGCTTCCGGCAGTACGCGCGTCTCGGCCAGCGATGACATAAAGTTGGTGTCGCCCACCCAGCGCGGCACCACATGAATGTGCACATGTTCCTTCACGCCCGCGCCCGCCGCCTCGCCGATGTTCACGCCGATGTTGAAAGCCTGCGTTTTGTAGATGTTGCGCAAAACACGAGTGGCAAGTGACGTTAACTCCATCATCTCTGCGCGTGTGGGCGCGTCGAGTTCGTCGAGATTGGGCTTGTGAATGAAGGGAACGATCATCACGTGTCCGCTGGTGTATGGATAGCGATTCAGAATTACATAGGCCAGCTTGCCGCGATGAATGATCAAATTCTCGGGCCCATCCTTTTGAGTCTGCAAATTGCAGAATATGCAACCGTCTTCTTTGGAATTTTCGATGTACGTCATACGCCAGGGCGACCAAAGACGCTTCATGGGCGAATTCTAGCAGAGAAGCATGAATCAGTCTAACAAATCTATCACCGGATATTAACCTGTCAGACAGGCTTGTAATACTGGTCATCTTCGAGTATCCTCATTTCGATGCAACCCTCGCTGTTCGCCTCCGTCCAGTGGACGGTCTCCTCGCTCACGAAACACATCCGCGACCTGCTCGAGTCGGACGCGGAACTTCAGGATGTGTGGGTGGAGGGCGAAATCTCGAATCTATCGCGCCCCGCGTCCGGCCACATTTATTTCACGCTAAAAGATGTGGGCGCGTCGTTGAAATGTGTGATGTGGAAAATGACTGCGGCGCGTTTAACTCTGAGATTGCAGGACGGGATGGCCGTCGCGGTGCATGGCAAGATCGGCGTCTATGAAGTCAGCGGGCAATATCAACTCTACGCCGATCAAATCAGACCGGTGGGCGAGGGCGCGTTATATCAAGAGTTTCTTCGTCTGAAGGCTTTGCTCGAAGCCGAGGGACTCTTCGATGCCGAACGCAAACGTCCCATCCCGGAACTTCCAAAACGAATCGGCATCGTCACCTCCGCCACCGGCGCGGCGATCCGCGATATGCTCTCCGCGATTCGACGGCGCTTGCCGATCGTGGAAGTAATCCTCGCGCCCGCGTCCGTTCAAGGCGACGACGCGCCGCTGAAGTTAATCGAAGCAATTGCGTCGCTGAATCGTCTCAAGCCTCCGCCGGATGTGATTCTTCTGGCGCGCGGCGGCGGTTCGATTGAAGATTTATGGGCCTTCAATGATGAACGCGTCGTACGCGCCGTGGCCGCGTCCGAAGCCCCAATCATCTGCGGGGTGGGCCACGAGACGGATTTCACGCTGTCGGATTTCGCCGCCGATTTGCGCGCGCCGACTCCCACCGCCGCGGCGGAACTAGCAACGCCCATCACCGTCATTGAACTCAAAGAAAATCTATCCACTCTCGACTCACAACTAACAACTACATTGCTTGATCTTTTACGACAACAGAACAATTCTCTTTCATCTTTGCGCGATGGATTGCGTTTCTTCTCTCCCGCGCGTCGCATTGCATCGAACCGTCAGCGATTGGACGACCTTGCGCGCAGGGCCGATGCGGGACAGGCTCATCGTCTCGCGCTCGAAACGAGTCGGCTCACCGGGCTGGATAAACGCCTCGAGGCGCTGAGTCCGCTGAAAGTCCTGGGGAGAGGCTACGCGGTGGTCACGCGTCAGAAAGACGGTGTACTCGTCCACAAAGTCGCGCAAGCCAGAGATGGAATCCGCGTGCGCGTCTCGGATGGCGAGTTCGATGCTGAAGTCGTAAATCGTAAATCGTAAATCGCATGGAGTTATTATGCCAAAATCATCCCCCTCTAAACCCGTTGATGAATTAACCTATGAGGCCGCCTTCGCCGAACTCGAAACAATTGTGGCCGCGCTGGAGAGCGAACAAAAATCATTGGATGAATCCATGGCGCTGTACGAACGCGGTCAGGCGCTGGTGAAACGTTGCAGTGAATTGCTCGATCAGGCCGAATTGAAAGTCAAACAATTGTCGGGGAATGAGCTGGCCGATTTCGAGGAGGCAGAATGAATTTGATCGGTCTTCTCGAAAATCGTGTGCTCATCATTGCGATGGTTGCATGGTCCATCGCGCAGGGCTTGAAAGTGCCGATGGAATATCTGCGTTCGCGCAAATGGAATTGGGCCATGGCGCTGGCGGCGGGCGGAATGCCGAGCTCGCATTCGGCGTTGATCGTCGGCGCGACGCAGGCGATTGGTTTGTATCAAGGCTTCGATAGTCCGCTGTTTGCGTTGGGCGTCGCGGTCACGATGATCGTCACGTACGACGCGGCAGGCGTGCGCCGTCAGGCGGGCAAACACGCGGAACGCATCAACATGTTGTTCGATGAATTGATGCACGGTCAGATGCCCGACGAAAAGGAATTGCGCGAGGTGCTGGGCCACACGCCGCTGGAAGTGACCGGCGGGATTCTGCTCGGCATCGTTGTTGCGATTGTGATGTGGTTGATGTGGAAGTGAGTGGGGGACAGAAGGTAGAGAAGATTTTTGTAGGCGCTTCCTTCGGGACCTAAAACGGCTCGCCGTTTAACCGGTTCGTTTCAATCTGTGATTGATTCCATTCATCACGGCGGCGAGTTCAGGAACGCGCAGAATAAACATCATCACCGCGTAAGCGATTCCACCTGCAACGATTCCAACGGGGACAAGGATCCAAATTGAGGCAGACGCCAAAAATTTCAATAAGCCGAATAGTATGATGCTCATCACGAAAGCCGCAAGCGCAGATTGGAAAAATCCGCTGGCGATTTGTGCGCCGTTGATGCCTTTTAGTCGGCGGCGCATCAGAATGAACAGGCCGGTCATTTCGAGCGCGGTGGCTAATGAGTTGGCGAATGCCAGTCCGCCGTGAGGCATCCAGCCAAGTTTGGAGAATAAAGCCGCGAAGACAAAACTAAAAACGATGTTTAACAGCATGGCAATGGTTGTGATCGTCACCGGGGTTTTTGTGTCGTGCAGGGCGTAAAATGCGCGCACTAAAATTTCGACCATCGAGTGACCGATCAAACCGACGGCATACCAAAGCAAAGCCCATGCAACCATTTCGGTCGAAGTCGTTGTGAAATTTCCATGCTGGAAAAACAATTCAACGATTTGCCGGCGAAGAAGAATCAATCCCATCATGGCGGGAAAGGCCAGCAATAAAACGCCGCGCAGAGTGGATGCCAATGATGCGCGCATCTCATTGACTTCGCCGCGCGCAACCTGCGCCGAGAATGTCGGCAGAGCGGCGATGGCGATGGCTTGCGCGATGACCACCTGCGGCATGGTCATGACCATGAAAGCCACGTTGATGGAAGTTAAACTTCCAGCGGCAAGGCTGGTGGCAATGACCGCGTTGATCACGAAATTGATCCTTACTACTGCCACGCCGATGATGCGCGGCGCCATCAGCTGTCCGACTTCGCGAACCGACGGATCGTTCAATCCGAGCGAAGCAAAATATTTTTTGAACGGCAGTTTGAAAAGATTGGGCAGTTGAATGCAAAGATGTCCTACCGCGCCGAGCACCGCGCCCCATGCCAGGCCAAAAATTCCAAATTTGGGCGCGAGAAAAATGACGCCAGTGATCATACCGATCCAATACATGGTCGGCGCGAGGGCGGGTAGCCAGAATTTTTGATGTGTGTTGAGAATGCCCATCAAGAGTCCGCTCACGCCAAAGATGGCGGGCGTCAGCAATAAAATTCTCAGCAGGGAAACGGTCAAAGATTCGAGCGCCGGGTCGAGGTCCGGGCTGAGCGAATATAAAATGTTGCGAACAAAAAATGGAGCATAGATGGCTGTCACGCCGCTGAAGATTGTCAGAATCAACGTCACAAGATTCGCGATGGACGATGCAAGTTTCCACGCGCCATGATGATCTGCTTTGGTCAGAAAATCCGTGAACGTTGGAATAAAAGCAGACGCCAGCGCGCCGCCCGCCACAAGGTAAAACAATAAATCGGGGATTGTGGAGGCCGCGTTGTATGCGTCCATTTCGGGACTGGTGCCGAAGACGCGCAGAATCAAAATTTGCCGCACAAGACCGACCACGTTGCTCAAGACAAATGCAACCATGACTGTCCCGGCGGCGCGCGCGATCTGGCGATTCGCAGAAGATGTTGTTTCGATTTCGCTCATGGGGATGCGCGCATTATATCATCCGCTATATAGAACATTAATGCTATAATGCCGCCAAGGAGTTTACATGAAAAAATTCTTGCCTCTCCTCTTTGCCATCTTCATTTTGATTGTTGCTTGTGAACCTTTAACGACCCCATCCGCGCCGCTGACCGTTGAACCGGCCACGGTCACTCCGGCGGATGTAACTGTAACGGTCACACCGACGAACAATGTTGTTGTTTTGTCAGATGTATCATTGCCCGCCGCTTACGGAGTCACGAGTTCATGGTTTGACTTGTATTTTACGAATCCGCTGAGTGCGGTTGCTTCTCAGAAAACGGGCGGGCCGGATGGTCCGGTGGTGGACGCGATTGATTCGGCGCGGCTCTCGGTGGATGCCGCGATCTATAGTTTGAGTCTGGATAGCATCCGCGACGCGTTGATCCGCGCACATCAACGCGGAGTACAAGTGCGAGTGGTGATGGAGAGCGACAACATGGATCGCTCCGACCCGCAGGCGTTGAAGGACGCGGGCATTCCACTGCTGGGCGATCGCCGCGAAGGATTGATGCACGACAAGTTTATCGTGATTGACCAATCTGAAGCGTGGACCGGCTCGATGAACTTCACGGATTCAGGCGCCTACAAGGATAACAACAACCTGATGCTCATCCGCTCGACGAAAGTAGCGGACGATTATGAGACCGAATTCAACGAAATGTTTGTAGACGATAAATTCGGCTCGAACGTTGTCCCGGCTACGCCGAATCCGCATGTGACGGTCAACGGCACGGCGCTCGATATTTATTTTTCACCCGATGACCATGTTCAGACGGCATTGCTTAACCTGCTGAACAATGCGCAGTCCAGCATTTATTTTCTCGCGTATTCGTTCACCGCGGATCCGCTTGGAGAGGTGATCCGTCAGAAAGCCGCGGCGGGACTCAAAGTGGCCGGCGTGATGGAGGCCGACCAGGTGAAATCCAATATTGGGACTGAATATGATACGTTCCGTGCCGCGGGATTGGATGTTCATCTGGATGGGAATCCCGGTCAGATGCATCACAAAGTCATGATCATTGACGGTCAGATCGTGGTGATGGGCTCCTATAATTTCACTGCCAGCGCTGAGAACACCAATGACGAGAATGTGATTGTGATCCATAACGCGGATATTGCCGCGCAGTATATGGCAGAGTTTCAGCGGGTCTATTCCGTTGCGCAACCTTAGATTTGACTTGAGTCTTGCGCCTCTCCCTTGCAAACGGGAGAGGCATTTTTTGTTTTTCACCCATAACTTTTGGAAACGGCCTGCGACTATGTAGATGTAATTCAAACCGATCCAAAACCAAACGGAGGCAAGTGTGAAAAACTCAAGTCGTATGTTTTTATTGGCTGTGATCCTGCTCGCCGCGCTGACAATGAGCGCATGCGGCGGAGCGGCTCCCGCTGAGCAGGCTTCAAAGGCCCCCCACGTTTTTTCGGACATTGTTTTTACCGGTCCGATTGAGGCTATTAATGGCAATCAGTGGACAATCAACGGCCAGACCATCACGGTGGACCCGTCGGTGGTGCACGGAACATTCAACGTTGGCGATACGGTGACTGTCGAAGCGAATGTCGCGGCCGATGGCTCTGTGACCGTCAAAAGCGTGGACGCTCCCGAGGCTGTGTCCACTGAAACGCCCGAGGCTGAGACTCAATCCCCGGATGTAACAGAGACGCCCGATGTCACAGAAACCCCGGACGCCTCGCAACACGGGGAGGCCGTTGGTGTCGTGACTGCGATGGACGCGTCCACGATCACAGTGGATGGAGTGGTCTACAACCTGGCTGATTTCACCGAGATCAAAGGCACGGTCAATGTTGGTGATACGGTCAAGATCGAATTCGTCACCAATGCTGATGGAACACTGACGGTAACCGAAGTTAAATCATCCTCCAGCGTCGGCTCGAATGACAATGGCAATTCGAACGAGGATAATCAAAACGGCAACAGCAACGAGAACAACAATGAGAGCGATGATGACGGTGGTAACAGCAATAGCAACGGGAATGGCAACGATAGCGGCGGCTAGTTAGTCTTAAGCACGGCTCAAAGCGAGACCCGTAACATTTCTCTGCCTCCAGCGACGATTAATATAACTCTTAATGTTGGAGGCAGAGATGAACAAACCAATCCGTTTATCCATATTCGCTGTGCTTATACTGGTCGGCATGGCGTTCAGCGCCTACGGAGTGGCGCTTGCCGCCCCAAATTTGCACTTGAGCAATTTGCTTACCAGTTTGAGTTTGGACCAGGCCGCATCCACCACAACGGCCGTTTCCACAGAGACGCCGGTTGTCACCGAGAGCACGGAAGTTGATGAGACCGAAACTCCTGAAGCCACGGAAACACCTGATGTCGAAGATGACAACGACGACGATGAAAGCATTTGCGCTACATCCACGGCGGGAACTCCATCCGCAACATTATCGGGTTGCGTCGGCGGCGCCAGTGATGACGTAAATGAAGACCAAAATGACGATGATCAAGGCAACTGCCTGACCACACCGCTGGCAGGGACTCCGGTCCCCGGTTCGATGAGTTGCGGAAGCATCGAGGATGATCATAACAATCATTCCGGCACGGGTAGCAATTCTGGTTCCGGATCAGACGGCGAGGATGATGACGGCGGCGATGATTAACAAGCAAGTTAAGATAACCACCGCGCTTCAACGATGAAGTCAATCCCCGCAGATGAAATTTCATCTGCGGGGAGGATGATATACTGGGTATGGACACGCAACCTTTACTTCATACACACAGCCGGGGGGCTGTCATACCCATGCAGAACTTTGATGAGTTAAAAGCGCTGGACGGTTTGCGGAATCTCGACTCGCAGATCATTGGCGCCGTTTACGACAAGTATTTTTCGGAAATCTATCGCTATGTGCGCTATCGGCTGGGCGATGAACATATCGCAGAAGATATTGCCAGCGATGTGTTTGTGCGCCTGCTCGAAGCCTTGCAGAATGGCCGCGGGCCGCAATCCAATTTGAAGGCCTGGCTGCTTTCCACTGCGGCTCACATCGTCACCGATCATTTGCGGCGCGCATATCGGCGGCCGGTTGAATCGCTTCCTGAAAATTTGCTGGACACGGCGTCTGTGCCGAGCGATGAATTCGACCGCCGCGAGCAAACCCGTGAATTTCAACAGGCGTATGCTCAACTTACGTCTGAGCAACAAAATGTTTTGGCGCTGCGTTTTGGCCAGGGATACTCGCTTGAAGAGACCGCTTCGGTCTTGAAGAAAAACGTCAATGCCGTGAAGGCCCTCCAGTTCCGCGCGCTGGCCGCGTTACAACGGAACATTGGGGAGGTGGCGAATGAATAATAAATTGTATGACGCCCTTGAAAATTCCTTATCAGCTCTTGAGGAGGGACAGGATTTAGATGCCGTTCTGGCGCGTTATCCTGATCTTGCCAAACAACTTCGCCCGATGCTCGAAACCTCGCTTCACGCGCGGACCATGGGCGGCGCGGCCGTTTCGAGCGACATCCAACGCCGCGGCCGTTCCCGTTTGTTGCAACGCGCCGCGGAAATGCGCGAAGCGAAAAGATCGAAGAGACGAGTCATTCCCATGTTTTCGCGCATGGCGCTCACACTGGGATTGGTTGGCGTGCTGGTATTGAGCAGTACGGGGCTGGTCAATGCTTCTTCCGGCTCGCTCCCTGGCGATCAACTTTATCCGGTAAAGCGAACATGGGAGGGTGTGCGACTCTTCTTTGTGTTTAGTCCGGGAGGTCGCGATCTCCTTGAGAGTCAATTTGAACAGGAACGCCTTGATGAGATTGACGAACTGCTTGCAAAAGGACGCAGTATATCTGTAGTGTTTTCAGGCCTGGTGACCAGGCAACAGGACGGGCAGTGGCTTATTTCTGGCATCCCGGTCCAGGTCAGCGCGGCGACGCGGTTGCCCGCGCAGGTGATTCCCAGCGGCGCGCCGGTCATGGTCACAGGCTTGACGCGTGAAGATGGAATTGTCGAAGCGCAGGAAATCCAATTGTTGCAAGCGGGTGCTTCCCTCCCGCCGCTCGAGCCATCTGAGAGGAATAATTCTGAGGGCGAACATGGCGATTCGAATCCGGCGCCTACTTCGCAGGTTATCTTGACTCCGCGCGCGCCTGTCCCTGAAACCGGTTCCAATCAGAATGAGCAGGAGCATCACTCTTATGAATTTAGCGGCGTGGTTCAATCCGTTCAAGATGGCATCTGGGTTATCAATGGACAGACTGTGTCTGTAAATCAGGCAGACATCAAAGGGAACATTGCTGTTGGGTCTTATGTCAAGTTTGAAGGTTACTACGATGTGAACGGAATCTTTGTGGTCACCAGGATCGAATTGAAGTCGGGCAGTGGTACTTCCAAAGGCGATAATACGAGCGGAAGCGGCGCTGGCGAGAATGAGAATAATAACGACAACTCGAACACCAACAGCAACAGCAACGAAAGCTCAGGTTCAGGCTCAGGCTCAAGTTCAAGCGAGGATGATCACTAACTCCTGAATTTCGAAAAACGCCGCGCACGACGAGCGCGGCGTTTTTTCATGTTGCCATTTTCCATAAATTCGAGTACATTAAGCCATATAGAACATTCGTGCCAATTCCGAGGAGAACCCCGATGACTGACAAGAAATTCTATATTGGTCGTTTATTTGATCCCGGGAAAAATCAAATTACAACTGCGCCCGTTGAATATGACCCTGCCGACCTGACCACCCACGCGGTCGTGACCGGCATGACCGGTTCCGGCAAGACCGGCCTGTGCATTGACCTGCTCGAAGAAGCCGCGTTGCAAAACATCCCCGCCATTATCATTGACCCCAAGGGCGATCTCACCAATTTACTTCTGCATTTTCCCGATCTTGCGCCGCAGGATTTCCAGCCGTGGATTGACCCGGAGATCGCGCGCCGCGCCGGCGAAACAATCGAACAGGCCGCTAGCGCCGCGTCTTCTGCGTGGCGAAAAGGATTGCAGGATTGGGGGATTGGCCGTGAACGTTTGTTGGCTCTCAAAAACGCGGCAGAATTTGCGATCTATACGCCCGGCTCAGATTCTGGTATTCCGGTCAGTGTTTTATCTTCGCTGGCCGCGCCGGACTTGGATTGGAACTCCAATCGCGAGATTTTGCGCGAGAAAATTTCCAGCACGGTCACGGCTTTGCTCGGATTGATCGGCATGGAAGATATTGACCCGATCCAATCGCGCGAACACATTCTGCTCTCGAATCTTTTTGAAACGGCGTGGAGTCAGGGCAAGGACATTGAACTCACCGAACTGATTCTGCAAACGCAAACGCCGCCCTTCGATAAACTCGGCGCGTTTCCTGTGGATACCTTCTTCCCTCCAAAAGATCGCATGGCGCTGGCGATGCAATTGAATAACATCCTGGCCGCCCCCGCATTTGAAGTTTGGCGCGAAGGACAAAATCTCGACATCCCAACCTTGCTGTACTCCAAAGATGGCCGCCCGCGTCACAGCATTTTTTATCTTGCGCATCTCTCGGAAGCAGAGCGTATGTTCTTCGTGACTTTACTTTTCTCTGCAGTTGAAACATGGATGCGCACACAAAGCGGCACTGGTTCATTGCGCGCTATTCTTTACATGGATGAAATTTTTGGTTACCTGCCGCCGCAATCCAATCCACCCTCGAAGACGCCGCTTTTGCGAATGCTCAAACAGGCGCGCGCCTTTGGTCTCGGCCTGTTGCTTGCCACGCAAAACCCTGTTGATGTGGATTACAAAGCCCTCTCCAACGCGGGCACATGGATCATCGGCAAGTTGCAAACTGAGCAGGATAAGAATCGTTTATTGGATGGACTTTCCAGCGCGTCGGGAGCAGTCTCGCGCGCGACTCTCGATCAATTAATCTCCGGTCTCGGCAAGCGCGTTTTCGTGCTTCACAACATTCATGCAAAACAGCCCGCGCTCATTCAATCTCGCTGGACGATGAACTTCCTGGCCGGCCCGATGACGCGGACGCAGATACCGGCGCTGAATCAACTCGTGGGCGCAAGTTTGATGACAGACGATAAACCACGGACCACGACGCGGATGGCTTCAGCCGCGCGGCCGGTCCAATCGGTCGCGCCCGCCCTTCGACAAGCTCAGGGCAACGCTTCGGGTCCGGACCTTGAAGCGGCTCCCGTTTCTATGGCTGAATCCAAGCCTCGAACATCGTCCACCGTCAACAGTCCATACCCTTCGGGCACGATGTCATCCGCTAATCAAACCAAGCCCTCATTGCCCGCGGGCATCGCAGAATATTTCCTTCCACAGAATCACAGTTTGCCTGAGGCTTTCGCCGTAGCGAATCAACCCATGCCTGCGGAAGCAATGATTCAAAATGTTGTCTATCGTCCTGCATTGCTGGCTTCTGCACAAATTCGATTCCTTGACCGCAAAATGGGCGTGGATACGACAATGACGCGCGCCGCGTTGGTGGAAAAGCCCGAGCGAAGCGGGGTGATTCGCTGGGACGATTTTCCATATCGCGGCCCGTCGCTCGATATATTGGATAGCGCTCCAACGCCCGGCGCGCGTTTCGGAATGATGGACGCGCCGCTGAACGATTCAAAGCGCATGACAGCCATGCAAAAAGATTTTTCCGATTGGGTGTATCGCAACTCGTCGGTGAAGGCACGCGTAAATCAGGCGCTGAAAGTTTTCGCCGGGCCTGATGTCTCTCAGGCAGATTTTATGAAGGCTTGCGCTGATGCGGCGCGCGAGGCGCGAGACGCCGAGATTGGAAAGGCGGTTGGGGCGCTGGACCGGAAAATCAAAGCGCTTGAAGAAAAAATCGCGCGTGAAGAACGTGAATTGCAACAGGATCAAACCGAATTGGGTCAACGCAAGACCGAAGAACTTGGCAACCTCGCCGAATTGGGCGCGGGGTTGGTTGGGCTAACCCGCAAAAAGACGGTGACTTCTCAACTCACCAAGCATCGCTTGACCGAACAGGCAAAAGCGGATGTGCAGGAGTCCATTGATTCCATTGCCCAATACAAAAAGGATTTGGCCGACTTGCAGGCGCAACGCGAAAAAACCGCGGCGGAAATCAATGACCGCTGGGGACATGTGGTCAACGATGTGGCCGAGGTCAATGTGACACCCAAGAAGACAGACATTTATGTCAATCTGTTTGGTGTGGCTTGGATGCCATACTACGCGGTCCAGGCTGGCGCGCAGACAATGGAATTACCCGCATTCGGGGAGTAATCAGTTTCAGGTTTGAAGGTTGGCATGTCAAGCCTGCCAACCTTTTATATGAAGGGAGAGGCAATGCTCTGGCTCGTTTTATCAATGGCCGTGTGGGGAATTGTCCATTCGATTCTGGCTTCGATGCAAGTCAAAGGCTTTTTACGCGGCATTCTGGGAAGCGGCTTCATGCGC
Organism: Anaerolineae bacterium; assembly: GCA_021324435.1. GTDB lineage: Bacteria > Chloroflexota > Anaerolineae > Anaerolineales > Villigracilaceae > Fen-1038. The sequence goes on from JAJPIZ010000033.1 coordinate 54,000, forward strand.
GTCTATCGTCTGTCTTATAATATTTTCTCACTGGCTACGTTTGCGCCAATCCTTGTCTTGATGAAGAGATTGCCCGACCGCTCCTTGTATGTTGTCTTGTCTCCGTGGGTTTATGCGATGTTGGCCGGGCAAATAGCGGCGGCCTTGTGCCTGTTGGTCACATTCCTTCAGACCGATGCTCTCTCCTTTGTGGGGCTACGCCAACTCATTGAAGAAGAGAAGCCAGCCGCGCTGGTTACGAAAGGTTTTTATCGTTTGGTGCGGCACCCATTGTATTTATTTAGTTTGCTTTTCATCTGGCTTTCTCCCATAATGACCGTCAATATGCTGGTTGTGTGGATTTCACTCACAGCGTATCTTTTCATCGGTGCATATTTTGAAGAACGTAAGCTCTTACGCGAGTTCGGCGCGGCGTATGCAGATTACAAATCGCGTACGCCAATGATGATTCCCGGCTTGCTTTTCGGAAGGAACAAATAACGCGGTTGGTTCGTTAACCGTTTCAGATTGCATAAGTATCATGCAATCCGTAATTTCTGTGTACAGGTATAATTTTCTTTATGTCTGCTCTCAACTATTCCCTCCCGCGGCGCATTCCAGTTCTTGCACAAATCCTGGCGGCCTTGCTTGGCGGCCTGACGTTGTTTCTCGTCACCCTCACCATCTGGGTGGTGGGATATCAACTCGTCTATGCCGGGCGAATCTTTCCCGGCGTGTCCGTTGCCGGTGTGGATATTTCGGGCATGGCGCCGCAGGACGCGGCATTGAAATTGAGCCAAACGCTTTCGTATCCGATCAACGGGAAGGTGTTATTCCGAGAAGGGGATAAGGTGTGGGTGGCGTCGCCCGCGGAATTAGGTATGGTCTTTGATCCCTCTGCCAGCGCGCAAGCCGCTTACCGTCTGGGACGAAGCGGCGGACTCTTCGGCGCGCTCAGTGGACAAATCCGCGCGCGCGGCTTCGGCTATGACGTCGCGCCTGTCATCATCTTCGATCAGCGTGTAGCGTATCAATATTTACAGGGATTATCGCAACAGGTCAACACGCCGGTCGTAGAGGCCAGCCTGCATTTGGATGGAACGAATGTGATCGCTCAGCCCGGTCAGGTTGGGCGTCAGTTGAATGTGGATGCAACGCTGATTTATCTCAATGCACAACTTCAAACGTTTCGTGATGGAGAAGTGCCGCTGGTGGTTCAAGAAGTGCCGCCGGCCATCATGGATGTTTCCGCGCAAGCCGATACTGCGCGCCAGATTTTGAGCCAGCCGATGCAGTTGGTTTTGCCGAACATGCAGGCGGGCGATCCCGGCCCATGGACGTATGATGTACAAGTGCTCGCAAACATGATCGGTGTGCAAAAGGTGCAAAATGGAGACAAGTCCGAAGTGCGTGTTGTATTGGATCCTAATGCACTGATCCAGATTTTGGAAGGCATCAAAACACAGGTCAATCGTTCGGCGGAGAACGCGCGCTTTCATTTTGATGACGCGACCGGCCAATTGATTGTTTTGTCTCCGTCCACCACGGGCCGCACGCTGGATGTCAGCGCCAGCATGAGCGCCATCAACAACGCGCTGTTGAATGGACAACATGTCATCCCGCTGGCGGTTAATGAAACTCAACCCACTTTGCCCGACACAGCGACTTCTCAACAACTGGGCATCACACAACTCGTCTCCCAGCAGTCAACGTATTTTTGGGGGTCAAGTCAGGCGCGTATTCAAAATATTCAAACGGCCGCGGCTCGCTTCGATGGGGTGCTGGTCGCGCCGGGTGAGACCTTTTCCATGGGCGAGACGCTCGGTGATGTGAGTCTCGATAACGGTTTTACTGAAGCACTGATTATTTACGGCGGACGAACCATCAAAGGCGTCGGCGGCGGTGTGTGTCAGGTCAGCACCACGCTGTTTCGCACTGTGTTCTTCGCGGGGTATCCCGTCGTGGAGCGAATTCCCCACGCATATCGGGTCTCCTATTATGAAGAGACAGCCAGCGGCTCGGACGATTCTTCCATGGCCGGCATGGATGCGACGGTTTATTTTCCGCTCGTGGATTTCAAATTTACCAACGACACTCCCTATTGGATTCTGATGGAAACGTATGTGGATATCGGTTCGCGTTCATTGACATGGAAACTTTATTCCACATCGGATGGGCGCTCTGTCACATGGAAGACCACAGGCCTGCAAAATGTTGTCCCTGCGCCCAAACCGCGCTTCGAGGAAAACTCAGATCTAAACCCCGGCCAGATCAAGCAAGTGGATTGGGCCGCCAACGGCGCGGATGTGACCGTGACGCGCACGGTTTGGAAGAACGGTGCGGTTTATTTTCAAGATACATATCAGACTCACTATCAAGCCTGGCAGGCCATTTGTCAATACGCGCCGGGCATGGATAACCCGGAAAAAGTTGCAAAGCGAAAAAATCTTTGCCAATCTCCCTCATCGTAGCATGGTAAAATCTTCGCTTGATTGGAGAGAAAATGGTCAGTCAGGAATTGCTTGAAATCTTGCGTTGTCCAAATTGTGTTCGCGAAAAAGATGGAATGTTGAAACTGTATAAAGATGCCTGGCTCATCTGTCAGGACTGTGGACGCAAATACCCGATTGTGGATGACATTCCCGTTATGTTAATTGACGAGGGGGATAAGTGGATCAAAACGGCGGAAGACAAGCTTCCCGTTCCACCTCCTGCGAAATAGAGCATCGCCGTGTCTTCTCTCGACGATCTGCTGGCTGACCTGACCAGCGGAGTGGATGATCGGGCAGAAGCCGCCGCGTCTGCACTGGCGCGTTTGGGCGAATCCGCTGTTCCCGCGTTAGAAGGCTTGCTCGAATCGCCCGATGTGGATCACCGCTGGTGGGCCGTGCGGACTTTGGCGCAAATGCAACATCCGCATGTGGAATGGCTCATACGCGCGCTGAATGACGAGTCTGCCGAAGTACGCGAGGGCGCGGCATTGGCTCTCGCCGCGCATCCGGTTGAAGAGGCTGCGCCGGCCTTGGTCAAGGCTTTGAACGATGAGGATGGCATGGTTGCTTCGCTGGCGGTCAATGCGCTGACCGCAATCGGCAAGTCCGCGGTGCCCGTCCTGTTGGAAGCATATCCTAACGCGTCGCCGCGGGCGCGCATTCAGATGATGCGTGTGCTGGCAGAGATCGGTGACCATCGCGCCATTCCGGTCATGCTGAAAGCGACGGAGGAAGATTCCGCTTTGTTGAATTACTGGGCGAAGGAAGCGCTCGAACGATTAGGCTTGAATATGGTATATATTAAGCCGGAATAGCATATGAATAAAATCCTTGATTCTCTGAAAAACATCAAATTACCAAAACTGGGAAAGCAATCCATACCCACCGTTATTATCTGGGGTGTAGTATTGGTCTTGTCTGTGGGATTATTTATCTTTGCTCAGAATTTGACAACCTGCTGGCGACTGACATCTCTGCCGGGCATTCCGCCATCGAGTTGTGGTGGTGCTTCGGATAACGGTTCGGCCTTTGACCCTACAACGGCCGCCTCCGGTACCAGCCTGCCTCCTACGCCGGAGCCTCCTGCACCGGAAGTGGAATATCCACAATGGGATGGTGCCAGCCGAATCAACATTGTATTTTTCGGCTTGCGCGGCGGGGATCCTGCTCAGGAGGATTGTCCGCTTTGTACGGACACGATCATCGTCTTTAGCCTAGACCCGACTACAAAGACGGCTTCCATGCTTTCCATCCCGCGCGATATGTACGTCAATATTCCTGGCTTTGGATACAGCCGTATCAACACCGCCTGGACGCTTGGCGAGGCCAACAAATTACCGGGCGGCGGACCCGGCCTTGCAATGAGAACTGTATCTCAATTTGTTGGTATTCCGATCCAGTATTATGGAAATGTGGATTTCAATACCTTTGTCGAGTTCATTGATATGATCGGCGGCATAGATGTCTATAATGACGAGGATCTATTGTTGGACCCGCTTGGCTCAGGCTATGTTCCATTAGGGAGACTCTCCGTAAACCAGACTGTGACAATTGTCGGAAAGAACGCTAATGGCAGATTCGTTGTGATCGAGTATCCGAGTGGACCCGGCGGCAAGGGCTGGGTATTAGCATCTGCAATTCAAGCCGGTGGTTTAGACTCTCTTCCGGTCGTACCCAACAATATGGAGGGAAGCGCGGCGACCGGCATACCTGGAACCGTTATCAAAACAACAGATGTGCGTCCGGTTCTGAATGACCCGAATAAAATACGAATAACTTGTTGCGGAATGCGCCATCTGAATGGCGCGGGGGCACTGGCATTTGCGCGTTGCCGTGATGAATCACAAGGATGTACGGATGGCGATGTGGGCCGTTCCAAGCGCCAGCAAAAAGTGATTCTTGCCATTCGCGACAAAGTTTTCAGCCCCGAATACTTTCCCAAATTAATGGCTCAGGCTCCTGAATTGTATAACTTATTTTCTGGCGGCATTCATACCAACATGTCGTTGGACGATGCCATAAAGTTGGCGGCGCTGGCCAAGGATATTCCACTCGAAAACATCAAACGGGGTGTGATTGACAATTCGATGACCACTTTCGACAATGTGGTGCTTGGTGGACAGAATGCCAGCATCCTCAAGCCCATCCCGGATAAAATCCGAGTCCTGCGCGATGAACTGTTCACATCCGGAGGAGCAGTTGGCGCCATCGCTCAAGGCGACCCCAGAGATTTGATGCTGGCGGATGGAGCGCGCGTGAGTGTGTTGAATGGAACCTACACCGCTCAACTTGATGCCCGCACAGGCAATTATCTGCTCCAGCAGGGAGTGACCGTCACCGGGATCGGTCAGTCTCCGCAGGGCTATGCCCAAACCACCATTTTTGTCCATTCTCCAAAGTTATATACTTTGCGTTATCTGATCACTGTGTTTGGCATCACCAGCAGTAATCAGATCATCGTCAAGCCAGATCCATCCGCGACGGTGGATATTGAAGTTCGGCTTGGAACGGATTGGATTAGTAAAATACCTGCCGGATATTAGAAGTAAAGACAGTAAACGCCGCCGTGAAAACGGCGGCGCTTGTTTATGGCTGTTGAAAGGTGAGATGCAGGCCGCCCGTGTAAGTTTGTCCGTTTGAATCGGGGCAAGTGGGTGCGACCAAATTTGGAATTGGCACACCGCTTTCTGCCACGCGCACAGTGTAGGTCACCCCGGCTTGCATGATGTAATCTGCATATCCATTTGCAATCTCCGGCTTGAGGCCGGTGAAGAAATGTTCCTCCCCGCCGTTCCATGTTATGACGATCTCCACCCCGGGCATTTGGTGGCCGCGATTGTCAATCGTTGAAATTTGCATCAGTCCATACGTCAGGTTTGGATTGCAAACAATGTCCTGGCTGACGAGCACGAATGGCGCGCCCGCAGTCGGAACCGGAGTCCGTGTAGGACGCGGGGTGGGGGTATCGAACACAAACGGCGTGTTGACGATTTCAGCTGTGGGCGTATCGCTGGGGATGATCGCCGCGTCGAGCGTGGACATTGGAGTGGCTGCCGTTTGTGAGGCTGGTCCAACGCTGACGATGGTTCGCGTCACCGTCGCGGCAACAGGCAGGCTTGCCACACCTGATTTCAAATCTGTTGCCAGCAGAGCCACTTGTTGAATCGAATCAATCGATTCACCCGCGGCCAACATGCGTTGAGCCTGGGCAGTCAGTGTTTGGACGGCGTCCGTATCGCCGAGCAAAGCGAGACGGGCTTTGGCGCGTTCAAGGTTGTGATCTGCCGAATAGGCCGCGGCAATTGCTATGCGGAATTGGTCTTTGAAATCGGCGCGCAAAGTATCGGGGGTTGTATCAATGTAATGAACGGGAGAGATGATCCACGAATAGAAAAGTCCCAATCCAAATCCCGCCGCAAGAGCGACGAGCCACAACCACGGAAATCTTCTCATGGTGTCCCCACCGCAGGTGCAGGCTGATACGCCTGCATGGCGCGCAGAAGTTCCTGGAGAAGAGAAAGGTCATTTGGGGAGTAGCCGCTTTGACGTCCGGTTTGAAGCGCTTGAGAGGCGAGATTAGCAGGCGACTGGCTCCCGAAGATCGAAAGCCGCCGCGCGGCAAGCCCTGCATTCTGATCCGCATGATAGGACTCGGCCACCATCAAAATGTAATCTGCGCGATAGTCGGCGCGCAAAGAGTCGGGAGTCGTGTCAATGAAATGAACAGGCTCGATCACCCAGCCGTAAAGCAGGCCGAGGGCGATGCCCAGAATGATCGCGATGACGAATGGAACCCAGCGTGGCATGAGAATTCGTTTGCCTGAAATATCCGGGCAGGAGACCGGCGGCGCCCAGAAACGCTTCCTTACCGTTGCTATCTTTCGATCCTGGCGGGGTTCGGCAGGCTCTGCCGCGCCGGGCCTACCCGGACGCGCCCCAGCATACACGAGATAAAGAGAGATGTCAATCAAACAAAACGCCTCGTGCGAATCACGAGGCGATGTTTTTGTTTATGTGGGTTTCTTTTTATTGTGCTGAAACGGAGGCAGGCGGCAAAGGCAAAGAAGTTTCAGGCTCGGCGATCACAAACAATCGGCCCCAGCTCGAGTTGCCATTGTATGCAATACAAGTTTGGAAAGTCACATGCCGAGGGCCTTTATAAACTTTTGTGAATAGATCATAGGCGGTTAGATATTCGCGCGTGTCGAGGTCAATGAAATTGCTGTTCATGCTGTACGGTGATTCCGCCTGATAGCGATACATGTGTGTCACACGGAAGTATTCGATGTGTCCGTCGCCATAGATAAGTTGAACTCTCTCTCCTTGATAAAGTTGAAAGAACAACTGACCGCTCAACGTATTGTGCGCCAGCAGACCGACGTTGCCAAATTGACTTGCCAGGCTGAACTGAGTCAAAGAATTGGGGTCAGTGGAGACATAGCCTGCGTTGGACGATGGTTGTTGCACGACCGGGATCGCGAAAACATTCTCGGCATACGCGCCGCGCAGAGCGTTCGCGTTTCCGTTTTCAAGGCTCGAGGCGAACGTGTTGAGATCGGGCAACACGTTTTCATTGAGTCCACGCGCAGAAACCGGATGAGGAAGAAGAGTCGCAACGACCAGCAGGAGCAGGCCGAGGCTTAGAGTGAAGCGTCTCGAATCTGTTTTGGATGCCATGATATTTTCTCCCTGATAAGGGCACCCGAGACAGGCGAGACGCTGTCAACATGATTTAGGTTTTTATAGTTTTGAATGTTCATGTCGTTTTCGGCGGCCTGGCAATCATGGTCACTTGCGTGACGTTAGACCCGTTGGCTTTGCGTCCCCGGCTTTCACCGGGTTTGCCCTTATCGAACGATAAGGTGAATAAAGGATGGGTTTTCAAGAAAACAAGCGAGCCTGGGTTTGCCAGGCTCGCCGTAAATAAAACAAGCAAAAATAAAATGAACTTCGGCGGCCTGGCAATCATGGTCACTTGCGTGACGTTAGACCCGTTGGCTTTGCGTCCCCGGCTTTCGCCGGGTTTGCCATTTTCGGTTGTTTTCTCTGATCACATTCTATAACATATTCCGAGATTCGAACTTTGCGTTTTCGTTATTTCGGATTTCAGTCTTGAAAGCAAAATTATCGGATTCCGTTCCGCTTCACACCGGACCTTGAATTTGATTCGCGTTTATGAATCTTCACCGCGATCCTGAAGCACTTCCAGAAACAATTCGACCAGCCGCGGATCAAAAAGTTTGCCCGCTTCCTTTTTGATGTAAGCGATAACTTCTTCCTGTGAAGATGCCTTTCGATACGGTCGGTCTGTGATCAGCGCGTCCCACACATCCACGATGGCGAACATACGTGCGGTGAGTGGAATGTCTTCTCCTTTCAGCCCGCGAGGGTAGCCGCTCCCGTCCCAGCGTTCATGATGGGCATATGGAATATCGAGCGCGGGTCTCAAGTATTTGATCGGCTGGAGCATTTCGTAAGCATAGATGGGATGCTTGCGCATCTCACTCCACTCTTTGTCGCTTAATGGGCCGGTTTTCTTGGTGATTTCGTCCGGGATGGCAATCTTTCCAATGTCGTGAAGCAAGGCGCCGCGCCGCACGTGAATGATCTCTGATTCTGGAAGCCCAAGTGCGCGCGATACTTTAATCGCCATTTCAGTCACGCGCTGAGTATGACCTTCGGTTTCGCGGTCTCGCAGATCAAGAGCGCGAATCCAGCCTTCGATGGTGCGGTCGTAGGCCTCCTGCAATTCGCGATGGGCGATCTGGAGAGCCTCCTCGGCGCGTTTGCGTTCGGTGATGTCGCGGGACGCGGCATGGACCTCGATCACGTTGCCCGTCGTCTCGTCCAGAATGGCGCGGGCGGTGGTCTCAAGCCAAACATAGGAACCGTCGTTTTGTCGTGCGCGGTACGACAAGGTGTAAACGGAATTGCGTCGTGGGCGGACGTTCAACATGGCTTTGAGTTTCGCCATGTCTTCGGGATGGATGAAGTCGAGGGCAGGCTGTCCCAGCAAATCTTTTTGTTCGTAGCCGAGGATGGCGCGGCTGGCGGGCGAGACATACAGGAAACGGCTTTGGGTGTCATGCCGTGAAATCATGTCGCTGGAATTTTCGGCCAGCAAGCGGAATTGTGATTCGCTTTCTGCCAGCGCCTTTTGCATGCGGATTTGTTCCATCCGCACAGCGCCTTGCTCAATGGCGCGGTCCGCGATGTGCGGCATGTCCATCATGGATTCCGGCGATTTCACCACGTAATCCAATGCGCCAGATTTAAGCGCCTCCACCGCAATGAGCTCGTTGCCATAACTCGTCATGAAGATAACCGGGATGTCCGTGCCCGTCAGCCGATTCTCCGCGGGGAGCAGTTCGAGGCTGTTGCCATCGGGCAGTCGCCAGTCGGTGATGATCAGGTTGGGAGAGTTTGACTCGAGAAATTTACGCGCTTCCGTCAATGATTGGACATGTTGTACGCGAGCGCGGTTCCCCTGACTTTCAAAGGCACGCTGGATCAGTTCCGCATGAGCGGCTTCGTCTTCGATGAGCAGAATCAACACAGAATCATCGAGCATGGTCAGGGACCTTCCGCCAAGGCGCGGCTAGATTTGCGGGTGAGTATTCCAGCCCAGCCAGTAAAAGCCGAGGTCTTCCATCAGTTTCCGAAACTCTTCGTATCCCAGCGGTTTGACGAGATAACTGTTGGCGTGATTGTAGTAGGCGCGCGCCACGTCCTTTTCAGCCTCCGACGTGGTCAGGATGACCACCGGAATGGCTTTTAGATTTTCATCTTCTTTGATGGTTTGGAGGACTTCGAGGCCATCCACGCGCGGCAGGCGCAGATCGAGCAAAATGACATGGGGGCGGGGAGTGGTGGCGGGGTCGCTAAATTCGCCGCGACGCATAAGATAGTCAAGAGCGGTTTGTCCGTCGGTGAAGTGCCTGATCTTGTTGGCGATGCGATGATCTTCCAGCGTTCGCATGACCAATTCGGCATGATCCAGATTATCTTCCACCAACATCACAAAAATAGGTTCTCCGATCATCCGCCGCTCCTTGAGTGATGGCATCGGCTTATTGTAATCCTAAACAATCCAAACAGGATAAAGTTTGCATTGATAGGATTATTTTTCCGGCAGAGAAAAATAAAAGGTCGAGCCGTTTGTGCCGGCGGACTCAACCCAGATCTTCCCGTTATGCACTTCGATGATTCGTTTGACAAGGGCCAGGCCAACGCCCGTACCCTCGCTGTTGATGTTCAATTTGTTGAACAAGCCGAAAACCCTTTCATGAAATTGTGGATCAATACCGATGCCATTATCGCGGACGAAGAAGATCGTGCGGTCTTCCGCGTCTTTTCCCGACGTGCCGATTTCCACTACCGGATCGGGTTGGTCGCCCATAAATTTGACCGCGTTATCCACAAGATTTTGCACCACTTCGATCAACCGAGTCGGATCGCCGTAGATTGCAGGCAGGTCATCCTGGATTTTGATTCTAGCGCCGCGGTTCTCGATTCGTCCTTGCACGCGTTCGAGGGCCTCGTCCACGATTTGCCTGAACGGAAGACTCTGCATGGGATTGGTAACGCGCCCGATGCGCGACAATTCAAGCAATTCATTGAGCAATTGTTGCATCTTTTCCGTGGCGGTGATGATGCGCCTGATGTCCTTTTGAAGACGTTCCATGTCGTTGGATGAAACGTCCTGCTGCAATAGACCCACGAAGCCGCGGATGGTGATTAGCGGCGAGCGCAAATCGTGCGAGACCGTGTATGTGAAGCGTTCCAGTTCCAGATTGCGGGATTGCAGTTCGGCGTTCAACGCGACTCTTTCGGCAAAAAGTGTGGCGTTCTGAATGCCATTCGATATTTGTTCGACCATGGTTTGAAGGGCGATGATGTCGTCTTTGGAAAAAGCGGACGGTTCGGAGGATTGAATGGTCATCGCGCCGATCACTTCGCCGCGCGAGATGAGCGGGAAGGCGAGTTCGGAGCGCGTCAAGGGCAGATACGGATTCTTAAATCGAACGGGGTCCGCTCCAACGTCCAGCGCGAAGCGGGGTTGTTTGTGTGTGATGCACCATGCGATCATGGAGGATTCCTTGATGTCCAGCGCGTATCCTTCATCGAGCATTTTCTGTCCCATGTCGCCCGTGGCGGCGCGTAGCACCGCTCGGTGCGTGTTTTTGTCGTGGAGGAACAATCCAACATAGTAGTAATTAAATTGTTTTTGGATCAACTCGACCACACGCGGCAGAAGCAAGTCAAGTTCGAGCGTGGAGGACGCGGCGCGCGAAACCTCGGCGGCGGTTTGCAACTGGACATTGTGGCGTTGGATTCTTTCGAGCAGAGCCGCCTGTTCGTTTTCGGCTTTCTTTCGTTCGGTGAGATCGGTGACGACCGCAATCGCGCCGATGAATTTTTCATTGAGCCAGCGGGGCACACCCGTAATCAACACATAAACGATTTCGCCTGTGGCGCGACGCAAACGGGTTTCGTATGTGGAAGCTTGCCCCTGCTTTCTTTGGCCGCGCGCTTTGTCCAACTTTTCCAAATCTTCCGGAAGGGTGAAATCACGCGGTGTTTTGCCAATCAAATCCGAAGGAGATAAGCCCAGCATTTTCGCGTAAGCCGGGTTGACGTATTCAAAATGACCCTCTGCATCGGTGATGGTCATGCCTTGTCCGAGATTGTCCATGACCTGCACAGCAAAATCGCGTTGTTCCTGGAGTTCCTGTTCGATGCGCGTGCGTTCAGCCAACTCGCGCTGTGCTTTTTGAAGCGCCAGGCTGATGTTTTCGGTCGCCATGCGGAGCAAGGCGACGGCTACGCCAAAGTAAATCACCTCGGCCAGCCAGAATGAGGCGGGTGTGTTGAAGTTCGGCGAAGATGGCGCGAGAAAGCCGATTGATACTCCGTACGCCATGACGAGACCCTCGATACCGCTCAGTAAAGCGAAGATGATGGCGGTGCGCTGATTCAATAAGACCGCCGCGGAGAGAATGACGATCACGTTCCCCGCGAAGGCCGGCGCTTGCACACCTCCACTGGTCAATGCGGAAATCAGCAGGACAGCCCAAACTCCAATCACCAGGCCGAGGCTGGCTTCGTAAATCTTTCGTCGGCGAATCAAAATGTACAACCCCAGGAGGGTCAGATACATGGGGATGATTAGAACCATGCGTGGAACCAGTTGAGGCGCGAGGAGGGGCATGACAACCGTGTAAAGAACCGTGCTGAGCAAGACGACATTGACAATGGCGGTCACGTGTCTGGCTTGCAGGGTCAATTCATCGCTTTCTGAAAATACCGGCGGTGAAAGGAATCCACGCAGGGTCTTGAACATATCGGCCATCCTTCTATTAAGATGCGAATCAAGTATAGCATTTTGCATTCCAGGCCCAAAGGTTTCCACGTGAGATAACGAGCCGCAGATTGCACAGATTGAAGAAAAATAGTTCTTCCGTAATTAACAGGGAAGAGCCTGAACGCGAAGGACACAAAGTACACCAAGGGGGAAGGTGTGAATTTTCGAGCCGTTTTTCCTTCGCGACTTTCGTGTCCTTTGAGGTTGAAATTGGCCTTCCTGTTAAAACCGTAGAACCGGAAAAATATCTGCGAAATCTGTACAATTTGCGGATGACACTCGTGATATAATTTTGCGCATCTCAGGCAGGCCGCACTTTAAGGACGGAGGATGAGCATGGAAATCAGTAGCAAGGAATTCAAGCACTGCAATCTGGTCTCTATCAGCGGGCGCGTGGACAGCGCCACCGCTCCGCAGTTCACCCAGGCTTTGGACAAACTGATGGAGAAGGGCATTTATAAACTCGTGATTGATATGCATGGCCTTGAGTATATGTCCAGCGCCGGCTTCCGCGCCCTCCTGGCGGCCCAGCGCAATTGCAAGCGCTACAATCGCGGCGAGGTCGTTCTGGCGGCTGTGCCCGACCGCATCCGTGAAGCATTGGAACTGGCGGGCTTTACAGAACTCTTTAAGACCTACAAAGAACCGCTCGACGCGGTGGGGAGTTTATAATCCGTCGGCGTGAGATTCGTTAATTGAACGGAGGCCGCCTCCAGTCCCGCGTGAGGCGGCTTTTGATTGCCAATGTCTGCAAAGGAATTTCCTGCGAAGTTTGACTATCTGGACGAGGTCCGCGAGTATGTCGGCGAAAAAGCGCGCGCCGCGGGATTCGGCGAGAAGGATATTTATTCGATTCAACTCGCCACCGACGAAGCGGCCTCCAATGTGATTGAACATGCCTATGAGGGGGTCCCGGATGCTTTTTTTGAGTTGACCTGTGAATTTAAGAATGATCGCATGACCATCACCCTGCTCGATCATGGCAAGACCTTCGATCCATCGAAAGTGGATGTGCCCGATGTAAAAGCCGACCTTTCTGATCGCAAGATCGGCGGCCTTGGCATTTATTTGATGCGCAAGTTGATGGACGAGGTGCGCTATGAAAGCACTCCGTCCGGGAATCTTTTGACTCTTGTAAAGCGAAAGGCCTGACATGCCCCGCGCGGCTCGTTCTCCCGGTTCTGCAGACTGGCGTGAGATTGCCAGCCTGGGAGAGCAACTGGTCAGTACGACGTCTCTCCTTGAACAACGCAATCGTATCATCTCGATGATCAGCCGCCTTGTCACGGGGCAAGTGGACGTGTGGCTGAACGAGAATTTTTTCCGTCTGCCGGATTGGGATGCAAAGCGCTCGTTTCCTCCTCTGCCGCGTTCGGAAGAAATGCGCCGCGCATTTGAACGGCGCAAGCCTTATGTGAGAAAGGCTCCGAAAAAAGATCGCACAAAGAAAGCGATTGCGGCCATCCCCATTGAAGATCAGGGATTTTTAATGGGCGTCTTGCAAGTTTCGCGTGGGAAAGGCGTCAACTTTGAAAAAGAGGAACTTGAACTGCTGACAAGTATCGCCAGCATTGTCGCGGTGGGACTGTATGCTTCGCATCGCGCCGAGGTCGAGCGCTTCCGCCGCGGGCAGTTGAATCTGGTCCGCGAGGTCAGCGCGCAGATCGCCAATGCGTTGGATCTGGATGAACTGGCGCGGCGCGTGACCGATCTGATTCAAAAGACGTTCAATTATTATTATGTCGCTATCTTCACGCTGAAGCCCGGCGCATCGCATTTGCGATTTCGATCCAGCGCCAGCGCGCCGCGTAGAGGAAAAGAGAAAATGCCCCCGGCCCTCGAGGTGGAATTGGGACAGGGACTCATCGGTGAAGCCGCGGCCACGGGCGAACGCATCATTGCCTCGGACGTTCGGACGGAGGCGCGTTACCGATACATCAATCACCTCCCCGAAACGCGCTCGGAAGTGGTCATCCCGCTAAAACTGGAAGACCGCGTGCTCGGCGTCTTGGATGTGCAATCCAATCAGATCAATGCTTTTCATCCCAACGACCTGCTTTTGCTCCAGGCCCTCGCCGATACTATCGCGCGCGCCGTAGAAAGCGCGCGGCTGTACAGCGACATTCGCCGCCGCGCCGATCAATTGACCCTCGTCGCGGAAGTCAGCCGAAGCGTGACGTCCACCCTCGATCTCGATGAAATGATGGAGAAGGCCGCGGCACTGATCCATGAGCGATTTCATTACCCGTATGTTCACCTGTTCACGGTTCATCCGAACCGCCGTCTGATCGAATATGAAGCAGGAAGCGGCAAGCGCAGTCAGGCCCTCGAAGGATATTCCATTCCGCTGGATGATTCGGAAGGCATCATCCCGTGGGTGGCGCGCGAAGGACAAACCATTCTTGCCAACGATGTGACCAAAGAGCCGCGTTATCGTCCCTCGCCGTTGCCGCCGAAGAATACGCGCTCGGAATTGTGTGTGCCGCTTTGGTTCGGCGACCGCGTGGTGGGCGTGCTGGATATTCAATCGGACCGACGCAACGCGTTCACTGAAGATGACCGCGTCACCTTTGAAGCGGTGGCCGGGACGATTGCCGCCTCCATCCGCAACGCGGACTTGTATCGCTCCGAGCAGTGGCGGCGGCGCGTCGCCGATAGTCTGCGCGAAGTGGCGGGTTTGCTCTCAAAAAATGTCGGCGTGGATGAAGCGCTCGAAGCGATTCTCACTGAACTTGAACGCAATCTGCCTGTGGACGTTTCCGCCATCTGGCTGTTTGATGAATCTGATCTTTATCTCGCCGCGGTGCATGGCTGTGATGGCGATGCCATTGAGGAGGCGCGCTTGAATTCACCGGAGATTTCCACCGTTTTGGCAGATGCGATGATGGCGGATGAACCCTTGATTCGCAAACCCACGGACCCCCTCTGGCCTTCGGGCAAGGCCGCCGGCTTCGATCAAAATTATTCGTCACTGGCCGCGCCGCTGCGTGTGGGAGATCAACCGGTGGGCCTGATTTCATTGGCGCACCACACACCTGGACGTTACGGTCATGAAGCGCAGGCCATGACTGCTACGTTTGCAAGTTACGCGGCAGTTGCCATCGAGAACGCGCGCCTTTATGATTCTGCTCAAGAGCAGGCGTACGCGTCCGCCGCGTTATTGCAAGTCGCGCAGGCCGTCGTCAGTCTCAGCGACCTCGACGAGATTCTCAGCACGATCATCCGCATCATGCCGATCCTGGTCGGCGTGCAACGCGCTGCCCTGTATCTGTGGGATGCGAGTCGCGAAGTGTTTGTGCCTCGTCAGGAATTCGGTCTGCCGGATGAAGCGAAGAATGTAATCTGGGGACGTGATTTTGCAATTGGCGAGTTTCATCTGCTTGATGCAACGCGCGAACAAAATCAGACGGTCGTACATGTGATCAAGTCCAAAGATTCGCCCGATCAATGGCTGAAATTAAGACCCGCCAAAAACACGGACGACGCGTTGCGCATCGGTGCGCGCTTGCTCATGGCGGTTCCGCTTGCAATCAAGTCCGATCTCTTCGGCGTATTGCTGGTCGAGGAAGCCGAAGGCGCGCGGCGTTTCCGCGCCCGCCGCTTCGAGATCATCAACGGCATCGCGCAGCAGGCCGCGCTTGCGATCCAAAATGACCTCTTTCAAAAAGAAATGGTCATGCGCGAGCGCCTCGAAACGGAAGTTCAACTGGCGCGCCAAATTCAGCAGGCCTTCATCCCTGAAAATTTGCCGGAGCATCCCGAATGGGAATTGGCCGCGCGCTGGAAAACGGCGCGCCAGGTAGGCGGCGACTTCTATGATGTGATCGAACTGCCGAATCGCAAACTGGGACTCTTCATCGCGGACGTGGCCGACAAAGGGATGCCCGCTGCGCTCTTCATGGCGCTCACGCGTACCCTCGTGCGGGCCGCCGTCATCGAGACTCCTTCTCCCGCCGAAGCCTTGCGCCGCGTCAACGATTTGCTGATGCCGGATACACGTCAAGGGATGTTCGTCACGGCGGTGTACGCGGTGCTTGATCAGGAAACGGGTGACTTCACATACGCCAACGCGGGGCATAACCCGCCGCTCTGGATTCGCGCCGACGGGCAGTTGGAAAAACTGACTCGGACGGGCGTCGCGCTTGGGGTGGTAGAGTCCGGCCTGATGTCTCAGAAAACGATTCGCCTCGCCGCAGGCGAGAGCCTCCTGCTTTACACCGATGGTCTGACCGAAGCCTTTTCACCGGAGGGCGATCTGTTTGGCGAAGAGCGTTTGCTGGAAGCGATCCGCTCCGACGGCGCGTCTTCAGCCAGCGAGTTGCTCGATAAGGTCGAGGCGCGCGTCAATGAATTTATGGGCGCGCGGCCTCCCTCTGATGATTTGACCATGCTGGCCGTGCGGCGAAAGTAACCCTCTTCGCGGTTAGCGGAGCAGCCGAAGAGAGCGAAGTCGAAGCGCGGAAGATCCGTTTATCTGTTTCTCAATCCGTTCCAGAATTTACACAGTTTTTACATCCCTGCCATACTTGCATTACCTGACAAATCTACAATTCCAATCGTAACTCGAACAAAGGAGGTTCGAATGTCAACGATTGTGATGTGGTCGAAGAAAGTTTTTCTGGTTGCGATGGTCGCGGCTCTGGGACTGGCTTCTCTGCCCGCGGTAAATGTGTACGCGTTGGTGCAGTCCGATCCCTCCACGCCGACCGCGCCGACTCAAATTACCACAGACCGTTTGGAACAGATTTGGGCGAAGGAACAAGCCGCGTACGATAGACTTGGCAAATTTTTCGACAATGTGGACGCGCGTATCTCGAAAGCACAGGAGTTAATTGACAAAGCCAAAGCCAACGGCAAAGACGTTTCCGCTTTGCAGGCCGCGCTCGATGCGTTTTCAGATGCGGTGAAGCAGGCCAAGCCCATTTACGAAAGCGGCAAAGGCGTCATCGCTTCCCATCAGGGATTCGACTCGAATGGCAAAGTGACCGATCAAACCAAGGCCATTGACACGGTCAAGGATTTGGGCGGCAAACTCAAAGAGATTCGCCAAACGATTTTCCCCGCGGCCAAAGCTTTGCGCGAAGCAGTCAGAGCGTTCCGCCAGGCCAACCATCCGGCTGCAACTTCCACACCGAATTCAAGCGGCAGTTAGATTCGCCTCACTCATGCAGAGACACGGACTGCTTCCGTGTCTCTGCGCGCCTGAGTCTATTGCATGACTTGTGCCTCGGTTGTATACTGGCCGAAAATTCTTTGCGAAGATAATCAGCGAATCGAGGAGACACCATGTTCACAAGCGAAGGCAAGAAGATTATTTTCACCGACAAAGCGCCGAAAGCGATTGGGCCGTATTCGCAGGCCGTCCGCACCGAGTCGTTGGTGTTCACTGCCGGGCAGGTGGGGCTGAATCCGGAAACGGGAGAACTGGTCGAGGGCGGCATCGAGGCGCAGACGCGCCAGGTGTTGACCAATCTCAAACATGTGCTGGAAGCCGCCGATTCCGGACTCAATTTCGTGGTCAAGACTACAGTCTTTTTGAAAGACATGAATGACTTTGCGAAGATGAACGCGGTTTATGCGGAGTTCTTCGGCGAGAACCCTCCGGCGCGGAGCACGATTGCAGTGGCGGCTTTGCCCAAAGGCGCGTTGGTCGAAATTGAATGTGTGGCTATGCTCCAGGCCCCGCGCGGCGACTGATCACTGATCACTGATCACTGAGCACTGGCTACTGAAATGCCATCCGAACTTGTCCTGCTCGTTGATGATGAACCATCCATCCTTCAATTGGCGCGCATGTATCTCGAGCGCGAAAATTTTCGCGTGCAGGGGGCCAAAGATGGCGAGGCCGCACTGGAGGCCGTGAACAAGTTGCATCCCGCGCTGGTCGTGTTGGACGTGATGCTCCCCAAGTTGGATGGCTTCGAAGTCTGCAAACGTTTGCGCGCCGCCAGCAACGACGTGGCGATTCTGATGCTCACCGCGCGTGATGAAGATGTGGACAAGATCATCGGCCTTGAACTCGGCGCGGACGATTACCTGACCAAGCCGTTCAACCCGCGCGAACTCGTGGCGCGTGTCAAAGCTATTCTGCGCCGCAGTGACGGCAAAACGCAGATAGGCGGCAAGCCGATTCATCTCGGTGACTTGACGATTGATCCCGCCAGCCGCGAAGTCCGCCTCGCTTCGCGGACCCTTGACCTGCGCACCCAGGAATTTGATTTGCTCCTCACCCTGGCCGAGCACCGCGGACTCGTTCTCAGCCGCGAACAGTTACTGCAAAAAGCCTGGGGATTCGATTTCTACGGCCAGACCCGCACCGTGGACGTCCATATCGCGCATCTCCGCAAAAAACTGGAGGGCGGAACGGTGAAGATCGAAACGGTGACGGGAGTTGGGTATAAACTCGTAACATGATTTACAAATTACGGATTACGTATCACGTGATATGTAATCCGTAAAAATAAATTTATGTTCTCGTCTCTTCGTTCTCGTCTCTGGTTGAGTTACGCGTTTCTGATCGTCACGGCTCTTGCGGTTGTGGCGATTGTTTTGATTCTCTTCCTTCTGCGCAACCCTCTGCTCTATCGTCAAACCCTGGATCGCATCAAAGCCGCAGAAGGCGTGCTCGCAACTCAGCCTGGCCCGCCGCTGAATCAGCCAACGAGCATGGAGCGGCTTCAATCGGTTGCTGTGGCTTTCGACGTACGTGTGATTGTCTTCGGCGCGAATGGCGCAGTGATTCAAGACACAAATAACAATGACGCGGCTATCTCGTTTCCAGCGCGCCCCTCTATTCCGCGCGCGCTTCCCACTGTGCGCGACTTTTCGGGCAGGGTTTGGTTGTATTCGCTCAGGCCTTTGCCGGACGGAAATTGGTTGATGGTCGCTGCGCCGCGGCCCAGGGTGCAACAATTGCTAACAGTTTTGACCGATGAACTTTTTGCTCCGCTGGTCGAGGGCGGGGCCTTTGCGCTTTTGCTTTCGCTCGTGCTGGCGTTTGTCATCGCACAGTGGGTGGCGGATCCGCTCCAGCAGTTGATCGCCGCGGCGCGCACCATGCCCGCAGACGCGATCAAACCCGTTTCCGAGCGCGGCCCGCATGAGGTCCGCGAATTGACGCGGGCGTTCAACGCCATGGTGGCGCGCGTGCAATTGAATCAAAAATCCCAACGCGATTTCGTCGCCAATGTCTCGCATGAATTGAAAACGCCGCTCACCTCTATTCAGGGATTCGCGCAGGCATTGATGGATGGCACAGCCGAATCGCCTGAGGCGCGAAGACAAGCCGCGCAGGTGATTTACAACGAAGCCGGGCGGATGCACCGCATGGCGCTCGACCTGCTCGATCTGGCGCGGCTGGACGCGGGCATCGCGGAAATAAAATGGTCTGCGGTGGATATATCCGCGCTGTTGAACAACGTGGTGGAAAAATTCAAACCGATGGCCTCCGGCGCGGAAGTGAATCTCAAACTCGAACTTGCCAGCGATCTGCCGGTCTTGCTGGGAGACGGCGACCGACTGGCGCAGGTTTTTATCAATTTAGTGGACAACGCGCTCAAGTTCACGCCGCGCGAAGGCACAGTCACGATACGCGCGGTGAGATACAAAGACGAGGTGCAAGTCTCGGTCAGCGACACGGGCGCGGGGATTCCGAGCGAAGCCATCCCGCATATTTTCGACCGCTTTTATCAAGCCGACGCTTCGCGCGCCGGCGGGGAAAAACATGGCGCGGGCCTGGGGTTGGCCATTGTGCAGGAAATCGTGAGCGCTCACGGTGGTAGAATTAGCGTCCGCAGTGCGCAGGGGCGAGGGAGTGCGTTCATCGTTCATCTGCCGCTCGGCCAAAAATGAAGCCCACAGTTTCCATTATTGTGCCATGTTACAATGAACAGGCCACTATCCGTTTTTTGCTGGACGCCATCCTGGCGCAAACGTATCCGCGAGCGCAGATGGAAGTGGTCATTGCGGACGCACATTCACAGGACAAAACGCGGGATGTGATCGCGGACTTTCAAGCGGAACATCCCGATCTCCCGCTTCGTATCGTGGACAATGAGCGGCGCATCATTCCTGCGGGCTTGAACTCGGCGATAGCCGCCTCGCGCGGCGAGATTATTGTGCGGCTCGACGCGCATTCGATCCCCATTCCCGAATATGTGGAACGATGCGTAAATGCCCTCGAAGCGGGCAAGGGCGCGAACGTCGGCGGCGTGTGGATGATCCGCCCGGGCGGCGGCGGCTGGATGGCAGAATCCATTTCATTTGCGGCCGCGCATCCGCTCGGCGTGGGCGATGCAATGTACCGTCTCAACGCGAAGGAAGGCGCGGTGGACACGGTCCCTTTTGGTTCGTTTCGCCGTGAATTGATCGAGAAGATCGGCGGCTTCGACGAGACTCTGCTGACCAACGAAGATTACGAGTTCAATACACGCGTCCGTCAGAGCGGCGGGACGGTGTGGCTTGACCCGCAGATCCGTTCAACCTATATTGCGCGCGCTTCTCTGGTCGAGTTGGCAAAGCAATACTGGCGCTACGGCTTTTGGAAATTCAAAATGCTTCGCCGCTATCCGAATACGATTCGCTGGCGGCAGGCGCTCCCGCCTTTATTCGTTTTGAGCCTGATCGTTCTGATTTTATTTTCTTTTTTCAATCAACTTGCCCAGTTGATTCTGCTCTTTGAAATTATTTTTTATCTTCTCGCGTTGACGGCGGCAGGCATTGAACTGTCCATTCGCCAACGCAAACCGCTCCTTGCGCCGGGCATGGCGCTTGCCATCGCAACCATGCACATCTCGTGGGGGAGCGGATTTTTATGGAGTCTTGTTTCTTCACCTTTCGCGAATGGCTGACACAATCCCACCCCGTCCCCGCCTGCGTCTGCGCCCCAATGAACATCGCCTGCTCCTGTTGCTGGGCGACCTCATCGCTTCCATTTCAGCGGCTTTTCTTGCTTATTATGTCTGGCATCAGTATTCTCTTTACAATCTAATTGCCGAGCTGGTCGCGCAGGGCGTCAAACCCGAACGCGCTGAAGCGCTTGCCCGCACGATACAGGTCGTCAACGTTCCATACTGGTTTTATCTGCTTCCGCTTGGCTGGCTCCTGTTGATGGTCGAACTCTACGAGCCTCACACCGCTTCCAATTGGAGAAAGACATTACGCGGAATTGCCATCGCGGCCTTCGTGGGGATCGCGGCCTATGCCCTCGTTTTTATCTTCAACCGTGAGCCGACGTCTCTGCCTCGTATCGCGGTCGGCGCGTACATCATCATCGCTTCTTTCGTGACCCTCGGCTGGCGCGCGCTATATATTCGACTCTACACCTCCACCGGGCTTCAACGCCGCGTGCTAATCGTCGGCGCGGGCAAAGCCGGAACCACGCTTGCACAGGTCTATCGCGGTCTGACGCCTCCGCCTTTCACGCTGGTTGGCTTTGTTGACGATGACCAGAAAAAATTGAAAAAGAAGTATGAAGGCTTTCCGGTGCTTGGCGTCAGCAGACACCTGTTGAACATCGTGGATCAGTATCGAATCTCCGACGTGGTAGTCGCGATTACGCGTGAAATGCAGGGAAGTACGTTCCAAACTATTTTGGATGCTCAGGAACGCGGCGTGGAAGTGACGCGCATGCCGACTCTCTACGAGGAGATCACACAACGCGTCCCGATTCATCATTTGGAATCGGATTGGCTGATTCGTTCCTTCGTGGATCAACTGCGCGTCAGCCTGTTCTATGAATTGATGAAACGCCTGATTGATTTCATCGGCGGGCTGGCGGGACTGGGAATCTTCGCTGTGGTCTTTCCCTTTGCCGCGCTTGCCACGCTGATTGATAGCGGCTGGCCGATCTTTTACTCGCAGGACCGTCTCGGCAAAGGCGGACAGGTTTTCAAAATCTACAAGTTCCGCACGATGAGACAAAACGCCGAGGCAGACGGCGAAGCCAAACTCGCCGCGGAAAACGATCCGCGCGTCACGCGCGTGGGCAATTTCCTGCGGCGCACGCGGCTGGATGAACTGCCCCAATTCCTGAACGTGGTGCGCGGCGAGATGAGTCTGGTTGGGCCGCGCGCCGAGCGGCCTTCGCTTGTCGCTGAATTCCAAAAACAGATTCCGTTTTATCGTGCGCGTCTGCTGGTCAAGCCGGGACTAACGGGTTGGGCGCAGATCAATTATGGATACGTTGCCAGCGTCACCGAAACCAGCGTCAAATTGGAATATGATCTTTATTACATCAAACATCGTTCGCTGACCATGGATTTCACAATCGCTTTGCGGACGATTGGCACAGTCTTGAGTCGCAAGGGAAGATGAGCGTGAAGAAATATCTTGTCACCGGTGGCGCGGGATTCATCGGGTCGCATATCGTGCGCGCCCTGCTCGAGCAGGGCGCCGTTGTACGCGTGTTGGATAACTTTTCGAGCGGCAAGCGCGAAAACCTGGGAGGGCTGACCAGCTCAAAAAACGGTAGCCGCTTCGAGGTCCATGAAGGAGACGTACGCGACGCGGCTAAAGTCGCGCAGGCAGTGCGTGATGTCGAAGTCATCTTTCATGAGGCCGCGTTCGTCTCCGTTCCCGAGTCAATGGAAAAGCCACAAGAG
Source organism: Anaerolineae bacterium (assembly GCA_021324435.1). Classification (GTDB taxonomy): domain Bacteria; phylum Chloroflexota; class Anaerolineae; order Anaerolineales; family Villigracilaceae; genus Fen-1038. Next base: position 76,436 of record JAJPIZ010000033.1, read on the forward strand.
TGTTTCGATGTCAACGTGACCGGCACGTCGGTCTTGTTCGAAGCCGCGCGCAAAGCAGGCGTGCGCCGCGCGGTGATTGCCTCCAGCGCGGCGGTGTACGGCGACTCGGATGCCCTGCCGTTGAATGAAGATACGCCGCTCAGGCCGATGTCGCCGTACGCGGTGTCGAAGCGCGTGGATGAAATGTATGCCGCGTTGTACACGCAGACGTTCGGACTCGAAGTGGTCGCTTTGCGATACTTCAATGTATACGGCCCGCGTCAACGCCCGGACTCGATGTATGCCGCGGCGGTTCCGATCTTCATCCGCCGCCTGCGCGATGGAAAACCTGTGACGATCTTCGGCGATGGCGGCCAGACGCGCGATTTGATTTTTGTCGGCGATGTGGTGCGCGCCAATTTGATTTCCGCGGAACATCCCGCCGCGGCGGGACAAATCTTCAATGTTTGTACCGGCCTGGAGACGCGCATCAACGATTTGGTGGATGTTCTTTATAAACTTTTTCCCGACGCGCCGAAGCCTGTTTATGCGGAGCCGCGCGCAGGCGACATTTATAAATCGCTGGGAAGTCCCGCGAAGGCTGAAACGATGCTTGGATTCAAACCGCAAGTATCGCTTGCGGATGGCTTGAAAGAAACTGTCGAGTGGATGCGCTGAAACCTTTTCTTCGTCTTCGCAATCGCTACGTGTTGATCGGCGATCTGGCGCTCATCATCGTCTCGGTGATGGGCAGCTTCGCGTTGCGCCTCGACGTGGGTCAATTGCCGTTTTATTTCCCTGCAATTCTCGCGATGTGCGGCGTGGCTTTGCTCATCAAGGTTCCCACATATTATTTCTTCGGCTTGTATCGCCGCATTTGGGTCTATGCCAGCACACACGAACTGCGACTGATCACCGCCGCGGTCACCACCGCCTCCGTGTTGACTTCCGGCGTGATGTTGATTTTGCTGTCGCTCGGTTTGGTCGTGCCGGGCATGCCGCGCTCGGCGCTCGGCATTGACTGGCTTCTCTCTCTGGTTCTGATCGGCGGCTCGCGCTTCGCGCTCAGGATTTTGGCGGAGCAAACGGTTGCGCCGCGTAATGGAACAGAGCGTCGCGCGCTTATCGTCGGCGCGGGCGACGCGGGCGCGCTGGTGGTGCGCGAATTGCAGAAATCGTCGCAACTCAATTTACTGCCGATTGGTTTTTTGGATGACGACCCCGCCAAACAGAAACAGGAAATCTACGGTGTGCCGGTGATCGGTTTCGTAAAGGATATTTCCGATGTGCTCGAAGACCGGCATGTGAATGAAGTCATCTTTGCGATTCCCTCCGCGCCGGGCAAAGTGGTGAGGCTGGTCAACGATGCCTGCCGCGCCAAAGGGATTCCCTCGCGCACGATGCCGGGCATTTATGAACTGATCGGCGGCAAGGTCAACGTGAGCCGCCTGCGCGAAGTGGACATCACCGACCTTTTGCGCCGCGAGCCGACGCGTGTTCACGAAGAAATGATCGGCGGCGTATTGAGCGGCAAGCGCGTGCTGGTCACCGGCGCGGGCGGTTCGATTGGCCGCGAACTCTCGCGTCAGATCGCGCGCTGGAACCCGTCCGAGCTGATCATCCTCGGCCATGGCGAGAACAGCATCTTCGAGACGTTGCTCGAACTCAAAGAAGATTATCCGTCTCTGCAACTCACGCCCATCATTGCGGATGTCAAAGACTTCGAGCGTTTGCAAATTGTTTTTCAAAATGTTCAAGTCCTCTTTCATGCCGCGGCGCACAAACATGTGCCGTTGATGCAGGCCAACGTTGAGGAAGCGATTCTGAACAATGTGATCGGCACGCGCAACGTCGTCGAAGCGGCGACCCGCTGTAACGTCGAACGACTCGTGCTCATTTCAACGGATAAAGCTGTCCGCCCGGCCAACGTCTACGGCGCGACCAAACGTCTCGCGGAAATGATCGTGCTTGATGCGGCGCGTCGCACAGGCCGCGCCTATTCGGTCGTGCGTTTTGGAAATGTGCTGGGCAGTCGCGGCAGCGTCATCCCGATTTTCAAAAAACAAATCGCGAGCGGCGGTCCGGTCCAGATCACGCATCCCGATATGGAACGATATTTCATGACCATCCCCGAGGCGGTGCATCTCGTTTTGCAGGCCGCCTCCATGGGGCAGGGCGGCGAAGCGTTTTTGCTCGAGATGGGCCAGCAGGTTCGCATCCTTGATCTGGCTGAAGATTTGATTCGACTCTCCGGCCTCGAACCGGGCCGCGACATCGAAATTGAATTTACCGGCATCCGCCCCGGCGAAAAACTCAGCGAAGAACTTTGGGAAAAAGATAAAATCTATGAGAAGACCGCGCATCCCGATATTGTCCGCTCCGAACATGAAGACACGGTGACGGGCGGCGATTTGCAGGCGACGATCACCCGCCTCTTAGCCTTGACGTTGGCCGGGCGCGCCGACGAGATCATTTCGCTGCTCGATGAATCCATCCCCGGCGCGAAGATCCGCGAGACGCCTTCGCCTGATATCACATCTGTGGTTTGATGCTGGCCTCGATACGGCGGTGGTCGAGTAGTCCGAAGGACGTATCGAGACCCCGCCTACTCGACCGGCGATTGCTTATGCCCGAAGTTTCTCTCGCTGATTGGAACAAGTTTCTTCAATCTCACCCCAACGCTCATCTTTTGCAAACTGGTGAATGGGGCGAGTTGAAGTCCGCGTTCGGCTGGGATGCCGTGCGTTTAATCGCCGGTGAATTCGGTGTGCAGATTCTTTTTCGCAAATTGCCGCTGGGGTTTACGATTGGATATATGCCGAAGCCAGTGTTCAGTGAACAGTTATCAGTGATCAGTGAACAGTTTTGGGCCGAGGCAGATTTGGTTTGCAGGAAGCATCGCGCTGTGTTTTTGAAAATTGAGCCGGATACTTGGCAAGACAATTTCATCCCCTCGACTTCGCTCAGGGCAGGCCTTCATCCTTCATTCTTCATCCTTTCTAGACATAACATCCAGCCCCCTCGCACCATTGTTGTTGATCTTCGCGGCACGGAAGATGAAATCCTGGCGCGTATGAAGCAGAAATGCCGCTACAACATCCGCCTGGCTGAGAAGAAAGGCGTGGCCGTCCGAACCTGGGACGACCTCGATGGCTTTTATAAAATGATGCTCGTCACCGGCGGGCGCGATGAGTTCGGCGTGCATTCTCTTGAATATTATCGCCGTGCGTATGAACTGTTTCATCCAACCGGGATGTGCGAGTTACTCGTCGCTGAGTTCGAGGGCAGGCCGCTCGCCGCGTTGATGGTCTTCGCGCGCGGGAAGCGCGCCTGGTATGTCTACGGCGCATCGAACGATGAAGAGCGCAATCGTATGCCCGCGTATCTTTTGCAATGGGAAGCCATGCGCTGGGCGCGCTCCAAAGGCGCGCAGGAATATGATCTTTGGGGCGTGCCGGACGAAGACGAAGCGACTCTCGAAGCGCAATTCGAACAGCGCAGTGACGGTCTGTGGGGCGTCTATCGCTTCAAACGCGGCTTCGGCGGCGAATTGAAGCGGTCACAGCAGGCGGTGGATCGAGTTTACAATCCACTCATGTACAAACTTTATCTTTGGCGCATCGCCGGACGTGAAAGCGTATGATGCAGGCATTTACCGGGCAAGCGCCCGAGTGGAATTCGAACATTTTAACATTACCCAACCCACATTTTCTCCAAACATGGGAGTGGGCACAGGTCAAAGCCGCGTATGGCTGGAAGCCGATGCCATTCATTTGGTACGATCAACCGTCAACTGCCAGCCGTCAACCGGTTGCGGCGGCGATGATTTTGAAGAGACAGGTCATCCGTCGCGGCTTCGCGGCGCGGCTGTGCGTCTTGTATTGTCCCAAAGGTCCGCTGATGGACTGGTCGGACGAGCCACTTCGGAAACGCGTGTTGGATGATTTGCAATCTTTTGCAAAGAAACAGGGCGCGATCTTTCTGAAAGTTGATCCGGATGTTGTGTTGGGAACCGGAATCCCCGGAAACGAGGATGCAAAAGAAGAAGCCATCGGTCAGGCCGTCACGTCCGATTTGAAGCGGCACGGCTGGGTTTTCTCGTCCGATCAAATCCAGTTTCGCAACACGGTCTTGATTGATTTATCGGCCACTGAAGATGAGATGCTGTCGCGCATGAAGCAGAAGACGCGCTACAACGTCCGTTTGGCGGAGAAGAAAGGCGTCACTGTGCGGGTGGGAACTCAGGCTGATTTGCCGATGCTTTACAAAATGTACGCGGAGACCTCGGTGCGCGATGGATTTGTGATTCGTGATGAGGGCTATTACAAAACAGTTTGGGAAATGTTCATGGAGCAATCAACGGTCAGCGATCAACCCTCAGCCGAGCCGTTGATTGCCGAGGTGGAAGGCCAGCCTGTCGCCGCGATTTTTGTGTTTTATTTTGCGGGCCGCGCCTATTATGTCTATGGCATGTCGCGCGAGGCGCATCGCGAGAAGATGCCGACCTATCTTTTGCAATGGGAAGCCATGAAGCGCGCCAAATCACGCGGTTGTAACATTTACGATCTATGGGGCGCGCCGGATGAATTCAACGAGTCCGATTCGATGTGGGGTGTCTATCGCTTCAAGGAGGGACTCGGCGGGCAGGTAGTGCGCACGCTCGGCGCGTGGGACTTTGCGCCCAATGCACTTTGGTACAAGATGTATTCCGAAATCATCCCGCGCGTGCTGGATGTGATGCGGGCGCGCGGCAAAGCGCGCACACAGCAGGCCTTGGATTAGAATCCACAAAGGGCACGAAGAAACACGAATTAAAAAGAAAAGAGATTTTGGAGGGCGAGATGGCAGAGTTGATTTTGAAAGATGAAGTTTACGCCGTTGTTGGCGCGGCCATGGAGGTTCATAGCACACTTGGTTCCGGGTTCCTGGAACCTGTCTACCAGGAAGCGATGGAAATCGAATCGACCACCCGCGGCTTACCTTTCGTTTCTCAGAAAGTTTTGAAAATTCATTACAAGGAACATATTTTGAACAAAGAATATATTCCTGACCTGATCTATTTTGATCAAATCATCGTTGAATTAAAGGCTTTAGATCGGTTGAGTGGAAAGGAAGAATCTCAATTGTTGAATTACCTGAAAGCCACCGGAATGAGAGTTGGTGTTTTGATTAATTTTGGCAGTCATCCGAAACTGGAATGGAAACGCCTTGTATTTTAACTTTGTGAAATTCGTGTCCTTCGTGGAGGAAAAATGCTCTCGCGACTTCATTTTGCCCATCTGCCAACACCAATCGAAGAACTGCCGCGTCTTTCTGAGACGTTGGGCGGGCCGCGTATCTTCGTCAAGCGCGACGACCAAACGGGACTCGCCTTCGGCGGCAACAAAACTCGCAAACTGGAGTTTCTCGTCGCGGAAGCAAAAGACCAGGGCGCCGATACGTTGATCAGCGCGGGCGCGATCCAATCCAATCATTGCCGCCAGACCGCGGCCGCGGCGGCCAGGTTTGGATTCAAATGTATTCTGGTGTTGACCGGCCAGACGCCCGAACGCGCCTCCGCGAATTTTTTGCTGGATGGTTTGTTCGGCGCGCAGATTATCACTGTCGCTGATCGCAAAGACCGCGACCGCATTTTGCAGGAAACTTTCGACAAAGCAAAAGCCGACGGCAACAGGCCCTATCTTGTTCCATACGGCGGGTCGAGTCCCACCGGCGCGCTGGGTTACGCGTTCGCCGTCGAAGAATTCATGAAGCAAAATGTTCAGGCTGATTGGATGATATTCGGCACTTCGTCCGGCGGCACGCATGCAGGGCTGGTGCTGGGTCAACGTGTGTTTGGATTCAAAGGAAAAGTTTTAGGCATCAGTATTGACGAATCGGAAGAGTGGTTGAAAGAGCATGTTTCCAAATTGGCGTCAGACGCCAGTGAAAAACTTGGAAAGCGGATTGAGTTCACTCCGGCTGATGTGTTGGCGAATGCCGATTATTGCCGCGCCGGTTACGGGGTCCTGACCGAAGCGGAGCGCGAAGCCGTCCGCTTGTTCGCAAAATACGAAGGTCTCCTGCTTGATCCGGTTTACACGGGACGCGCCGCGGCGGGTCTGATTGATTTGATTCGTGCGGGATTCTTCAAAAAGAACGAAGCCGTTTTATTCTGGCACACAGGCGGACAGCCTGCGCTGTTCGCGGATAAATATTCGAGCGCGATATGAGATTCAGTTATTCGAGACAGGTGCGCGTCAGCGAAGCGCCTGCGCCAACCTCACATCCATTTGAATTGAATTGGTCGCGCAAAACATCATCATAAAGTTGTGAGAGCGTTACACAGCGCACACCGAGACCATTGAAGAACGGAATGGCCTGCGAGGTGCTGGTCATGTCCTGGCTGTCAGGCTGTTCGCGCGTATGGAATTGAATGATGTCGCCGTTCTGATATTTGCGAATGGCGTTCATCACATAACTGGACGGGCCGCCCCCGCCAATGGAAAACAGCGTGGCAACCAACCCGCGTTGCCCACACATGTACATGAACGGATCGCTGATGATGTCATAGGGGGGCCGCGCGAAATGGACGGTGGGTTGCGTGCCGAGCACTTGCGTCAACGCGTTCAGCCATTTGTCGTAATCGTTCACAACTTGCTGTGGCTTATAAAGCGCCAGGTTGTCGTGATAGAACGAGTGGTAACCGAACTCATGCCCTTTTTCGTAAAAACGTTTCCAGAGGCCGGGGTCTTTTTGATCAACGGTAGCCAGCGCATTGCCAACGGGGAATAAAGTCACGTGTGCTTCGGGATGCTGGTTGAGAATATCTTCCAGCATGTGCAGGCGCGTGACCAGTTGGCAGTCGTCGTATGTGAATGCGACGCGAGGATACCGTCTGCTTCCGTGATAAAGGATTGGGGCGGTGGGGTTATTCAGTTGAGAGAGTTTGAGCTTCGTGAAGGCCGCGGTCAATAAGGCCGCGCCGCCCAGTTTCAAAAAGTCCCGTCTGGTAATCATGCGCGGAATTTAACCACAAATATCCCACCGATACAAGCGAATCAAGAGAAGGGCAGATTATTGCTTTGCGATGGAGATTTGGCGCAGGGTGAAGACCGAGATGCCGATCCAGGCGACGTTGATGGCAATGGCGGACATCGAGTGGTAATAGATCGCATTGATGGTCAGCAGCAGGCCGCCGATGAGGTTAATTAATTGATAGGAAAGGGCATCGCCTCTTAGTCTCCTCGTTGAAACGAGGTAATACGCAAAGAGATCGGATGCCGTGCCGACCCAGCCCAGAATGTCAATCGTTAACTTATCCATGAATTCCTCCGTTGTCTATTGGCCCTGGTTGTATTGCCATCATACTCGAAGTGAATTAACTTGCACAGTTCTGGAAAGGGAATTTCTGGAAGAAAAAGTTCAATTGATATGAGACCGCAACGCTCGCGGTCTCCCGCTCGAAACGAAAACGCGATCCATGAGATACGCGGAAGGATTTAATCGGTCTTTATCCTCACGTCAAGGGCTACGGCGCTCTTTGCCAGCGCGCGCAGGGGGTTGATTTCAACTTCTTTGATTTCGGGATGATCACACGCGAGCCGCGATAATTTAATCAGGATGTCCTGCACCGCGGATTTATCTGCCGCAGGGATATTTCTAAACCCGTCGAGCTTTCTCCCCGCCCAGGTCTTGCGCATCATTTCCTCCGCCTCAAGCGGACTCAACGGCCCGAGGGCGAAAGCCACATCCTTGAGTCCCTCCGCTTCGATCCCGCCCGAACCGAACATGACCAGCGGCCCGAAGGTTGGATCGCGCACTACGCCCACGATGACTTCTTGTCCGCTTTCGATTTGATGTTGAAGGTGAACGCCGTCAATCTTCGCATTGGGCTTCGCAGATTTGGCGCGTTCGATCAATAGTGCGTAGCCACTTCGGGCTTCGGCTTCAGATGCGATGTTCAACAACACACCGCCAATATCAGACTTATGCAAAATATCCGGCGAGGCGATCTTCATCACAACCGGGAAGCCAAGTTCTTTCGCGATCTTCGCGGCATCGTTTTCATCGCGTGCAAGTTTGATGGATGCAATAGGAATATTGTATGCGGCGAGTAATTCATCTGTTGAAGAGCTGACCGTAGACGGTGGATGGTGGACAGTTTGGTCTACGGTCAATGGTCCACTGTCAAGATACTCGGCACGTCGCGCGAGAATCCCCAGTGCGGACGCGGCACGTTCCGGGAAGGGATAGGTCGCGATCTTGGCTTGAGTGAATCGCTCAAACGCATTGGCCGTTAATTCTGATCCGAGCAAAGCAACCACGACCGGCTTTTTCGATGATTGAATGATGGGGATGATCGCGTTTGCAACGGACTCGGTTGTGAACATCGGAGGGGGAGGCAGGATGACCATGACCGAATGGACGTTTGAATCGTCCAACAATAATTTCAAACAATCCGCATAATTCTGGGGTGAGGCGGAGGCCAGCATGTCAACGGGATTGTGAATCCCTGCCGCGGGGGGAAGCGTGTCTGTCAATGATTTCTCAGTGGCATCACTTAATTTGGCAAGATGCAATCCATTGGCTTCCAGCGCGTCGGCGGCGATGACACCGGGGCCGCCCGCGTTGGTGAGGACAGCAACGTTGGTCGAGTAGCCGCGTAGCGGCCTATCGAGACCAACGTGTGGCAACGGACAAACTTCCAGCGCGCGTGCCCAGTCGAACATCTGCTCGGCGGAGTCGGCGCGGAAGATGCCGGCCTTCGCGAAGGCCGCGTCGAAGGCGATGTCAGAGGCGGCCAAGGCTCCCGTATGCGAGGTAGCCGCTTTCTGTCCCGATTCGAAGCGGCCCACTTTCAGCGCGATGACCGGCTTGCGCCGAGTCACCTCGCGGGCTGTTTCCACGAATCGGATTCCATCCGAAACGCCTTCCATGTACAACACAATGACGCGCGTGTGCTCATCATCGGCGAGAAGCGGAAGCATATCCGTCTCGTTGACGTCGGCCTGATTGCCGAGGCTGACGATCTGCGAAAAGCCGAAGCCCTGGCGGCGCGACCAGTCAATGATGGCCGCGCAGAACGCGCCCGAATGCGATGCAAAGGCGATACCGCCCGCGGCGGGCATGGGCGGCTGCAGAAAAGTTGTGTCGAGCGGAAGATGTGTGTCGAGTGTGCCGATGCAATTGGGACCGAGCAGACGCACGTTATTTTTGCGCGCGACTTCAAGGCATTTCTTTTCGAGCGCCGCGCCTTCAGGCCCCGCTTCACGGAACCCGGCGGAGACGATAATCGCCGCGTGGATGCTGCGCTTGGCGCATGCTTCGATTGCACCGGGCATGGCCGTATTGGGAACAACAAGCACCGCGAGATCAACTGGATCGGGAACTTGAGCGAGGTCGGTGTACAGTGCGCGCCCAAACAGTTGGCCGCTCTTCTGGCTGACGAAATGAATCGCGCCCTGATAGCCGCTTTGAATCAGATTGCGCGCCACGCCGTAGCCGAGTTTTTCCGGCGAGGTGGACGCGCCGACGATGACAATCCCGCGAGGGGAGAAGAAGGGGACAAGAGATGAGGGCATGAGGGAATTTAACCACAGATGAACGAGGAAAAACATGGATGAATGTCACGAATGAGGTTTTGGTTATTCCTCGCCTGACGATTAATCGTCGGGCGAGTTATACAAAGTCCGCTAAAGCGGACTAGCCGCCTTCGGCGGCTTCGTTACTTAGCCGTAGGATTTATCCTACGGCGATGATGATGCCGCGAGGATTTAATAATAAGGTCAGACTGGTTCGCATTATTATCCCAATTTGTCTAAATCCGTCGGATCAGGAACCAGGGGATTTGAGTCTTTGATGTCGCTTCTAAACTCTGAAAATCAATCTGATTTGCTATACCATCCCAAATGTCATTTATAAATTGGTTGAGAAATTATGCAAGTAGTGAATCTGTAAGTTGCGTGAACCGCTTCCCAACTTCAAAAATTTCGCAGTATGTCAAGAGTTGTGTAAAAGTCGAAGAGGTTTGGTAGGCCTTTCGGGGATGGAGATCCTTCTGAGTTTCAAACTTCGAATGATCCCATAGAACAACAAAAGGCCGTTGCCTTCATTCCGGAAGGCGGCGGCTTTTTATAGCTACACTTCTTTCCCTCGCAATAGAGTTGCTTGATGACATTGGCCGTCCGAATAAACTTCCAGTGTTCTCCCGGGAACTCGTAGAAGGTCAAGCAGGCCTCCTAGTCGCGGTGCAGGCGCGCGATCAGCGGCTTGATGCGCCCGCGCTTTTCTTTGAGCGAGGCGCAGGCGGGGAGGTGGAGGTGAATGGTGAGGGTGGCGAGCATTTATGATAATTCCTAGGGTCTGTATGCAAATTCGTCTCATGTCGTTCTGAGCGACCAACGGGAGCGAAGAATCTCGTTTTTTTCGTTCAAAATTTGAGATTCTTCGTCGCTTCGCTCCTCAGAATGACACATGAAATTGATTTTGCATACA
>JAJPIZ010000045.1 GCA_021324435.1 Anaerolineae bacterium
AACCGTTTATCGTCCCTGTTGTTCGTGCTCGAACTGATCGAGAACAAGTCCGCAGGAAAAGATACAACGAAGGCAAAGGAATAGTCTCACCGCGAAGACGCAAAGAACACAAAGAAAACTTGGTGCGCTCTGTGTCTTTGTGGTGAATCTTTGGAAAATCATTATGACCGGCACTTTTCTCAATATCGCCACCGTGCTCGTCGGCGGCGCACTCGGTTTGATCTTTGGGGCGCGCGTCCCCGAACGGCTGAAGTCCACCGTCGTGGCCGGCATGGGATTATTTACCGCCGCGATGGGAATTCAAATGTTTTTGAAAACAGAAAATCCTTTGATTGTTCTGGGGTCATTATTAATCGGCGCGTTGCTTGGCGAATGGTGGAAAATCGAGGACGGTTTGCAATCCGTGGGGCAAACGCTGGAGAAGCGTTTTGCAAAATCAGATTCCGAAGACGCCTCCAGCAAATTCGTGCGCGGCTTCCTGACGGCCTCCCTGCTATTTTGCGTCGGCCCGATGACCATCCTCGGCTCGATCCAGGACGGTTTGACCGGCGATTACAGTCTGCTGGCCGTCAAATCCGTGTTGGATGGATTCGCCTCACTGGCTTTTGCGTCCACGCTGGGCGCAGGCGTGTTGTTCTCCACGCTGGTCATCCTCATCTATCAAGGAGGCATTAGTTTGCTGGCAGCTCAATTGAACAGCATCGTCGCCCCGTCCATGATGAACGAGATGACCGCCGCCGGAGGCGTGATTCTGATCGGGCTTGCAGTCAGCAGCTTGCTGGAGATCAAAAAGATTCGCGTCGGAAATTTTCTGCCGGCGCTGGCTATGGCGCCGCTGATCGTCTGGATTTTATCGTTGATGCAGAAATAACTCCAACAAAAAAAGGACTTGTTGCGAGTCCTTTTTTTGTTTATGTTTTGCACTTACTTTCCGACTGCCGCGAGGGCTTTGTCCAGTTCCGTTTGAAAGGCGCTGAACGGTTGCGCTCCGTTCACAGTGGCGGTCTGCGTCTGGCCATTGACCGTGTAGGTGATCACGAAGAACGGCGTGCCCTGAATGCCTGCGGCCATGGCATCATTGAAATCCTTGGTGACTTGATCCTTGTATTTGTTGCTCGAAAAGCAGGATTTGAACGCGTCCACATCCAGACCGATACCCTGCGCGATCAACTGCAGGCGGCGCGACGTGAACGAGCCGGCATCTTCGCCGATGGCATTGGTGAACAACGCGTCGTGCATTTCCCAAAACTTGTTCTGATCCGCCGCGCAATATGCGGCCATCGCCGCGTTCTGCGATTCGACTCCGCCCTGCCCGATGTTGTTGCTGACCCAGTTGCCCGCAGACCGATACGTGAACAAGACCTTGCCGGTCTTCACATACGCGTCAATGACCTGCGCCTCTGTATCCTGCCAGAAGCGTTTGCAATATGGGCACTGGAAATCAGAAAACTCGACCATTTTGACCGGCGCGTTCGGGTCGCCGGTGGAGTTGCGATCCACCCGCGGACGCGCGTCAATCGTCGGCGCGGGCTGAACGGCCGCGACCGGTTTCAATTGCGGATATATGAAGAAAAAGGCCGCGGCGGCCACAATCAAAACGGTGCCGACGATCCAAAAGATACGGGCACGCGCTTCGTCTGCACGGCGCCTGGCGCGAATCATATCGCGTTTACTCATTCCTTCTCGATCTTTTTTGCTCATCTTATTCACCTCAAATATCAGTGTGCGGGGAATTTTCCCATGTTCGAGGTGTTTTGTCCAGAATTCGCAGAAGAGACTCACGCTCGATTTGGGCGCGCCCGGCCCAAGGGTCAAAAAAAAAGACGCGGCAGTTGCCGCGTCTTTAGTAGCATGTTTCAATTTGCGCGTCACTTATCCGCCGCGGCAAGAGCTTTATCAATCTCCTGCTGGAAGACCGAGAACGGCTGGGCTCCGTCAATTGGAACAATTTGAGTCTGACCATTTGCCTTGTAGCTGATGAGGAAGTACGGCGTTCCGCGAATGCCCGCAGCGCGCGCATCCTTGAGGTCCTGATTAACCAGATCAAGATACTTGTTGCTGGAATAACACGAATTGAAAACGGTCATGTCCAGACCGATGTCTTTCGCGATGGCTTGCAGACGGCGTTTGACAAACGAAATGCCATCGGCCTCCCCGAGGACATTGGTAAACAGCGCGTCGTGCATCTCCCAGAATTTATTTTGATCGGCGGCGCAATAGGCGGCCATCGCAGAATCGCGCGACTCGGTATCGTTTCCACCGAGTTGGCTGTTGACGTTGTCGCTGACCCAGTTGCCCGCAGACCGATACGTGAACTGGACTTTTCCGGCCTTCACATATGTTTCAATGATTTGCGGTTCGGTGTCCTGCCAAAAACGTTTGCAGAACGGACACTGGTAATCGGAAAATTCCACCAGCTTCACCGGCGCATTGGGGTCGCCGGTGGAGTTGCGATCCACCTGTGGACGCGCATGAGGTTCGGCAGGTTGAATGGCGGCGATTGGCTTCAGTTGCGGGTAAATCACAAAAAAGGCTACCACCACCGCAACCAGGACAATCCCCGCGATCATGAAGGCGCGTCCTTGCGCCTCCTGCTGACGACGTCTCGCACGCATCTGCTCGCGCTTGCTCATTCCATCTCTATCGTTTTTACTCATTGATTCCTCTCCCGAAAAAATTTATTTCCTGCTTAACTGCCCATCCATCCACTCCACCATGGTCTTCAACACTGTTGCCTTTTCAGGTTCATTATGAATTTCATGGTACAACCCATCCCAAATCTTCAATGTGCAGTTTTGCGGCACGCGGCTGGCAAACTCCTGGCTTCCCTTTGGGTAGCCCAGCATATCACCACCGCCGTGCATGATCAGCAAGGGCACTGGAAACTCGTGAGCATGCTCGAAAGTCCATGGCAGGACGGATAGCATCGTTTTTCCAAATCCCAGCGTCAGCCGGTCGTGGTTGAGCGGGTCGTCAACATAAGCCTGGACCACTTTAGGGTCACGGCTGAGGGTTTTCGGGTCGAGGCCGCTGGCAAGTGCAACGCTGGGCATCAAGGTTCCCAAAACGCGGGCCATCAGGACTTTAAACTTCTGTTCTTCCAATGCAGTGCGCAACCCGGCGGCTGTGGAAATCACGCCGACCACATCGGGCTTGCGGCGCAACGCATAGTTGAGAACTAAAATTCCTCCCAAACTATGACCGTAGAGAAAACGGGGCAAGTTCGGGTAACGTTTCGCTGTTATTTCTATGAAACGATCAATATCCTGCATGAGGGCTTCGAATGAAGGCACGTGTCCGCGCGGACCCCCTGACTTGCCATGCCCGCGCAAGTCGAATCCGGTCAAGACATAGCCTGCCTGCGCGAAGGCTTCACCCACATGGGCATATCTGCCGGTGTGCTCGCCGAGTCCGTGAACGAGACAAACGACGGCCTTCGGCGTTTTATCCGGCTCCCAGCCGCGCAGAAAGAACTTGATTCCGTTCTTGCTCTCCCAGCCCGATTCAAATGTTTTCATTTCAGCCTCCTCGTGAATTCAACGCACACAAACGCGAATGAACTCTGAATTACCCAAAATCAATTTTATCGGCGTTCATCTGCGGTTAAAAAATATCAATCACTCGCGGCCCCGACCTCAAAGCGGCAATACGGATCACCCTTTGCCATGCAGTGTGTTTCGATCACTTCGTGCGCCTTGCCAGTCGCCCACTGCACAGCCTCAGAGAGGGACCCAACATAAAGATGGCAAATCGGTTCGGCGCTGGAGCGGCTATGACAGATCGCGCAGGTAGATTCAAAGTACGCGATCTTGTCTCCGCTCTCCTCCACCCACGCCTCCACCTGCGAGTTGGATTTCTTCAATGCGTCCGCGGTGCTGTTCAAGATGAATTTGATGCGCTGTTTTTCCGGCAATAACTTCAACGCCACACCCGCGATGCCGAGCAGAGCGGCCTGTTCACGCACGGCATACTGAAACGAGGCGCGTCCGATACGCTTCAACATGCCGCGCCCGCCGCGCCCGTAAAAATCTTCGATGGATTGATTCAACTTTGCATATTGCGCGGCCTGAATGCCCGGCGTCAGATCATTGGGCGGAAAGTTGCCGATAAATTTTTCCAACCCGCTCGCGCGCAGGACGGCATTCAATCCATTCTCACCCATCACTTCCTGCGCCGAGGTCAATGCCTGACGCACCAACGCGTTCACAATGACTTCATCCGGCGTATGTGTCATATTCACTCCACTCGATACGTATAAACGGGATACTGTTCACCAGTTCGATGAAAACCAAGTTTATGATACAACGCGAGCGAGGCGGCATTATCCGCCTGTGTGTTGACCGAGATGCGCACGATGCCGCGCGCCTGCATTTGACAAATCAGATCACCGACCAGCGCCGCACCTACATTCTGCCCCTGCGCCTCAGGCCGGACCGCGAGGCGGGCGAGGTGCGCCCCGATGCTGTTTCCCGTCGAAATCTGATACCCGATCACGCCCGAGGCGTTTTCCGCGACCGAGGCATAGACTGCCTGCGAATAGGCTTTGCTCAACGCGCTCAATGAGTTTCGCCAGAGAGGCGCAAAAGCCGCGGCGTCCGTGTTCACCACGCGCGGCAGGTCTTCGGGTTTCATGGCGCGGATGGTGATGCTTTGGGAAGTCGCAACTTGTTTCGCGGGGTGGTCAATCCATTCGAGCAGGACAATATGTTGAGAAAGTTTAAATCCGCTCTCGGTGAGAATCGGATCGAACCAGCGTTGCACGGAAATCGCCGCCACAATCGCGTTGCCGCGCTCTGCAAGTTCGTGCCGCGCGGCTGTCCATAATGGCAACCAGGCCTCAGGTCCGGAAAGATGCGAGGCGAACGCGAAGAGTCGAATCCATGCGATGGAATCCGGATCAGGCGGGCAAGCCAGCGCGGCCGTGATTCGTCCGCGTTCTTCCAAAATCCAATAGGGAGGATGGCCAAGCCACTCGATTGGCGCGCGCCAATCGAGGTGACGATGAACATGCGACTCAAAGAAGGTCAAATCGGCAATTTGCTGTTGGTCAGCAAGAACCGCCGGGCGGACCCGCAGGCCGGCCCGCAGGGATGCCGAAGGATTGACCGCGATCATCTTTGTACGAGGCGGAGGAGGAACTTGAGAATTCGGTCGAAGAAGGATGGCTTCTCTTTGGCTTCGAGCGAGCCAATCATCCTGAAAGCGGACTCGCCGATCTTGCCGCGCTTGAGTTTGATGCCCGCCGCAGATTTCAAGACCATGGAACGCAAATCGCCTTCGCCCGCGTCGGCGAAGATCTGCGCGGAGCGTTCATACGCGGCGACGGCCTCATCGAAACGTTTGAGGGCCTCGAGCGCCGCGGCTTGATTCCCAATTGCCATGCCCTGTCGCTTGAGGTCTTTGGCGCGCGCGAAAATTTCATCCGTGCCGAGGCAGGCAGTCAACGCTTCTCCCGCCCTGCCTGATTTAAGCAGAGCAACGCTCAGATTATTCTTCATTTCGGCGGCATTGGCTTCATCATTCAACGCGGCGTAACCTTTCGCGGCGTTTTCAAAGTCGGCGGCCGCAGATTCATAATTGCCTGATTCAAAAGCCAGTTTTCCGGTTTCAGCAAGTTGTTGGAGTTCAGATGGAGTGGGCATAATAAATGTTATTCCTTTTATTCAAACCAGACCCTTCGCTGTATGACGTGCTAGAGCGTTATATCAAGCAGGCCTTCAGCGACGGAGCGTAACTTTTCAGTGGACATGGAACTGAGTTTCATCGCCAGTTCCAGGTAGGGACGATTGACAGGCTGGCACACAAAGGTCTGCAATTCCTTTGGGAGTTCGAGGAATTCCCGCATGGCTTTTTGATCGGTCATCCATTGACCGATGGGACCGCTTTGATCGAAAAAGATTTCGATGCGGCTTCCGAGCGCAGTGAGCAGGGCTTCGAGTTCCGGCAGAGGGATCGGGCGTTCGCCAAGCTCATAGGCGGTGATGCGCGCACCGGGGATCCCGGTCTCGCGCGCGAGGGCTTTGATCGAAAGACTGGCATTGTTACGTTCCTGACGGAGCAGTGCGCCGATCATGCGCTGTCGCACTTCGACGAGGCGCGGCAGGTCAATCGGTTCCGTTGGCGAGGTATCGTTGGAAATGGATTCTTTGCCCCAGAAGTGGTCAATGGCAAGATGAAGATAATAAACAAGGGTTTCCAGTTCAGGGAGCGACGGGGCGCGGCGGCCTTCTTCATAGGCGCGAAAGACGCCTTTGGTCACGCCAATAGCCCTGGCGCATTCATCAACGTTTCGGCGCGCCGCCAGGCGGGCATCGCGAATCAGGACGCCTAATTTTTTTGTACGCAGGGTGATTTGTGAGCGAGTGTCCATGCTGGCCTCGAGAACCGATTATAGCAGAAGAAGATGCGATACTTCTCAGCGCCGCTGACGGTTGGCAAGCATTTCGGCAATCGTGTTGCCGAAAATCTCTGCTCCTAATTTAAATCCTGCGGCCTCGAGGCGAGGTGAGAACAGCGGACGAATGCCGGTGGCTTTCAAGTCGCCCAGCACTTTGCCGCCTTCGGCGATTCCAGTTTGTTCAAACTTGAAGATGTCCGTCAATACGACCGTGTCGCCTTCCATGCCTGCCACTTCAGTTACCGCGGTCACTTTGCGCGCGCCATCTTTCAGACGCGTTTGTTGCACGATCAAATCCACCGCGGATGAGATTTGCTGACGCACCACTTTGAGCGGCAGTTCCATCCCTGCCATCAACACCAGCGTTTCAAGGCGTGAGATGGCATCGCGCGGCGAGTTGGCATGGACGGTGGTCAGCGAGCCATCATGACCGGTGTTCATGGCCTGCAACATATCGAGGGCTTCGCCGCCGCGGCATTCGCCTACTACAATGCGGTCGGGGCGCATCCGCAATGAGTTGCGGACCAGGTCGCGGATGGTCGTCTCGCCGCGGCCTTCGACGTTGCGCGGCTTGGTTTCCATGCGCAGAACGTGATCCTGCTGGAGTTGCAATTCCGCGGCGTCTTCGATGGTGATGATGCGTTCATTCTCCGGAATGAAGCCGGAGAGCACATTCAGGAGCGTTGTCTTGCCCGAACCCGTTCCGCCCGAAATGACGATGTTCAAGCGCGCCAACACGCAGGCTTTGAGGAAGTCGGCCATATTCTGAGTCAAAGAGCCATATCGAATCAGATCGGCGACCTTGAGTTTATCTTTATGAAATTTGCGGATGGTGATGGACGGCCCATCGAGCGCAACCGGAGGCACGACCGCGTTCACGCGTGAACCGTCGGGCAGGCGCGCGTCAACGGTGGGACTGTCCGGGTCCACGCGCCGGCCGAGGGGCAGAATGATGCGCTCAATGATCCGCAGAACATGCGCGTCGTCATCGAAGGTTACGTCCGTGCGCGTCAATTGTCCCTTCTTTTCGACGTACACCTTTTTCGGCCCGTTGACCATCACTTCGCTGACGTCGGGATCATCCAACAGAGGCTGAATCGGACCATAGCCGAGCATGTCATTCAACACATCCTGAAAGATGGATTGTTCAAGATCGTCGGGGACGCGGACTGGCGCGTGTTTATAAACGCTATGGAAGTGTTGCTTGATGAACTCAGCGCGGCGGTCGAACGAGACGCCCTCACTTTCAATGCCGCGCGAGAGGCTATCTACCAAAAACTGTTTTAGTTTTGCGAGGTCCGCGGCAGAGACCCGCGAGGTATCCGAAGAAGGCTGGGTCATGAGATCTATTCTTGCGGCTCTTTATCAGGCATGACCCACACAATCTGCGAACGCTGCACGGCAAGGAATGGAGCCGCAAAGAGAACCTTGCCATCCGGCCCAAGAATCGAGGCGTCGGTGATGGCGAGGAAAAGTTCATCGCGGTCCAATTCATCTTTCAAGCGTTCGCCGCGCCTTACGTGAACATTGCCGCTGATCAACTGAGCGGTCGTTTGAACCGCGGCATGAACCGCGACCTTGCTCACAACATCGGTAAAGAATTTTCCCTTTTCATCATATTCAATCGTCATGAATGTCTCCGTTTAATCTGCGCGCAAATGCCGCGCCAGCGCCACCATTTGCTGGGCAGTTTCTTTTAGGATAATCGAGGCAGTATCGTTGGGGAATTTGAATGTGAGCGGTTGATGCTGATTGTTGGCAAGGGCAAAGTTCCCGCCCAAATAAGGCACAGCGGTCTTGATCTCGATCCCGATGATTTTTTCCGCTTCCACCTTGGTCAATCCTTCAAGGCCAACAGCGCGATTCAAAATTGTATACACCGCGGTGGAATGCACGCCTTTCGACTGCAAATAATCCCAAACGGTCTTTGTGAGGCGAACCGTGCTCAAATCTGTGCTGACGATCATGGCGATCAGATCGGCGTGTTCGATCAACGGCAGGCTGATGCGCGAGAGCGAACGTCCGAGATCAATCAATACGAAATCATATGCTTCTTTGAGAGCACGGATGATGTCACCGATTCGCCCAACTTTGAGTTCATTCCCGCGTTCGGGGTCTGGCGAGCCGGCAATCAAATGAAATTTCCAGGCCGCCATCTCGGTCAGGCTATCGCGAAAAAAATCAGGCCCTGTTTCAGTGGCCGGCAAATCGCAAATCGTGACGAGATTTTGATTGCCTTCATAGCCGACGATTTCGGCGATGGAGCCGATGGGCAGGACAAGGTCCACCACGACAACGCGGGCCTCCGGCTGGTTATGCGCGATGTTCATGGCAATGTTGGCGCACAGAGAAGATGTACCTGTCCCGCCTTTGGCGCTGAGGAAAGCAATCTGCAAGCCGCCCTCTTTGGCCGCGGCCGCGGTATTTCCGAGCAGGCGGCCCACGGTCTCAATCAGTGCAGGGACGGCCTGCGCGGTCTTGATCAGATATTCATTGAACCCCGCGTCCATGCAGGAACGCGAACGCGCGGGTTGCGCATCACTGCTCAATGCGATGAGAGGTATTTTGGATGTGCGTACATCGGAACGCAGACGGGCAGCCAGGTCTTCCCCTTTTAAGTCCGCGATGACCGGATCAACCACTATGACCTCGGGCCGGTCGCGCCAGGCAACGATCAACCCCTCTTTCCCCGAGGCGGCCTGAAGAATTTGATATCCCGCTTTCTGCAGAGCCGCCGCGACAAAGTTGCGGCTGGCTGTATCTGCATCAACGACGAGAATTTTATTCCCGGCCATCAGGTCTCCTACGCTGATTCAATAGGCGGCATCAGATAGCCCAACCCTGAACGCGTGACAATGTGGTGCGGATTATGCGCGTCGTTCTCCAATTTTTGTCTCAGACGGGCAATGCTGACCCATAGAATTTCTTTATCGCCTTTATATTCAGGACCCCACACGCTGGTCAATAATTCTTCCGAGGTGAGTATCTTGCCGATGTTATGAGCAAATTGCAAAAGCAAACGATATTCGGTGGCAGAAAGCGAAACGGGCTGGTCATCTTTCCATACTTCGGCGCGGGCAAAATCTATCTTGAGGTTTTCGTGGGAGAAGAAGCGTTCCTGTCCGTGATCGGCGGGGGTCTGAGCGCGGCGCAGGACGGCGCGTACGCGCGCCAAAAGTTCGGTGGCAGAAAAAGGCTTGACGAGATAGTCATCCGCTCCGAGGTCCAGGCCTTTGACGCGGTCTTGTTCCTCGCCTTTGGCTGTCAACATGATGATCGGCACATTGGAGAATTCGCGAATGCGCTGACAGGTCCCGAAGCCGTCGAGGCGAGGCATCATCACATCCAGCAAAACGAGGTCAACGGGCTGGCCGGAAAAGACATCAATCGCTTGAAGACCGTCCGCGGCAGAGACGACCATGTAGCCTTCCGTTTTCAGGTTGGCCTCCAGCAAGCGCAGGTAGCGAGGTTCATCGTCAACGATCAAGATGCGCTTGGACATGACTCCTCCTTTTGAGAAATCCGAATCAAATTTTTGGATCTGCAGGCAGTTCAATGAAAAAAGTAGTGCCCTGATCCAGAATAGACTCTGCCCAAATCTTACCATGATGCGCCAAAATTATCTGCTTGCAAATATAGAGGCCGAGGCCGGTGCCGGTGACGGTCCGCTCGCCGGGAACGCGATAAAAACGTTCGAAGACGAAAGGCAGGTAATCTTCCGGGATGCCAGGCCCGCGGTCGGAGAAGGCCACACGCAAACTTTTGGCGCCGCGACGGATGGAAATCATCAGGGGCGAGTCCGGCGCATATTTTATGGCGTTACTGAACAAATTTTCAAAGACCTGTGAAAGCCGCACGGTATCGCCGAGGATGGGGGGGACGACGTCGAAATCGAACGTCACTTTCAGGGCAGTGTGATGCGTGTGGACGCGCGTGGCTACGTCGCGAATCAGCGCGTCGAGTCGCAGAGGCTGGAATTTAAATTGCAAGGTCTTGCTCTGCAAACGCGCGGACTCCAGCATATTCTCGATCAGGTGTGTGAGGCGGTCGGCTTCATCGTCAATGATCGCCAGGAATTCGCGCTGGGTTTTTTCATCCCATTTGGTGTCTTCGCGAAGAAGACTGGTGCTGTAACCTTTGATAAAACCGAGAGGCGTGCGCAGTTCATGCGAAATAGTGGACACGAAGTCGTCCTGCAGGCGCATCTGGCGTTGCACCGACTCGAGGTCAATGCGCGCCTCCTGCAACGCTTTCGATTCAAGCAGGGAGGCCGTAACCGCCGCAATGATCGCGGCCATGCGGATGTGAACCGGCGAATAGTGCGGCCCGCCAAAACGGACAAAGATCAACGCGCCGCTCAAGCGGCCGGCGATGAAAAGCGGCAGTCCGACCAAAAAAGGCAGGTCAAGGCGATCTGTATCGAGGTGCGACCCCGGCTCATAGATGACCATTTCCTTTTTGTTGATGACCTCCCCCGCGAAGCCCTCGCCCCAGCTTACATCCGCTTCACCATGTTTACCGCGCCCCACCGCGCGCGCGTAGACCACATCGAGGCCGACACCGCCCGAATCGATCATATACACCGCGACGTTATCGTAAACAAACTCCTCGCGCAAAGAAGCGAGGAGCGTATCCAGCGCGGCTTTCCAATCTGTTTTGCCATTAACATTTTGCAGGATGGAATAAACAAGGTCGAGAGTCCTGGCATCAACCGACATAACTAACCCCTTTGTTTTTTCTTTTTGTCTTCCGTCACAGCCAAAAGCGGAAACTTGAACGTCGTACCGCGGCCCTCCGTTGAGTTTACATCAAGCATCGAACCGTGCGCTTCCACAATCTGCCGAACCAGTGAAAGACCCAGCCCGGTCCCGCCTGCTTTGCGCGTGGACGAACCGTCCAATTGATGAAACGGCTCGAAGATTTCGCCGAGACGATTGGCCGGGATTCCAATGCCGGTATCTGTAATGGAGATCATCACCAGATTGGCGCCTTCTTCTTTCAGACTCACGATCACGCGTCCACCGGATGGCGTGAACTTGACTGCGTTATCCAGAAGTTGATTCAGCACCCAGCTGATCTTTTCCGGGTCGCCCTGGACGAGGGGTACTTTTTCATCGGCCACAATGCCGACCTCCACCCCGCGCTCTTCCGCTTTTTGCAAAGCCGTCTTGACCGCCACACTCGCCAGGCGTTGAACATCAATGGATTCCTGTTTCACACTCATCTCACCATGCGTGGCTAGTGAGAACATGATCAGGTCTTCAATCAAATTTTCCAAACGGTCTGACGCTCTCTGGCTAACTTGCATCGCATGGCGTTGTTCATCGGACAGCGGGCCAAGCGACTCGGTTACCATCAACTCAAGATAACCTTTGATGTGAGTCAATGGGGTGCGCAATTCATGTGAAATGTTCGCTACAAAGTTGGCTTTCATCTGGCTCAACTCGGAGAGACGTTCCAAAGCCTGTTGCAATTCCGCGGTGCGTTCTTCGACACGGCGTTCCAGGTTGCGATTCGCCGCCTGCAGGGCCGAGCGCAATTGGATGATCTGTTCTGTCACGGCCTGGTCGAGCACAGGACGCTCGATCAATTTAAGGTCAAGCAAAGCCTGACCAAGCAGATAGGGCGTGCCCTGAGCCATTTGCTCTTCCTGATAAGCCAGGGCCTTTTGCAGATCCAGTTCGCTGATGTGCCCGCTACGCACCAAAGCCTCCCCAAGTTTTGGCACAAGCATTTCAGGAGTCAATAACGGCAGTGGTTTGGTCTTCACGATCAGCATTCTCCAAGCGAGCCAACGATTGACTATTACTCTTTATAAACCCATTCGCCGTTGACCATTGTAGCAGAAGAATAACAATCTTTCACTTCGTGCGGATCGAGAATAAACGGGTCTTTGTTCGGGACAATAAGATCGGCGACGAAACCCGGAGCCAATTTGCCCTGACGGTTTTCCGCGTACGCCGCGTATGCCGCCCCGAGCGTAAAACCTTCGATAGCCTCCTGCAGAGTCAGGCGTTGTTCGAGATGCCAGCCATTGGGTCCGGGCGAACCGTCCGCCCGTCGACGCGTGACCGCCGCGTGGATTCCCCAGAACGGATTTGGCGATTCGACCGGTGCATCCGAGCCGAAGGCCACGTGCGCGCCCGCATCCAGTTGAGTCCGCAGGGCATACGCGAGCGAAGTACGCGCGCCCCAATATTTATCCGCCATCAACATGTCAGACGTGGCATGGATGGGTTGCATGGAAGCCACAACATTCAACGTTGCGAGCCGCGTGACATCATCAGGATGAAGTACCTGCACATGTTCAATGCGGTGACGAAGATGCGGCAAGCCTTTTTCAGATTCGTATTTTCGCAATTGCTCATACGCGTTCAACACTTCGTGATTGGCGCGATCGCCAATGGCATGAACGGTCATGCCGAGGCCCACATCTGCGGCATGACGACCATATTCAAAGAGTTGTTCGCCATCCATATTGAGAATGCCTTTGTTATCCGGCTCGCCTTCATACGCCTGGAACATAGCCGCGGTGCGCGGACCGAGCGCGCCGTCCATGAAGGCCTTGACCGATCCGATGCGAAGCCAGTCATCGCCGAAGCCGGTGCGCAGGCCAAGGTCAAATGCTTGATTGAGCAATTCGACAGGAATATTTTTCGTGACGCGCAATTTCAACTTGCCCTGCGCGTGCAATTGTTGTAACGCCATGAACGAATCGCGGCGATCAAAATCATGCACGCCCGTCAGTCCCATCTTCCACAAAATGGGCTGAGCTTTTTCCATGGCGTGTGCGATTTCATCAATCGTCGGCGCGGGGAGAGCCTGATGGATCAGTTCCATCGCAGATTCCAACAGGATTCCGGTCAGGGCGCCGCGCGAATCGCGTTGAAGCTGGCCATTGACCGGGTCCGGTAAAGAGGCGGTGATGCCAGCCAGTTTCATCGCCGCGCTGTTAGCCCATCCCGCGTGCAGTGATTTGGCAGTCAGATAAACAGGATTGCTCGGCGAGATTTGATCGAGGTCCGAGGCGGTCGGCCAGTTGCCCTCACTCCCAGTCTCTCTCCGATTGGGAGAGAGAGGCCACGCGTTTTGATTCCAACCGTGACCCAAAATCCATTCACCCGCCTTTGCTTTTTCGACGCGCGCTTTCACGCGCCGCAGACATTCTTCGAGCGTGTCGGTTTCGCAATCAATCTTTTGCAAGCCAAGCGAATAATATTGAAAATGCAGATGTGCATCAGTAAGCCCGGGCAGGACAGCGCGGCCGCGCAAATCTTCCTTTTCGGCGCGATCAAATTCGCGCAGAAGTTCATCGCCGCCGACCGCGATAATTTCACCGTGATCAATGGCGATGGCTGTTGCATTTGGTCTCGATTTATCGAACGTATAAATTTTTGCGTTGTGAAGAATCTTCATAACAGCTTTTCCAGGATGCCGTCCAATTCTTCATCTGAATAATAATAGATGGTGAGCGCGCCGCCCTTCTTGCCGTGTTTCAACGCGACTTTGGTTCCGAGACTCGAACGCAGACGACGTTCAATGTCGTTCACGTTCGGACTTCGAGCGGGTTTCTTTTTCGACGCAGGTTTCTGCCCCCCAAGTTTTCGCGCCAATGCTTCGGTCTGACGGACGCTCATATCAATGTTGACGACGGTGCGCAACGCGGCTTCCTGCGCCTTCGCAGAATTCAAAGCGAGCAACGCGCGCGCGTGACCCTCGGTGATCTTGCCGTCCACCAAAGCCTGCTTCACCGCAGATGAAGCATCCAGCAGGCGAAGTGTGTTGGTCACAGCCACACGGCTTTTGCCCACACGCGATGCAACTGCTTCATGGGAAAGCCCAAACTCTTTGACGAGACTATGATACGCCTCGGCTTCTTCGATGGCGTTCAAGTCCGCGCGTTGGACGTTTTCGATTAAGGCCAGTTCGAGCAATTGCTGATCGCTTGCGTTGCGGACAACGACCGGCACGGTCCGCAACCCGGCGCGACGGGCGGCCTGCCAGCGACGTTCACCGGCGATCAGGGTGTACCTGCCTCCAGCGGCGGGCGCGACGATCAAGGGTTGGATGACACCGTGTTCGCGGATCGAGGCGACCAGTTCTTCGAGTTCGCTTTCTTTGAAGTTCTGGCGCGGCTGACGAGGATTGCGCTGAATCGAATCCAGCGCGACCTGCGCCACGCCCGCTTCGCTCACCGCGGAGGATCCCACGGGGATGAGGGCATCGAGTCCTTTGCCGAGACCGGTACGTTGAGGCATTATGTCTCCTTCATCGTTCCTCGTAAGGGCGGAGCGTTGCTCCACCCTGGGCACAGCGGCGCTGTGCCTCTACGCGTTTATCAATTATGAGCCTTCACCCCATCGCCCTTCAGCACTTCTTTCGCCAGCGCCTCGTAGGCCTGCGCGCCAGCGGAGGTCGGCGCGTAGGCCGAGATGGGAAGTCCATACGAGGGCGCTTCGGCGAGGCGAATACTGCGCGGCACGACCGATTTGAAAACCTGATTCGGAAAGTGTTTGTTGACTTCCTTCACCACATCGGTCGCAAGATTCGTTCGAGGGTCGAACATCGTCAGGATCACGCCGCGCACTTTCAGGTCCGGGAAAAGAGCCGAGCGGACGCGTTGAATCGTCTGCGTCAGTTGGCCGAGTCCCTCCAGCGCGAGATATTCGCATTGAACGGGAACCAGCACACCGTCCTTCGCGGCCACCAATCCATTGACCGTGAGAAGTCCAAGTGAAGGTGGGCAATCAATCAAAATGTAATCGTAACGCGAGGCAAGCGGATCAATGGCTTTCCTGAGGCGCGTTTCGCGCGCCAATTCTTCAACGAGTTCGACTTCCGCGCCAGCCAGCGCGGGAGAGGACGGAAGCAAGGCGAGTTTGAGGCGTTCATTCAAAAGGATGAACGGGGCGGCGGCGCTTCCGAGCAGGGCCTCATACGTGCCGCCGTTAACCAGGGATTTGTCCACGCCGAGGCAGGAGGTGGCGTTGGCCTGCGGGTCGAGGTCCACAACGAGGACGCGCTGACCGAACTGCGCCAGGTACGCGCCGAGATTGATGGCGGTGGTGGTTTTTCCCACGCCGCCTTTTTGATTGACGAGGGTATAAATGCGGGCCACTAGAAAACCTCCATGAGGCATTCGTTGATTTCTTTTTGAGTAGGGATGCTCTCCAACCCCACACGCGTGACCGAGCGCGCCGCGAGTTGAGTCGCGAAGCGCGCCGCTTCCCATGGATCGTGCGTTTTGTAGAGTCGGATGAAAAACGCGGCGGCGTAAATATCGCCCGCGCCGGTCGCGTCCACTTCTTCCAATTGCGGAGCGTGAAAGCGACGTCGGTCGCCGTTCCAATACAACACCGAGCCTGCCGGGCCTTCGGTGACCGCGAGAACGCGGGTTTGGTGCGCCATGGATTCGATCAACTCTTCATCGCCGTTTACATCGTCGCGGCTGATGACCACCGCGCCAGCCTGCGGTAAAAGAGTTTCAGCCGATTCCCATTTGCATGGAACAACTTCTCCTGCATCATTCCAAGTTCGCATCCAGCCTTGCGGCGTGACGCCGATCATCGAAGAAGAAAAGTATTTGGGCAGTTGAGAAACCAATTCCTGCGCCACCGGGCCGAGATGAATGATGGACGAAGTACGCCAGGCATCCGGCACGACATCAAACAAGATACGCGCGGCGGGATGATGGACAATCTGTTTTCGCGCGCCATCCAGATAAATATTTTCAAACGTCGTTGTATGTGAGGAAGGGGCGCGAACAATCGGGATGCCATCCAACGCTTGTAAAGGAGTCCGCTCACTCGCCGCCGTCACAATGCCGACGCGCAAGCCCAGCGCGTGTGCCGTCAGCGCAGAGAAAGTCGCCGTGCCGCCGAGCCGCGGGCCTTCGGATGCAAGATCTTCGGTGACATGACCGATGACAAGATAATCCACTGGCTCGAGCGGCGCGAGGAAGGACATGAACAAATTATACCGTGATAAAACGCGGTAATCTTTTAAACACAAAGGACACGAAGGTCACTAAGAAGAAGGCGGAATGCTCTTTCCTTTGTGCACTTTGTGCCCGTTTTGTTTAATTTTTGTATGTCTTTTAGTCTTTTGGCAAAATCGTGATCTTGCGATGAGGCTCTTCGCCCGCGCTCTGCGTGGTCACCGCAGGATGATCGCGCAATTCCATGTGGATGATGCGGCGTTCCGCGGCAGGCATCGGCTCGAGGGTCAGTTTGCGACCAGACTTGATGACCTGTTCCGCCATGCGCCGCGCCAACTGTCGCAGTTGGCGTTCGCGGCGATCGCGGTGGCCTTCGATGTCCACGACCAGATGAATGAACTGTCCGGTCTCTTTGCCAATCATCAACGCCGCGATGTATTGAAAAGCCTCCAGCGTTTCGCCGCGCCGTCCGATCAACACACCCAGGTCGCCGCCGCGAATATCCACCATGATCGGCCTGCGGTCATCGCGGGCCTCGCCATAATGCGCGGAGACCTGCGCCTGCATTCCCATTTGGAACAACAATTTCGAGATGACGGCTTCGGTTTTGTCGAGGATGGGATCATGCTCCACGGGCGCCGACTCCGCTTTCGGCTCAGGTTTGGCTTTTGAAACGGGAGCCGCTTCATTGTCCGGACCCGAAGCGGGCGCGGCTTTTTTTGTCTCACGCCTGGCCCTGGGTTTTTCTTCCTTCGCGGCTCCGACGGTCTTCGGTTCCGATCCCGTCGGAGGATTCACCGTCAAGCGCACGCGCACCTGACGACCGCCCAACCCAAACAAACCTTTCGTTCCTGAATCCAGCACCTCGACAGAGACCGCATCGGCGGGCAAGCCCAATTGAGCGAGTCCCTGCGCGAGCGCCTCTTCAACAGTCGGAGCAATGATTTCAAGTGTGGTTCGCTCTGCCATGCTGACCTCCCTGTTCTATTTTCCCTTCGATGGAGTGGGCTTACTGCCGCCCGGCAAAAGGTTGCGCCAGTTGACGCGTCCCATCATGGCGTATTGCACGATGCCCAGCACATTGCTGGTGACAAAATAAACCGCCAACCCTGACGCGTAATTGAGCACGAGCCAGCCGAGGAACAGAGGCATGTAGAGACTCATCATGCTGTTCATTGCCGCCGTCTGATCGTTGGGATTGCCGGCGGAGGGCGGCGGCATGGTCAGTTTGGTTTGCAGATATGTGGTCACTGCAACGATGATCGCCAAAGTGGGGAACCCATATGGAAGGAAGGAAAGCGTGAAGCCGCCGGGGAAGGGAATTCCTTCGGGGCGTCCGAGGTCCATCCATAAGAATTTACTGTTGAGCGGAATGAGCAAAGCAGAGTTCAGGAATGGATAAAGGCTGCGCGCCAATTGAAGCAGTCCCAGCGGGTTGGTTGCCAGCGCGCGGATGATGCTTTGATATAAACCGATGATGATCGGGAATTGAATCAACATTGGCAGACAGGAGGCAAACGGATTAATGCCGCGCTCCCGATAAATGCGCATCTGTTCCTGCGCCAGCTTCTCCCGATCCTTGGCGTATTTCTTTTGAATGTCCTGCCATTCCTTGTCATTCTGCAAATCCTGCATGACCTTGGTCGCTTTCAATTGCTGACCGTTGAGCGGCCAGGTCACGAGGCGGATCAGAATGGTAAAGAGAATGATCGCAATGCCAAAGTTATGTCCGATGGCGGTATAAATCAACACCAGCACATTGGTAAAGGGATTGATAATAAGAGTATCCCACATGGTTACATCCTTCTATTTGCCTGTAAACTTCCAGAGAATGCTTCCGGATTGGCTGTTCAGAGCCACGAGCAGAAAATCCGTGTTCATCGGCGTGACGAGAATCTTATCACCCGCCAGAACAGGCGTCGAATAAATCTTGCCGCCGATCGTGGTTCCGTTCGGCCACAGTGGCGTCCCGTTGCGGTCATAAGCAAAGCCTGTGCCAGACTCGGTTACAACAAAGACACCGTCTCCGAGCACGAGAGGACTTCCCGTGATCGGACCGTCCGGTTGAATATCCGGCCAGGCATTTTTGCCGTTCGGTGCGCCAAAGGAATAAACGTCTCCGTTGATGTCCGCGGTATAAACAGTATCGCCTTCCACCGCGGGCGCGCCCCACACCCAGCCTTTGGTGTCCGCCGTCCAGCGGATTTGACCGTCCGCGGCGTTCAGCGCCGTCAACTTATTTTGGAATGAGCCCACGTAAAGTGTCGAGCCGTCCGTGCTCAACGCGGGAGAATCAGGCACTGATCCGCCAACATCGGTCTTCCACGCGATCTGTCGAGTCTGCGGGTCCACCGCATAGACGAAATGATCAAGCGAGGTCACAAAAATCAATTTTCCATTCGTGACCGGCGCGCCCCACAAAGAATGGCTGATATGCAACGACCACAACTTCTCGCCCGTGCTGAGTTTGAGAACGTACAACGTCCCGTCATTGTTGGGGGCATAAATCGCGTCGCCGATGACTAATGGTGAGGCAAAGAAGTGGTCCTCAGCCTTGAAGGGCGCGGCCCATTTCTCTTTGCCTGTGGCCAGATCAAGACTGTACAAACCATGATCATTCCCCGCACTGCCAACCAGCAATTGTCCATCCGGTGTGATGACCGGCGCGGAATAGAAAATCTGCCCCGCGCTCTTTTCGGGATATTGCCAAACTTTGGCGCCATCGCTCAGACGAATTGCATAAACCAGCGAGCCATCCGCCAGATACGCGTTGTTCGCATCGGCGCTGAGGCCCGGCCAACTCGCTCCGCGCCCGCCGGACGTGGCGCAGGCGCTCAACAAAACCGCACCCAGTAATACAAAAGTGATTATCGTCAAACGTTTCATCTGAAAAATTCCAACTCCTTACGGAACGGGGTCATAGCCCCCGGGATTGAACGGATTACAACGAAGCACGCGCCAGGCCGCCATGGCAGAGCCTTTTAGCGCGCCGTATTTATAAATGGCCTGATACCCATAATGGGAACAGGATGGATAAAACCGGCACGTCCCTTCGGGCAAAGAAGGCGAGACCGTTTTTTGATACAAACGAATCAATCCCAACAATGGGATGCGCGCCCAGTTACGCGGCGTGCGCGGCAAGTCCCGCAGACGCGGTTCATTGGGATATTCATGCGGCAGATAAAATTCAGATTGCATTCGAGGGAGAGATTAATTCTGCGCGTTGTAAAACAGTCAGCAGGGCTTGGCGGATTTCGGCCAACGTAGAAGATGCAAGCGCGGGGCGGGCAATCAGGATCAGGTCCCAGCCTGATGCGAGAGAGGGGATTAAACCCCGCATCGCTTCGCGCAGTAGACGTTTGGCCCGATTCCGTTTCACAGCCGTTCCCACCGTTCGACCGGCGGCCACACCCACGCGCACTTTCGATTCACCATTCTTCTGCATGACCAGCACAACAAGCGGGTGGGAAACCGATTTGCCGAATCGCCGCACCCGCTTGAAATCTTCCGACCGGGTCAGGCGAAATTTGCTCTGCACCCGCGCCTCGTTTGAACGTAAAAATTGCGTACCTTGCCGTCACGCGTCTGATTTACCAGCGAGTCCGCTTGACGTGTTCGTTGGACTTCGTGGTCAGTTTGTAGCGGCCGCGCAGGCGGCGGCGTTTAAGCACGGCGCGTCCATCCGCGGTGGCCATGCGGGCGCGGAAGCCATGCACGCGCACGCGGCGGCGAATCTTCGGTTGATATGTTCGCTTGGTCATGATCTACGTTCCTCACTTACTGATGATAATTGCAAGTCCCAAAACCATTTTGGGAACCGGCTTTCAAATTGGAGAAGCACGGTATTATACCGTAAAGATTCCGATTCGGTCAATTTCGGGCCGATGGCTCGGCTTTTTTCTTCGTTTCACGCGTGGGGTAGATCGGGTGCGCCAGCAATGCAGACAGCTTTTGTGCGCCCTCCGGGCTGGCCACCGCGATGATTTCATCGTCGGCTTTTAGCGTACTGTCGCCGCGCGGCAGAGTCATCTTTCCATCCCGGATGATGGCCGCGATCAGGCAATGTTCAGCCAAACCCAAATCCTTGAGTTGGATGCCGATGCCCTTGGCCCCAGGCGCGACCTTCTCCTCCACCACCGAGTAACGCCCGCGCCGAATCTTGAACAGAGTCATCATGTCGCCGAGCGACATCTCCTCCTGAATGAGATGCGCCAGCACATCAGCTTGATTCAAAGCCACATCCACCTTGAATTTCTCATCGAAAAGCCAGGCGTTGTTCGGATTGTTGACGCGCGCAATCGTGCGCGGCACATCGAACATCGTCTTGCCCACAAAACACAAAGCCAGGTTGGTTGAGTCATCGCTGGTCACAGCCGCCAGCACGTGCGCTTCGCGCAGGCCCGCCTGCTCGAGGATGCTGGGGTCAACAGGATTCCCTTCGTAAATCACCTCGGTCGGAAGTTCCTGATGCAAATGCGCCAGTACTGCTCGGCGGTTTTCGATCAACCGAACTTTATAGCCCTGATTGATCAACAAGTTTGCAAGTCGCGCGCCCGTCCGTCCGCCGCCGGTAATCAATACAAACATGTCAGCTCTCCTTTACGCTTTCCATCAGACGCGACGTCAACGCCCCGATGCCCTCGAACGTGGAACTGACATCGAGCACATCGCCCGTCTTCAATTCGGTGCCCGCTTCCGGCAGGGACGAACGGCCGGCCCTCGTTAAAGCGACCGGGTAGCACTGTGCGAGCGACTTCAGCAATTCGCCAAGCGTGCGCCCATTCCACGTCTCGGGGATGATCACTTCGTAGACCTCCACTTCCCCGTTGCCTGCCGAGTAAACCATCTTCTGCGATGGATTGGTCAATAACTCCTCCACACGCTGGGCGCCCCAAAACGTAGAGCCAACCATTTGCAGGCCGAACGCTTCAATCAATGGGCGAAGGGTTGGATCATAGTTGCGAGCCACAACGGTCGGCACATGATAAAACGTTCGAGCCGTGTGCGCGACAACCGCGTTCAACGTGTCTGAGTTGGTGACAGCCGCCAGGCCGTTGGCCTCCTTGATACCCGCGCGCTCAAGCACGTTCTCGGCCAGCCCCTCGCCCTCGAGGGTGCGTCCCCGGAAATCAGGGTGCAACCGATTGAAGGCTTCGCGGTTGCTGTCTACGATCACGATCTGATGTCCGCTTTTGAACATGTGGTAGGCGAGTTCCGCGCCGACGCGTCCACATCCAACAATAATGAATTGCATGAGATTACTCCTTCTTCTTTCCGTCCGTTACATGATAGGGCACGTCGGTAACGACGACCCCGGCTTTCGCTAATAATTCGGCGCGCAGCACTTCTGCTGTGCGCATGTGCAGGGCATTGTGCCAGGGTTTGGAGGGAATGAACTCCGGCACAACGACCGTGATTGTTTCGTTAGGCTGGCGATGATCAATAATATCTTCCAGATATTTTAACAACGGTTCGACAAACAGTCGAAACGGCGAATCGAGAATGACCAGCCGCGTCCCCTCGCCCCAGGTGATCCATTTCTTCTGCACCTTTTCGGTCTCGCGCGCGTCAATCGAGACGTGGACAGCGGTCACATCATCCGAAAGCAGGCGCGCATATCGCAGAGCCTCAAGCGTTCCCTGATGCACCCCGCTGACCGGCATGATCACGCGATGACGAGTCTGCCGCGCCGGAAGACCGCAAAAATCTTCCAGCGAGAGGCTCCTGGCAAGATTATGATAATGACGATGAATGGAGAAAAAAATCGTGACGAGCAGGGGCGTAAGGATCAAAACAATCCAGGCGCCTTCGCGGAACTTGGTGACCGCGAAGACGACCATCACGATGGCAGTGCATAACGAGCCAAACCCATTCACGAACATCTTGAACTGCCAGTTGTTCTCGTAACGCAACACAGAACCCGGCTCAACGATTTCCTGGCCCTCTTTTAAATGTCCGATCTTCCACCAGCGGCGCGCCATGCCTGCCTGTGAAAGTGTAAAGGAAAGGAACACGCCAATTGCATACAGCGGGATAAGACGCGTCACGCTGGCCTTGAAGATGACGATCAACGCGGAAGCGATGATCGAAAGTGTGATGATCCCATTTGAATAAACGAGACGGCTACCGCGCCAGGTCAATTGCCGCGGTAGAAATCCATCACCTGCGTGAAGCGCGCCGAGGCGCGGAAAATCTGCAAAGGCCGTGTTGGCCGCCATGATCAGGATGACCGTGGTCGCCCAAATGGTTGCCATATAAAGCAGGCCGCGGCCGTCAAAGACTGTACGCGCCAACTGCGAGATGATGGTCTCCTGCTCGGAGAAGACTCCGCCAATTCGTCCGGTGAGATACGAAATGGCGAGAAACAGCGAGCCGAGAATCACCGACATCCAAATCAACGTGATGCCTGCGTTTCGACTGCGCGGTTCCTTGAACGCAGTGATGCCGTTGGAGATGGCCTCCACGCCTGTGAGTGCGGTCGTCCCGTTTGAAAAAGCGTGAAGTATCAGGAATGGCGTGATCGCGCCCACAGTCTGAATGACAGTGAGCTCGGGCGGATCAACGACTTTGCCCAGCGAGCCGGTCAGATAGCGGAATAGTCCGAACCCAACCGTGGCAAACATCATAATCACGAAGAAATAAGTGGGGATAGCAAACATCGCGCCGGATTCTTTTACGCCGCGCAAGTTGATCAGCATAATCAATAACACCGCGCCGACGGCGATCTCCACGCGATACGGAAATAGGTTTGGATACGCTGAAATGATCTGTGCCACGCCGGATGAAACGGAAACCGCAACCGTCAGGATGTAATCTGTGAGCAACGCCGCGCCCGCGGTTTGCGCGGGGAGTTCGCCGAGGTTATCGCGCGCCACAATGTATGCGCCGCCGCCGCCCGGATAGGCATGGATGGTTTGTTGATAGGAAATGGTCACGACCGCCAACAGCGCAACGATTGCGAGAGAAATCGGAAAAACATATCCAAAAGCAATAGTGCCTGCCGCGGCCAGCACGCCGAGGATTTCCTGCGTGGCATAGGCGGTGGATGATAACGCGTCCGAGGCGAAGACCGCCAGACCAATCATCTTGCCGATGGTTTGATGCGGAGCATCCGCGGTCATCAGCGGGCGGCCAATGAGCCAATGGCTGAGGGCGCGCGGCGGATGATAATCGCTCTCCCGGCGCATGATTTCCATTTGATTGTGCTCGGAACTAAACATGGGCTTTTCTTTCCACTTACAAAAAGACACCCCCGCCCGCGTTGACAGGCGAGGAGCGAGGAAATTATATTACAAATCCCTTTTCGCGGAAGTCGTCATGGAATTTGGTAAGGCACATCCGTAATGACCACGCCCGGTTTGGTAAGCAGTTCTCGGCGGAGCATGTCCGCTGTGCGCATGTGCAGAGCGTTGAAAACCTGTTTGGTTGGAATAAACTGAGGCACCACAATCGTGACCGTCTCGTTGGGCTGTCGGGTGGCAATGATCTCTTCAACGTAGCCCAGCAAAGGTTCCAGAAAGAGGCGGTAGGGAGAATCCAGGATGACGAGGCGCGTCCCGCCTCCCCATTTATCCCATTTGGATTGCACCTTTTCCGTCTCCGCCTGATCGGTGGAAACATGGACCGCCGTGACGTCGTCGGACAACATGCGCGCGTAGCGCAGAGCCGCCAGCGTTCCCTGATGGACACTGCTGATCGGGACGATCACGCGATGACGTCCCAGATAAGGAGGCGGCTCACCGTAGTTCTCGAGGGAGAGGCGCTGGGCCACATTGGAATAATGACGATGGATTAAACCAAACAAACCGATGAGCACGGGAATCAGAATAAGAATGATCCAGGCTCCATCGCGAAATTTGGTGATGGCAAACACGAACATGACGATGGCCGTGCAAACAGAGCCAAAACCGTTCACCAGCATTTTGTGTTGCCAATCTTTTTCGTAGCGGAGAGTCGAGCCGCGTTCCTGAATCTTCACGCCTTCAGGCAGATGCCCAATCTTCCACCAGCGACGCGCCATGCCTGCCTGCGACAAGGTAAATGAAAGAAAAACACCGATGGCATAAAGCGGAATCAGGCGCGTCACGCTGGCCTGAAAGTTGATGATGAGAAGCGAAGCAATCACTGCCAGTGTGACAATGCCGTACGAGTACACGAGGCGACTGCCGCGATAGGTCAACTGACGCGGCAGGAATCCATCTTTGGCAACCAGCGCGCTCAAGCGCGGAAAATCCGCAAAGGCTGTGTTGGCCGCCAGGATCAGGATGACAGTGGTGGCTGCAATCGCCGCCAGGTACAGCAGGTCTCGTCCTGCAAAGACGGTACGCACCAATTGAGAGATGACCGTTTCTGTTTCGGAAGGAACAGCGCCGATGACCTTGGTCAGAAAAGAGATGCCAAGAAATAGCGAGCCGAGGATGAAGGCCATCCAAATCAAAGTAATTCCAGCATTGCGACTGCGGGGTTCTTTGAACGCGGTGATGCCATTCGAGATGGCTTCGATCCCGGTCAGCGCGGCGGTGCCGGACGAGAAAGCGTGTAACAGCAAAAACGGCGTGACGGAGCCGACAGACTCGCTCAGCGATTCAAGCGACGGCGGATCAACGACCGTGCCCAGCGTTCCGAGAAAATAACGGATAATTCCAAACCCGATTGTGCCGTACATCATGAGGATAAAGAAATAAGTCGGGATAGCAAAAGCCACGCCGGATTCTTTCACGCCGCGCAAGTTCACCAGCATGATAAACACCACACAGGCGACGGCGATCACAACGCGATACGGGAAGAGATTTTCATACGCCGAAACGATCTGCGCCACACCGGACGAAACCGAAACGGATACAGTCAAAATGTAATCAGTGAGGAGAGCCGCCGCCGCGGACAGCGCCGGAAGTTCACCGAGATTATCGCGCGCCACAATGTATGCGCCGCCGCCATCGGGGTAGGCGTGAATCGTCTGTTCGTACGAAAGCGCCACAATTGCCAGTAGAACGACAATGGCGAGGGAGATCGGAAAAACGTAGCCGAACGCGATCGTCCCCGCCGCGGCCAGGATGACCAGAATCTCCTGCGTGGCATACGCGGTGGACGAGAGCGCGTCCGAGGCAAAGACCGCCAGGCCGATGGCTTTGCCGATGGTTTGATGCGGCGCATCCGCGGTCGTCAGCGGGCGGCCGATCAGAAAATGGCCGAAACTGCGCGGCGGAGTGTATTCCGCTGTGCGATGAATGTAGGGGGAGTTCTTGTTGTCAGGAGTCAACATAATGGCAGGAAGCCTCCGCCACTGGCGAAGGCGGATTATATACTACTTCGCTTAAGCCGATGGACCTTCTGTGGATTGTGCGAGAGGCCCATCAACAGGAACGAGATGACCCACCCGGCCAGCGTTGGGAAAATGCGAAGACCCGCCAAAAGTGTGAAGAGAAAAGACATGCGCGCACTTCGATTATAGCCGAACCCACTTCACAGGTTATCGCTGTAACGGACTTACAACTTGATAAGCACCGCGATATTCCGGCGGAAGCAGACTTGCCAATACCTGCATGATCTGAAGAGTTCCATCACGTATCTTATCCAGACTGTCAGCGGCCTCCGTTAAATGAAACGGCTGACCAACTGTCAATGTGATTCGCGGTCGCCGTAAACGACGCAGGCTTGCATAAACACGATTGTTCTCCGTCCCAGTCAAGGCAATGGGAACTATGGGCACGTTGGCTTTCATCGCCAAATACGCCGCGCCCGCGCCGCCTTCTTCGAGGCCGCGGGTTAACGTGTAGCGTCCCTCCGGCGCGATGGCGATCATGCGGCCTTCACCGAAGCCATCCAGCGCGCAACGAATCGCGCGGCGGTCGGGCTGGCCGCGATGAAGCCAGATGACTCCGTACCAGTCCATCAACGTTCCGAGAATCGGAAAACCATGCAGTTCGATCTTGCCCAAGCCGTCCAACGCGGTCGGAAGCGCGGCGAGCAGAAGCGCGATGTCCGTGTCGCCGAGGTGATTGATGACGATCAAGGCCGGGCCTTTGCGCGGAAAATGCTCGAGGCCGCGCATCTCTGCTTTCGTCAGGAGCCGGATCAAGGTCCGCGCGAGGAGGCGGGCGAAGCCGCGAAAGAGTCGCCGCGCAAAGTGGAGTCGCGGCAGGCGCGTCAAATCCGGGCG
Organism: Anaerolineae bacterium; assembly: GCA_021324435.1. Classification (GTDB taxonomy): domain Bacteria; phylum Chloroflexota; class Anaerolineae; order Anaerolineales; family Villigracilaceae; genus Fen-1038. The sequence continues at coordinate 26,494 of JAJPIZ010000045.1, forward strand.
CCAAATGTTCGTGATCGGTTTAGGCGGGTTCGATGGCAGAGTCGGCATACACGCCGCGATATTCGGGAGGCAAAAGTCCGGCGATATGTTGCATGACTAAATCCGCATTGCGCTGACGCGCCGCGCGTCGTTCTTCGCCGCGGCCTTCAATCGGCGGAAGCGTGATGGGTTGGCCCACGCGCATTTCAAGCAACGGACGCTTTCCTTTTAGACCGTTCTTCAAAAAATCATCGGTGGTGCCGACGATGCCGATGGGAATGACCGGCACGCGCGCTTCATCGAGGATGTATCCAACGCCGGGCTTGGCGCGCCGCATGGCCGTGACGTGGGAGCGTCCGCCTTCGGGCGCGATCATCAGGCGATAACCGGAGCGCAGGATCGCCAGCATCTTTTCGATCAACGCGCGATCATATTCGCCGCGATGCACCGGAATGGTTTCATACAATTTGAGCAGTTCGCCTTGAATCGGTTTGTCGAACACGTCCACCGCGCCGATGGCTTCCAGCATTTCAGGCCAGAAACATAGAATCAACGGCGGGTCGTAAATGGAAACATGATTGGCCGCTACAACATACGATGTGCCGCGCGGAATGTTTTCGAGTCCGGTGACTTTGACGCGCCCCAAAATATGAAATAGAAAACGAACAACGGTTCTCAAAACGGCGCGCCGCACGCGCAGAGCAAAGGAAACATGATATTCCTTTTTACTCACACAGCCTCCGCACCTGCTCGAAGACTTCGTCCGCGCTGAGTTTATCCGAGTCGATCACCACCGCATCGTCCGCGACTTTGAGCGGCGCAACATCCCGCGTCGAATCAATGTAATCGCGCTCGCGAACCTTCGAGAGAATCTCGTCGTAATCGGAGGCCGCGCCGCGCGACCGATTCTCCTCGTGACGGCGGCGGGCGCGTTCGTGCGCCGAGGCATCCAGATAGATTTTCAAATCCGCTTCGGGCAAAACGACCGTGCCGATGTCGCGTCCCACCATCACCACTTTGCCGCGCTGACCGATGCGCCGTTGCTGTTCGCTCATCGCATGACGCACACCGGGATAGGCGGCCACGACGGAAACGTTCGCGTCCACCTCGGGGCGGCGCGTTTCCCAGGTGATGTCGCGACCTTCGACGATCACGTCACAAGCCCGCCCGTCCGGTTTGGAGGCGGGCAATACATCAATTTGCGTTGTCTCGGCCAGCATAGTTACTGCGGCTTCATCGCGCAAGTCCATGCCGCGTTGAAGCGCGAGCCAGGTCACAGCGCGATACATCACACCTGTGTCGAAAAATAAATAGCCCAGTGCGTCGGCCAGCCGCCGTCCGAGCGTGGATTTGCCCGACGCCGCCGGGCCGTCAATTGCGATGATGGATGGGGGATTGTTTGTCATGGTGTCACGCCGATTATACAGGATGGAAAGAGGAACGCACTTGGACCGCTAACGACGCGAAGTTCGCCAAGAAAAATCTTCGCGCTCTTTGCGTTCTTAGCGGTGAATCGCTCTGTGATCTCATGTAAGAACGGCTTCGCACATCCGTTCTATGTTACAATCACCTCACTTTGCCAAGGAGAATGACTTGAAACCCAAACACTGGCTCGTCTTTATTCTGCTGGGAGCAATCTGGAGTTCATCGTTTATGTGGATCAAGATCGCAGTGCAGGAAGTCGGCCCGATCACATTGGTCGCATTCCGCGTCCTGTTCGGACTTTTATTCGGTCTCGCGGTCATCTTGATCCAACGCCCGCTGTTGCCGCGCGACTTAAAAAGCTGGATGCCTGTCCTCATTTTAGGAATCAGCAACGTAGCGATTCCGTTCTTCCTCATCTCATGGGGAGAAAAGTCAATTGACTCCGCCGTCGCTTCCATCCTCGATGCGACCGTGCCGCTGTTTACCATCCTTGCCGCGCACTACTTGTTGCGCGATGACAAAATGACGGTCCCGAAAGTAGCGGGGCTGTTAATCGGCTTTGCAGGCGTGGTCGTATTGATGAGCAAAGACATCGGCGCGTCGACAAGTTCCGTTCTCGGACAATTGGCGGTGGTGCTGGCCTCCGTGTTTTACGCGGGCAGTTCGATCTATGCGCGCAAAACGACCGAAGACGCGCCCAGCATCATGCGCAGCGCCGGCCCTCTCATTTCATCCACGGCGGTAATGTGGCTGGCGACTGTTCTGGTCGAACAGCCAGTCAAGATTCCACAACTACCCATCACCTGGATCGCTTTGGTGTGGCTCGGCGTGCTCGGCTCGGGGCTGGCGTTCGTCATGGCATACTATCTGATTCATGAAATCGGCCCGACGCGTACCACCATGGTCACATATCTTTTCCCGTTAGGCGGCGTTCTCCTCGGTGTGCTCTTCCTCCATGAACAACTCTCCTGGCAATTGCTGGCGGGAGGCGCGTTGATCGTTGGCAGTCTCGTCGTTGCCAATATGCAATCAAAGTCCACCTCAACAGAGACTCTCTCCGCCGACTGATTCACCGGTCACTTCTCACTGATGACTGAATTCCGTTCAGGTTTTATCGCCATCGTCGGGCGGCCCAACGCGGGCAAGTCCACACTGGTCAATGCACTGCTGGGTCAAAAAGTCGCGGCGGTCTCGCCCCGCCCGCAGACCACGCGCCGACGTCAACTCGGCATTCTCACGCGCGCCGATGCGCAACTCATTTTTGTGGACACGCCCGGCATCCACAATCCGCGCCACAAACTCGGCGAATATTTAAATCAAGAAGCGGAAGAAGCTCTCGATGGCGTGGATGTGATTCTCTACATGGTGGACGTATCCACCAAACCGACCGAAGACGACACCCGCATCGCCTCCCTGCTCGAAGACCTCCCGCGTCGGACTCCGCTCGTGCTGGCCGCCAACAAAATTGACCTGATCCCTGCTGAGGCCTTGACTCCGCGTCTCGCCGCGTATCAGGCTTTGGTCAAGCGCGAAGCGAAGACGATTGCCATCTCCGCCTCGCGCGGCGACGGTCTCAGCGAATTGGTCAACCTGCTGACTTCACTTTGTCCCATCCGCCCGCCCGAATATGAAGAAGACCAAATCACGGATTTATACGAACGCGAGATCGCGGCGGACTTGATCCGCGAGGCCGCATTGTTGAAACTACGCGATGAAGTGCCGCATAGCATCGCCGTGCGCGTGGACGAATTCAAGGAGCGCGATAATGGCATGGTCTACATCGCGGCTACAATCTTCGTCGAACGCGATTCGCAAAAAGGAATTGTCATCGGCGAAGGCGGAAAGATGCTGAAGGCCATTGGGAGCGCGGCGCGTAAAGAGATTGAGTCCATGGGCGGACACAAGGCGTTCCTCGAACTGCGCGTCAAGGTGGAAAAAGACTGGCGCAATAACGAGAATGTGTTGAAACGATTGGGATACAAAATCAAACGATAGGCGCACGATACCCCGCACCTACGATTTCTGTAACGGTTTGAATCCTTCCCCCAGCGCCTCGTGCGCCTGACCGATCACAATGAACGCCTGATCGTCAATTTCACGCACAATCGCCTTGAGTTGCGACACCTCGGCGCGCGTGATGACGCAATACAACACAGGGCGGTCCTCGCCGGTGAACGCGCCCGTCCCCTGCAAAATCGTCACGCCGCGTTCCAGTTCATCCAGCACGCGTTGAGAGACCTGGTCCGCCTTTGAGGTGATAATCAACGCCGTGCGGACTGTCCCCGCTCCTTCGAGAGTTGTTTCTGAAACAATCCCGCTCACGTACAAAGTAATAATTGCATACAATGCCTGCTTCCAACCGAAGACAAACCCCGCGGCTAGAATGACCGCCGAATCAACCATCAAATAACTTTGCGTCATCGGGATGCCTCGATAATGATTGAGGATGCGCGCCAGGATGTCCGAGCCGCCGCTGGTGCCGCGCGCTCGATAGACCAAGCCATAGCCCACGCCGCTGATCACCGCGCCGTACAGCGAATTGAGGAAGATGTCATCGGTGATACCGTTGGCTGGAAAAATGTTGAGGCGCGGAAGCAAATCGGTGACGAGGGAATAAATCACAATCGCCAGCGCAGTACGAAGCGCGAAGCGCCGCCCCCCGAGGAAACGCCAGCCAAGCAGAAACAACGGAATGTTTCCGATCAACACCATCAGGCCAATCGGCCAGTGAGTGTAATGATTGATGAGTTGCGAAATCCCGCTCACGCCGCCGCTGGCGAGATTCGCGGGGACGAGAAACAGACGCAATGCGACAGCCTGAATCGCCGCGCCGAGCACGATCAATAGATAATCGAGGAATTGGGGCAGGAGGCGTTTTGCAGAATTCATCATAATCTCACATCATTGCGAGCGAAGCGAAGCAGTCTCGTTGAATTTGGCAATGATTCATAAAGATGAGATTGCTTCGTCGGGTCGGGTTTCGATACACCGCTTCGCGGCTACTCAACCAGCGACCCTCCTCGCAACGACATCAATCCATCAAATTCACGCCTGCCAGTTTTTCGATCACACCGACCACCGCAGAGTTATCCAACTCGCCCATGCCCAATTGAATCATCTGCTCGAAGAATTTGGTATGTTCACCTGCTGATGAAAGCGGCATTCCAACTTCGCGCGCGGTCTCCATGACAATTTTCAAATCCTTCAATTGCATACGCGCCTTGAAGCCCGGGTTGCGATTGCCCGCGAACAAGCGCGGCGGCTTCACATCCAAAGTCCAGCATTGCGCCGCGCCGGCTTTGATCGCGTTCACCACTTTCTGCGGATCAACGCCTGCCTTGCGCGCAAAGATCAGTAGTTCACCCATCGCCACCATCTGCGCCGCAACCATGATCTGATTAGCCGCCTTCGCGACTTGGCCCGCGCCGGGTCCGCCCACGTGTGTGACTGTCTTGCCCATCGCCATGAACACCGGCATGACCTTTTCCAACGCGGATGCCTCGCCGCCGACCATGATGGTCAGTGTGCCGTTCTTCGCACCGATGTCTCCGCCGGAAACGGGCGCGTCCAGCGACAACACACCTTTGGCTGATAGTTTTTCGGCGATCTTGCGCGCCGAAGCCGGTTTGATCGTGGAGTTATCAACGAAGATCAGCCCTTCATGCGCTCCCTCGATGATTCCGTTTTTTCCCAAAGCTACGAGCTCTACATCGGGAGAATCGGGAAGATTGGTGAATGCTACATCTACTTGTTTTGCAACTTCCGCCGGAGAGTTCGCGGCAGTCGCGCCTTCCGCGACGAGTTCATCCACTGCGGCGCGCGAGCGATTATGCACTACGAGAGGGAATCCCGCTTTGAGGATGTTGCGGGCAATGGACTTGCCCATCAGTCCGAGGCCGATGTATCCGACTTTGAGCATGAGATGACTCCTTGGAAAAGGTTAAAAGGATTATACCAATCCGCCCTCACCCCTAACCCCTCTCCAAAAATGGGCGAGGAGAATCCAAAAACGAAGAACCGGCCTCTTTAGCGGAAGCCGGTTCAGGGTCAAAGAAAGAAGCGGTTATTTAATCTCGTAGGTGATATTGACCGTGACGGTCAGAGTCAATTGACCGGGAGTCACAGGCACAGAGGCCGCGGCCGCCACTCCACCACCACCCTTGCCATATGTATCAACGTACGGCGTCGGGATGCTGTTGTAGAAACTGATGTTTTGCACATCGCCAAGTGAGACACTGGCCGCGGCGGCTAGTTCCTGCGCTTGAGCGGTGGCATCTTTCACGGCCGCATCGCGCGCCTGTTTGAGGGCGTCGGTCTTGTCGGCCACATCGAACTGAATGCTGTTGATGCTGTTCGCTCCGGCCTTGACCGTGGCGTCAAGCATGTCGCCGAGCTGATCCAGTTTGCGGACCTTCACGTACACGGTGTTATCTACGACATAGGTCGTGCCAATCTTCTCGCCGGTTTGCGGATCGTATTGCGTGTTCGGCCAGATGCTGAAGTTGGTGGTTTGAATATCTTTCGCATCCACGCCGGCTTTCTTCAATGCATCAACCACTTGCTGAGTCTGGGCGTTGTTCTCGGCCACGGCATCTGCGGCAGTATCCTTTTCTGTGTGGACGCCGATGTTGATGTAAGCGATGTCGGGCGTCAGGTTAACCATGCCGGTGCCGGTCACGATCATCGTGCGCTGAGGCGGGGCGGGGTTGGCAACGAGGGTCGTCGGGCCGCAAGCGCTCAAAGCCACAGCCGCTAATACAACGATGGATAAAATAAGTGAAGTTCGTTTCATGGAAATCTCCTTTGTAAGTTGTCTATTTCAAGACGAAGCGGTAAAAGAAAAGTTCCCGCAAAGAACAGCGGACTTCCCTTGTATTTTAGCCGATTTGACGCTACAATTTTGCACAAATGTTCTAAAAGGGATGTGTCACTCGGAGCCGCAAAAAACGAGACCCTTCGCTTCGCTCAGAGCGACATGTTGAGAGATATGCCAATAAACTACCAGCAAATCTACGTTCGCATCAAAGAGATCGGCCAAGGCGCGCAGGAGCGGAAAAAGACGCTCGAGGAGAGACGGAAGAAAGCGCGCGAGCTCTTGGGCGCCTACGCGTCCGAATTGGATGCTCTACGCGCCAAAGTGGATTCCGCCAAACAGGTCGACGCGAACCTCAGATGCGCTCTTCCGGTAAGTGAGCCGCTCGCTTCATCCTACCCGCCGCCGGCCTCCGTTAAAGAAGCGACCCTGATCGCCGCGGACGGCTCGCAGATTGTTCCGAGCCGGCATGATGCAATCCAGTATTATGTAATCAATGTAGGCGCAATTGCCATGCAGATTGGTTCGGGCAATACACCAGAGGTATTTACCGAAACACAACTTCGCGTGCTTGATGAATTTGATGACACCTTCTTCAGCGATAGCCAGATCGCGCTACAACGCGATGTCGCCGAACGAAAGAGTCTTTTAGAAATTTCCAAAAAATACTCTGGGACAATCATCTCTCTCACTGAGGGGCAACTGGAACTTTGGGGCGCGGTTGATCCTGAAAACGCCAGAGACTTCGAGAAAAACTTGCAAGATTATCTTGATGTGTTGAAAGAGTTGGAAAAACGAAAAGCAATTACATCAGGATATGTGGATAAGCCAGGTGCAAACTGGGTAACGCGTTTGCTGGAGATAGCCACTATCTCAAAAAACGAACTGAATAACTTGAGGAAATATCGTCCTTTGCTCGGAGTAACAGACTTATGGCTCTTTAGTCAGGTACTAGGTGAGCATGAAAGGTCTGCTATCTTTAAACTTCAGGCTAAATCGGCAGAAAAATACACCGATTCGCTTTCGATACATTTTTTCTACATAAATGTAGGCGACAAGAAAAAGCCGAAGATTGCCAGGGTTGATATTCCATTGTGGGTAGCAAGTGACAAAGTAACATTAGATAATTTGCATGGTGTATTGATTGAACAGTCCAAAATAATGGCTAACGAGCCTTTCCCCTACTTGCTACACAGAGCTCACGAGATAGCTGTCGTGACCCATCGAGAAAAAGAAGAAATTGATCGAATGCTTACACTTGCAATTAGAAACAGTGGTGGTGAGATTGGAGAAATTTCCGGTAAACAGTCAGCTAAAAACTTGCCGGGCAAGACGAGGTACAAACCATGACTCAATCAATCGAAATCGGACGGTTACTGCGCGCAGGCACAACGGGCTTCATCGCCGGATGCCGCGTCAATCAACTGAATGCGCCTGCCTTCGGCGCATTGGTACGCGCACCGCTGAGCGAAGGCTACCAGGTATATGGTTTGATTCACGACATTCACATTGATGATGACGGGCTCGTGCGTCAACTCGTCACCGCGGATAATGTCAGCGAGGAAGTGATGAAGGACAACCGCGAGCGGCGCATCGTGCCGGTGGAGATGTCCGTGTTAACGGTTGGTTATGAACAGGACGGAAAAATATATCACCTGCTTCCGCCGCGTCCGCCGCTTAGTCTGGATGTGATTTATTTATGCGATGACAAAGACTTGGTGAAATTCACAAGTGCTGGCAGATTTGGTTACTTCCGGCACATCCTGCAAAACGAGGATATTCCCATCGGCGAGGTTTTGGCGGCTCATGTTCAACAGGTGAGCAAGGCATATGGCAAGAACGCTGAACGCTGGAAGGAAGAAGCCATGCAGGAATTGATCACATTACTTAGAGATGATTATCCGACTCTGATATCCGTATTGGGGTCGCTGAGTGAAATCGCCCATGGCTAAACAAAAGCATTTCTGGGGTTCGCTCTCTATCCTGCTATTTAGCATCCTCGGACTAGGAGGTCTAGCCTATCTCGGCAGTTACACACGCTTCATGGCCGACGACTATTGCTCCGCTTATTATGCCCAGCACTTCGGCCTTCTACGTTCGATTTGGTACTGGTACATCAACTGGAGCGGACGTTACACTGCCTTTGCGTTCGACTGGCTGGTGTTGGTTCAGACTCTCGGGCCCTATGGCGCGCATCTCTTCCCACCGCTGGCAATCGGGACATGGACAATAGCCAACGTGGTCGCTATTTATCTTAGCCTTAAACGCCTCTCGCTCTCCTCCTCGACTTGGAGCTTGGCCGCTATGCTAGGAACCTCTTTCACGTTGATGGCTATCGTGCTCAGCCCTGATATTGCCCAGTCCTTTTTCTGGCTGAATGGGGTGCGTTCGTATTCATTACCACTGGTCATTGCAAGCATTTGTGTCTGCCTCTTCCAGGGGATTGTCCCGCGCTTGAGACCAGAGAAAGCCGTTTGGTGGCTGTGCGCTCTTGCTATTTTACTCACCTTCTTCAACGGTGGTTTCAGCGAGACATATGCTGTAATGCAATTAATGCTACTTGCTTTTCTGGTTTGCCTGCACTGGCTATATGGTGGCAGGAAATCTGACGCGGTCGCGAAAATTCTTGCCTCTGCATCTCTAGGTGCGCTGGCTTCCGTGATTATCATGATCCTCGCGCCAGGCAATGCTGTTCGCCAACTGACTGCTCCACCTCCGCCAAGTCTCTTCCAGTGGATGGAAATTTCAGCTGAATCGTATCAGTCCTTTCTGCAGAACCTTTTGTTGACTCCGCAAAAGATCAGCGCAATGGCAGGTGCGTTATTGGCCAGCATATGGGCTGGAATCGGGCATGAGGGACAAATTAATTTGAAACGCTGGTCCATCCCTGTACAGGTGCTCGGTGGCATATTCCTGTCATTTATTTGCATTCTTCCTTCTGTCTATGGATATGTTGAAGCGCCGCCGCCGCGCACACTGAGCATTGCTGTCTTTGCTCTGACAGCATTATGGATGAATGCAAGTTTTCTAATTGGTGGTTGGTTGGGGAAATACGTTCGTTTTAAGTCAAAGTTGCAAACGGGGCTGCTTGTCTTAGCCAGTCTGAGCATCGCGCTAGCGTCAGTGTTGACTTTATCTTATGTGCATCAAAACCAAGACGCATATATCGCCTTTGCGCAAAAATGGGATATCACCGATGCGCAGATCCTTCAAGCGCGTGCTCAGCATCTTCAATCTGTAACAATCCCCAGTATGGACAACTGGGCCATGGTCGAACGTCCAAGCGACAATCAAAAGTTTTGGGCCACCAAATGTTATTCGCAATACTACGGCATCCAGGTCTTTGGTCCACCATATTGATATACAGCTATGGAGAATAGTATGGTTGAAATCAATCATCAAATCGGCTATCTCGTCGGCGGCGGGCTGAAGGAATCGTTCAACGTGCGGCTGACAGTTGATCCGCTCACGGTGCAGGAGGGCGCGTTCGTGGTCATCGAGAGCGGAAATTACCAGTTCTACGGCCTCGTCACGGACCTGCAACTCGGCGCGACGGATCCGCGTTTTGCGGACGAGCAATCGGAAACACGTCTGCCGCCCGCGCTGGCGAAGGCTTTGCACGGACAGACGCTGTACACCAATCTCGAAGTCCTGCCCGCGTTGATGTTGGAGCGCGGACCGGAGCCGGGCTCGCGTGAATATGATCAGTGGTTGAAAAACTTAAATGGTCAGCAGCCGCGGCCGGGTCCGGTAAAGACCGTGCCGCCGCATCATGCCGCGGTGCGCATGGCAGGCGAAGGCGACATCGCCGAGATCTTCGGCAAGGCGGGCGAGGGCGGCAACTTCGTCATCGGTAAAACTCGCGAACAAGGACATCCGGTTTGTATTGATTTGGAAAAGTTCGTCCAACGATCATCGGGAATTTTCGGCGCGACCGGAACGGGCAAATCGTTTTTGACGCGCGTCGTGCTGGCCGGGTTGATGCACTACAACAAGGCGTCGGTGCTGGTGTTCGACATGCACAACGAATATGGGTACGACGACACGGCCTCCGACACGGGCCTGCGCGTGACGGGCTTGAAGACCAAGTTTGCCTCGAAGGTGCGCGTGGTGGGACTGGGCCCCGGCGCGAAAATCCGCGGCTCGGCCCCGGACTTCAACCTTGAGATCGCGGAAAGTGACATTACTACATCTGACATCGAACTGCTGACGCGCGAACTCGATTTGAAAGAGACGACTGCCACGACGCTCGACGCGTTGTGGAACTCGTTCAAGCGTGATTGGTTCAGCGAATTCAAGAACATGACTCAGGAACAAATCACGACCGAGGAGGGCAAGCGAGTCCCGGCGAATGGAAGTGTGGCCGCATGGGCCAACGCCAATGGCGTCAACATAATGGCTGCCGAGGCTTTGCACAACAAACTGCGGCGGCTGTTCAACAAGGAATACATCGTCGCCAAGCCCGCCGCGGACTCAATCAAGGAAATCATCAGCGCCCTCGAGAACGGACAGCATATCGTGCTCTCGTTCGGCGAATTCGAGACCGACCTGGATTATCTGCTGGTTTCCAATTTGCTGACGCGGCGTATCCGCGAAGCCTGGGAGAAGAAGACCAACGCGTTTAGAACATCGGGCAAAGAGGAGCCGCGCCAACTGGTGATCGTGATCGAGGAGGCACACAAACTGTTGAACCGCGAGATGGCCGCGCAGACCACCTTCGCCACCATCGCGCGAGAGTTACGCAAATATTACGTGACCCTGCTGGTCATTGACCAGCGCCCGTCGCAAATCTATGATGAGGTCATGTCGCAACTCGGCACGCGCATCTCCGGCTGGCTGGGTGACGAAGATGACATCCATGCCGTGCTTTCGGGGCTGGCAGGCCGCGAGGCTCTGCGCGGCATGTTGGCACGCCTGCAACCCAAGGAAGAAGTATTGCTGTTGGGCTGGGGCGTGCCGATGCCACTGCCGGTTAAGTCGCGCAGGTATGACGATGAGTTCTGGAAGGACTTGCTTGGAGCGGGGAAGAGGAGCAAAGAACAGAACTTGAAGGAGTTGGGATTTTGAAATGAATGGGATATTTAAGTGATTCGTAAAATCTGTTACCCCGCGGCGCTAAAGCACGAGCGCGAGGTGAAGTTCTTCAAGCGCCGGTAAAGACCTCACCCCGCTCACTTGGAAGAGCACCAGGTACAAGTTGCGGCCCTCTCCTTTTCGGAGAGGGTTTTGTTTTGAAAATCAAGTATCATCCATAAAAACGAAAGGAAACTCATGGAATCCATTCTGCTCATCATTTTGATTGGTCTCGCGGGCGGTGTGGCGGTGGGGTTGCAAAGTCCGCTGGCGAGCATGATTAGTCAGCGGCTGGGAACGTTGGAGAGTGTGTTCATCGTCCACATCGGCGGAGCAATCGTGGCCTTGATTCCGCTTTTGATGTATGGCGGCGGGAAACTGGGCCAATGGCGGAATGTCCCGTGGTACGCGCTGGGCGCGGGCGTGTTCGGTCTGATTGTGATCGGCGCGATCAGTTACATGATTCCGCGCGTCGGCGTTGCCGCTTCCATCACGACCATCGTGGCGGGGCAGTTGTTGGTTGGCACGCTTCTTGATCACTTCGGTTTGTTGGGCGCGGCTGAAAGATTGTTGGACCCGACACGCGTCATTGGCTTGATTGTGGTGCTGGTCGGCGTATGGCTGACGGTGAAATAAGGGCAGTGTATAATCAAATCATGGATGCAAGACAATACCTGCCTTACGTCTGGGATTATGACCTTGACCAGGATCAATTTCTTGAAATTCTCAATGGCCGCCGCGTACTGGGACGGCTCAATCAGGATTGGGCCGTGCGCCGCCTGATCGAATATGCCTCTTATGAAGAAATTATCCACATGATTGGCTTCAAACGGCTAGTCCAAAACTGGCCGCGCTGGCGGGGGCGAATCCGCTCGAAAAGCCGCGTGCGCGGCTTTGATTTTCTGGTCAAATGGCTTCCTGAAAAACATCCCGGATTATTGCGTGGTTAAATCAACGCACAAGGCTTATGACATAGTAAACCAACGGACGCGGTTCAGCATCCATTTTGATTTATCAGCACCGGTTGCGTTTCTACCTTCGATTATCCAACAATCTCCTTGTCGTCCTTCCGCCCTCGCTCTTCCAGCCATTTTAAGAAGTAGTAACTGACGATGCCAAGCACCACCAGCCCAGCGATGAAAGCCGGGTATGCAATTCGCCAGTTGGACGCGCCGGTCATCATCGTCCACTCAGACATGCCGCCGATTCCTGCCAGAAGCGTGAGCGGCATGAAGATGGTCGTGATGAAGGTCAATCGTCTGACGGTCGAATTCATTTCGTTGGCAAAGCGCGTCATACGGTTGTTGATTATGGAGAGATACATCTCCACCAGACTTGTGACGATCTCGCGGAAGGTTTCGGTCAACTCAAAGGACTTGGCGAGATGATCATAGATGTCGCGATATGGGAAGATGACACTTTCTCCAATGAACGGACAATCCTTGCGGCAGATCTTCACCAGAATCTCGCGCTCATGAAAGAGACTCTTGCGAAGCGCCAGCAAATCGCGGCGCAGGTGCAATAGAGAGACCGGGCTGAACCCGGATACGTCCGCCAGCATCTTTTCTTCGGCGGCGTCCAGTTCATCCTCGAGGGCCTCGATGGCCAGGAACTTCCGATCCACAATCCGGTCAAGGATGACGTGCATGAGAAAAGCCGGTCCGGGCCGGACCTCTTCAAGGTCGAGATCCAACATGCGTTCCACACTTCCGAACGGACGCGCCCCATCCGCTTCCCCGCTGCTAACGGTCACCAGAAAATTCCTGCCGATGAAAAAATCCACCTCGCCGATGGTTAGCTGCTTTTCCGAATAACGGAAACTATTGAAGAGCACAAACGTATTGGTTGGAAAATCCTCGATCTTGGGAATCTGATTCTCATCCGTGCAATCTTCAATCGCCAGTGGGTGCAGACCCAACGGCTCGACCAGCAGGGTAAGTTCCTGCTTGAGCCTGCGGTCTCTCTCCGGCGACGAGCGGACAAAATCCAGCCAAATAAAACCGCCGTCGTTGGCCGCGGACAGAGCCGCGGGAATCGTCGGCAGGCGCGCGGGCTTCCCCGCCTGGGTGATGTGATAAAAGCACGATTCTGATTCCGTCATGGTGACCTCCTTGCATCAAATTCATCACGATTCTAATGCGACTTTCAGCACAGCAGAAAATGTTTTCTCGCGCATCAAATCTCGCTTCGCTGATGGTATCATAACCACGTATAATTTCCTTTAGAGGTGCCCCATGAATAACCGCGAACTGGCCGATACTTTTACCCTCATCGCCGATCTGCTGGAAATCAAAGGCGAGATTATTTACAAAACCCTTGCCTATCGCAAAGCCGCGGAAAACCTCGCCGGGCTGGGCCGCGACGTAAACGAATATTGGAAAGAGGGAAAACTGCGCGACATCCCCGGCGTGGGGGAAGCCATCGCTGAAAAAATAGATGAACTGCTCCGCACGGGCAAACTCGAATTTCTGGAAAAACTCAAAAAGGAGGTGCCGCCGAGTCTCGCTGAGTGGTTGAAAGTGCCAGGTCTCGGACCGAAGAAGGTCGGCCTGATTTGGAAGACTCTTCACATCACGACTCTCGCGCAACTGGAAGCGGCCGCCAAAAAAGGAAAACTGCGCGACCTGCCCGGCATGGGCGCCAAATCAGAATCAGCGATTCTCGCGGGACTGGAATCCTTGTCGCGCCGTTCAGGCCGCATTCCACTCGGACGCGCCTGGCCGCTCGCGCAGGAGATCATCGCGCAACTCAAAAAGGTGAAGGGAGTCGTCGCCGCAGAACCCGCTGGAAGTCTAAGAAGGATGCGTTCGACCATCGGCGACCTCGACATTCTGGTCGCGGCCAAAGATTCCAAGCCGGTCATGGAAGCCTTCACGAAGTTGCCGGGCGTTGTGCGCGTGCTGGGCAAAGGCGAGACGAAGTCATCCATTGAATTTGGCGACGGCGTGCGCGCGCAGGTCTGGGTTCATCCGCCGGAAGAGTTCGGCACCGCACTGCAATATGCGACCGGGTCGAAAGATCACAACGTGCAGTTGCGGCAAATGGCGCTCGACAAAGGCTTGTCGCTCTCGGATCATTCATTTGAAAAAACAAACGGCAAAGGTGAAATCCTTTGCTCGACCGAAGAAGAAGTTTATAAAACCCTCGGCCTGCCATGGATTCCGCCCGAACTGCGCGAAGACCGAGGCGAGGTGCAGGCCGCCAAGCAAAACAAACTTCCCAAGTTGATCGAAGTCAAAGATATCAAAGCCGATTTACAAGTCCATTCCACATGGAGCGACGGAAAATTATCCATGCTCGAGATGGCGCAGGCCGAGGCCAGGCGCGGCATCAAAGTCGTTGCATTCACTGATCACTCGCAAAGTCTCGGTGTCACAGGCGGCCTCAGCATGGGCGATCACAAGAAGCAGGCCGCTGAGATCAAGAAGGCGCAGGACAAACTCGGCGACAGCATTTTGATTTTGCACGCCACCGAGGTCGAGATCAAAGCCGACGGCACGCTGGATTATCCCGATAAATTTTTGGCGGGCCTCGATCTCGTGCTGGCTTCACTGCACACTTCATTGCGACAGCCGCGTGAGAAAGTCACGGAGCGCGTCATTAACGCCATTCGCAATCCACATGTGGACATCATCGGACATCCAACCGGACGACTGCTGATGCCGGATCGCGAAGGCGCGGACCTGGACATGGACGCGGTGCTCAAGGCCGCGGCGGAGACGGGCGTGGCGTTGGAGATCAACGCACATCCCGCCCGCCTCGATCTGGACGATGTGTATGCCCGCCGCGCAAAGGAAATGGGAATCCCGATCAGCATCAACACCGACGCGCACTCCGAGGCCGATCTCGATATGCTGTTCTACGGCGTGGCAATCGCCCGCCGCGCCTGGCTGACCAAGGAAGATGTGATCAATTGCTGGTCAACGGATAAGTTGTTGAGGTGGTTGAAGAAGCGTGGGAAATGAACAACAAAGACCGACGGCTTGCTCTGCTCATCAGCGGTGTTGCCGATACGTTGATCGGCACGGCTTTCTTGCTTGCTGGCTTGGGCTTCGTTCCCGTCAAGATTGGCATCCCATCCATCATAATCATTTTGATTGGTGGGATTATGCTCGTTGCCGGCACAACAGTAGCCGTTTACACCTTATCGCGCTGAGAGGAATGAAATGACCGCCCTCAAATCTCTTTTGTTCTTTATTTTTGTCCCTGTCTTATTACTGGGTTTTATTCCATCTTACATCGCCTCCACCAATACTTCGCTTCTCGACATTGGAGTCTTTCGTTATCTGGCTCTTCCATTCTGGCTGGTCGGCGCGGCGGGTATGGCATGGTGCTTCTGGGATTTCACGTTTAAAGGAAAAGGCACGCCCGCGCCGATTGACCCACCGAAAGAGTTGGTGATTAGCGGATTGTATCGTTATGTCCGTAACCCGATGTATATGAGCGGAGTGATCGCTTTGCTCGGCTGGCTGATTTGGTCGCCATCGCTATCGCTGATACTTGCATCTCTTTCGTTTTTTGTTGCGGCGCATTTGTTCGTGACGCTGTACGAAGAACCGCATCTGAGAAAAACATTTGGCGCGGCATATGAAGAATATTGGAGGTCCGTGCCGCGTTGGGTTCCCAGATTAAAATAAGATCACAGTAGGGCACAGCGACGTTGTGCCCCCAAATATATGTTGGATAAATTTAAATCCCGCGCCCGCGCATTGAAACAAGAGTCGCTGACGCTTTATTTTGCTCTTCGCGATCCGCGCACGCCGTGGTATGCGCGTGCATTTGTTGCGGTAGTCGTCGCGTATGCGCTCAGCCCGATTGATTTGATCCCGGATTTTGTTCCGGTGTTGGGTTATCTCGATGATTTGATCATCGTCCCCGCGGGGATCGCGCTGGCATTGAAATTGATTCCGCCTCAGGTGATGGCGGAGGCGCGTGTAACGGCGGCCAGCCAGAGGGCGGAAAGACGCGTCGGATTCATCGGCGCGGGAATCATTGCCTTAATCTGGATATTGACTATAATAAGCGCCCTCGCATTATTCATCCGCTTATTATTCAGGGAGAAAATATGACCCTCGATGTCCATCCCACCATTATCCGTCCGGCCTCCAGTTCAGACCAGACGGAGTGGCTGAGAATGCGTCACCTTCTGTGGCCGGAGGTCGAACTGGAGGACCTGCGGTGTGAAATGGAGAGGATACTCGAAGACAGGATGACACCGGTCTTCGTGATGGAACGCCTAGATGGCGGCCTGGGTGGGTTCATTGAGGCCGGCACCCGTAAATATGCCGATGGCTGTTCAACCACGCCCGTTGGCTATATCGAGGGCTGGTACGTGGACGAGGATCTGCGCGGCCAAGGCGTGGGCAGGATGCTGATCCACGCGGCGGAAGACTGGGCGCGCGGGCAGGGACTGCGGGAGATGGCGTCGGACACCTGGCTGGACAATGAAGTCAGTATTGCGGCGCATATGAGGATGGGATACGAGGAAGTAGAACGGCTGATCCATTTTGCAAAGACTTTATAATTTTCGAGCTCTCCAATTTTCAAGCAAGAACACCAAACACGAAGGCCACAAAGTACACAAAGGAAGAACCGTCGCGACCATTTTCCGGGCTTTTCCCTTCGTGTCCGTAGTGTCCTTTGCGTTTAAAGACTGAGGACAAAAAGCGAATATGCCATGAGAAAATTGGTTCTAGCCCTGCTCGCATTGACGCTGGCATCCTGCGGCGGGCCTGTCGCTTCCACCGAGACACGGGAGGTCGCAATGACCCTGTCTGTTTCCAGTTCAGCCTTTGCCGCCGGGCAGTCCATCCCGGCCAAGTATTCCTGCAAAGGCCAAAACATCTCACCTGCGCTGGCGTGGACCAACGCGCCTGCCGGGACTAAATCCTTTGCGCTGATCATGGATGACCCCGATGCGCCGATGGGAACCTGGGTGCATTGGGTGGTTTTCAACATCCCTGCCACCACAAGCAATTTACCGGAAGCCGTCATGGCCGGAGCGCAACTTGCGGACGGAAGTTTGCAGGGGAAGAATTCGTCCGGTAAGCAGGGCTACGACGGACCATGCCCGCCTTCAGGCACACATCGCTATTTCTTCAAACTCTACGCGCTCGACACCTCGCTCAATCTTTCCTCCGACTCCGGCAAGGAGCAATTGCTCAAGGCTATGCAGGGGCATATCCTCGCACAGGGAGAATTGATGGGGACATTCAGCAAATAAAATGACAAAATATATCGGCGAAATTGCAGGCATCGCCACGTCGGTCTGCTTTGCAGCAAATGCGGTGTTCATTACGCGCGCCGGGCAGAAAGTCGGCTCGGTCATCTCGAACCGCACGCGCGTTGTCTTTGCGTTGATCTACCTCATCATCCTCAACATCATCTTCTTCCAACAGCCTCTGCCGTTCACTGCCACGTCAGATCGCTGGACCTGGCTGGCGCTTTCCGGCGTGATCGGCCTGGCACTCGGCGACGCATTTCTCTTTCAATCCTATCTCCTGGTCGGGCCGCGGCTGGGAATGTTGCTCTTGAGTCTATCCACTGTGATCGGCATGTTCGAGGCGTGGATCTTCCTCGGCGAATCTCTCGGCTTGATTCAAATCATTGGCATCGCGCTGACATTGGGAGGCATTATCTGGGTTGCGATGGAACAAGGCAACGGGAATGGACAGGCCCCGCATCATGCCGCCCTGGGAGTTTTGTTCGGCATTCTATCGGCTGTGTGCCAGGCGACGGGACTCGTCTTTTCAAAGCAGGGCTTGTACGGAAATTTCTCTCCGATTCAAGGAAATTCGATCCGCATGTTCGCCGCAGCCTTGTCACTTTGGCTGATCGCCGCATTGCAAAAAGAAGCAGGGACGACCATCCAGACTCTGAAAGCCAATCCGTCCGCCCTCAAACAACTTGCCATCGCCGCCTTCATCGGACCGGTGCTGGGCGTATCATCGTCTCTGCTGGCCATCCAGCATACTCAAATTGGGATCGCCAGCGTGCTCACTTCGCTCGCGCCAGTCTTCATGCTTCCGGTCAGCCATTACATTTTCAAGGAACGCCTCGGCTGGCAGGCCATTGTCGGCACGCTTCTGGCGATGGCAGGCGTGACGATTCTGTTTTTGAGTTAGACCCGAATCAATGGTTTGATCATCAAACTGCAAGGTCAAGAAAAGAAGCCTAAAACTATAATAACTATGCAGGCTCACAGCCTATAAGATTCCCGCTCTGCGATTACAACGGAGGCTCTCATGAGTAAACGAATCCTCGTCGTTGACGATGATGACATGATGCGCAAGATGACGTCCACAATCTTGGCGCGGCATGAGTTCGAAGTGCTCACTGCCTCCAATGGACGCGAGGCGCTGGCGAGTCTCTCCACCAACAAACCCGATCTCATTCTTCTGGATGTAATGATGCCGGAGATGGACGGATACGAAACCTGCAAACAGATACGCGCCAACCCGCCGACTGCCGCCATCCCGATTCTGATGCTTACCGCGCTGGCTTCCATTGAACAAAAGGTCAAGGGTTTTGAAGCGGGCGCGGATGATTATTTGGCCAAGCCATTCGAAAGCGAAGAACTGGTGGCGCGCGTCAATGTGCTATTGCGGCGCAGTGAGATAAAGTCCCTTCCCTCTCCCGCCGCGCCCAGCGAGAGGCGCGAGATGGCGCGCACCATCGCGGTCTTTTCTTTGCGCGGCGGTGCAGGCGTGACTACTACCGCCGTCAATTTAGCAGGCGGATTGGCCGCGCTGTGGGGGCAACCGGTCGCGCTGGTGGACATGGTCATGATCGCCGGGCAAACCGCGTTGTTCCTCAATCAATCCCTCCGCAACACCTGGGCCGATTTAGCCCAACTCAATCAAATAGACACGGACGCAGTGCTGTCCGCCTTACTGCGGCATGACGCCAATGTCTTCACACTGGCGTCGCCGCGTCGCCCCGAACAGAGCGAATTGGTCACGCCGGAGAAAACGGCAAAGGTTCTGGATATTCTGCGCTCGCAGTTTCAGTATGTTGTGCTCGACATGCCCCACGATCTCAGCGAGCGATCCCTGCAGGCCCTCGACCGCGCGGATGCCATCCTCTTGATCGCTCAGCCGGAGATCGCCTCCGTGCGCGCCGCCAGCATGGCTTTGGAAATCTTTGAAGCGCTCGAATATAACGAAAAGAAAATCCATCTCATCGTCAATTGGACATTCCCGCGCATGGGATTAGCGCAGGCCGATATTGAAAAATTCATCAACAGCAAAGTGGATTTGGTCCTGCCTTGCGCTGAAGATGATTTCGTGCAGGCTCTTAACTATGGCAAGCCGCCGGTCATCAACGCGCCCGAAGGTCCGCTCTCTGCGGTCTTTGAAGACATGGCGCTTGTGCTCAGCAAAGAAGAGCATCGCAAAACGCGGCCCCAGAATCCAACTCCTGCCTGGCTGCGCGTGGCAGAGCGAATGCGGAAGAAGAAATAGACGCGAACGTGACAGTCACTTTCAAAGTGACTGTCACGTTGTTAAATGCACAGGAAGTATAATCAACCGTTATGAGCAATTTGCAAGACAAGCACATCGTGCTCGGTATCACCGGCTCCATCGCGGCTTTCAAGGGCGCAGACCTCGCGTCCAAGTTGACACAGCTCGGCGCGCAAGTGGATGTGATTCTCACATCCGCCGCGGAAAAATTCATTACGCCGCTCACGCTGCAATCGGTCATGGGCCATCACGCATACACCGAGTCTGATCTATGGGGCGGAGAAGCGCATGTGCTTCACGTCGGTCTTGCCAAAAGCGCGGACCTGCTTGTCATCACGCCATGCACCGCCAACACAATTGCCAAGCTCGCGCATGGCGAGGCCGATAATTTGCTGACCATCACCGCGCTGGCGGCGCGCTGTCCGTTGTTGATTGCGCCCGCCATGGACGGCGGCATGTTTGAGCACCCGGCCACACAGGAGAATCTTGCTAAACTCAAAGAGCGCGGCGCATATATCGCGGGGCCTGCCGAGGGACATCTTGCGTCGGGGCTTTCAGGCGTGGGACGTTTACTCGAAGTGCCGGACTTGATCGGTCACATTCGCTTCGTGCTCGGACGCCGCGGGCGGCTCGCCGATAAAAAAGTTGTGGTCTCCGCCGGCGGGACTCAGGAACCTCTCGACCCCGTCCGTGTTCTCACCAACAAGTCTTCCGGCAAACAGGGATACGCGCTGGCTCAATCTGCAATTGACTTGGGCGCGGAAGTAACTCTGATTACCACACCCACGTCATTGACTGCACCCATCGGCGCGAATGTCGTCCATGTTCAAACAGCGAGTCAAATGCTGGAAGCGGTGTTGAAGGAATCCGCGGACGCCGATGCGTTGGTCATGGCCGCGGCAGTGGCGGATTTCCGACCGAAGCGGGCCGCGGGAAACAAGATGAAGAAACGGGATGGAATTCCGCAGATCGAACTCGAAACCACAGAAGACATTCTCGAAGCGGTGGCCGCTCAAAGGTCGAGAATGAAGCGGCCATGTGTCACCGTCGGCTTCGCGGCTGAGTCGCGCGATCTCATCCAAAACGCGGGCGAGAAACTCAAATCAAAAAATCTCGACCTCATCGTTGCCAACGATATTTCCGCAAAGGACGCAGGGTTTGGGGCGGAGACGAATCGAGTGACGTTATTATTCTCAAGCGGGAAACAAGAATCTTTGCCGTTGATGAGCAAGGTTGATGTGGCAGATGCCATTATCGAACGCGTCGCGGCGCTATTGGAGTAATTCATGCGCGTTTTGGTTTTTTCGGACATTCATGCAAACTATACAGCATTGGAGGCCGTGCTCGACGACGCCGGAACGGTGGACGAGTGTTGGTGCCTCGGCGATTTGGTCGGCTATGGCCCAGACCCGAACGCGGTGGTCGAACAAATTCGCGAACTGCCGCACCTGACGTGTCTGCTCGGCAATCACGATGTAGCGGTAATCGGCGACATGGCGCTGGAGGCGTTCAACGGCGACGCGCGCCGTTCGTTGATGTGGACGGAAAGGGTGCTGACCGCAGACAACATGGATTTTCTGCGCGCCCTGCCACAACACGCCAAAGTGCGCGGCGACGTGACGCTGGCTCACGGAAGTCCGCGCGACCCTGTGTGGGAATATGTGTTGAACACGCTTTCAGCGCGCCTGAATTTTGATCACTTCGCCACGCCGTATTGTTTCGTGGGTCATTCGCACATTCAGTGCATGTTCCACATGAACGAGCAGGCGGACCGCGTCACGATGGAAGTGGTGAGGGCGGGCGAGCCAATGATGTTGACGCCGCGCACGATTTTGAATCCCGGCTCGGTGGGCCAGCCTCGCGACCGCGACTCGCGCGCCGCGTACGCCATCTACGATACTCACGCCTGCGTGTGGGAAGCGCGCCGCGTGGAATACAATGTGGCTGAAGTGCAGAAGCGCATCCGTGAGGCGGGTCTGCCGGAGAAACATGCGGCGAGATTGGGCGAGGGGTGGTAGTTTAGTGAGCAGTAGTCAGTGAGCAGTATACAGCGGGAGTGAATAGCAAGCGGAGGATAAATAAGCCAGGAACTTTTACCGGTGGGTTTCGTCTGAAAAACAAATCAACTTGCATTCGTTCATGAAGGAGGACGAAATGAAGAAGAGCGTTCTCGTCGTTGTCAGCATTGTTGTTGTGGCAGTATTGATTCTCGCTGTGGGCCTGAGGGCGAGTAATCGTATGCTTTTGCGAGTCGAATCGCCTGCCGCGTATCCAGGCATGGGAGGAGGCATGGCTCCACGAGAATCATTTGGCGTGCCTGCGCCGACCATGGCTCCAGCATACGACGCGGTCAAGGGCGCGGAATTTTCGCCTGTCAGCGCGAACAGCGCCAACCCCGGCGGTGACCGTTTGGTCATCCAAAATGCGGATTTGACCATCGTGGTCAAAGATGTAAAAGGCCGCGTGCAGGATATTCAGGTCATGGCAAAACAAATGGGCGGATTTGTCGTGTCAGTCAACGTGTATCAGACGTATGCCAGAAACGGCACGCAAGTGCCGCAGGCAGTAATCGTCTTCCGCGTGCCCGCGGAACAATTGGACGCGGCATTGGATCAGGTCAAGAAAGATGCGGTGGATGTCCAGAACGAAACGCGCTCGGGACAGGATGTCACCAGTCAGTATGTTGATTTGCAATCTCAACTGACAGCCAAAGAGGCCACCGAAGCGCAACTGCTCAAAATCATGCAAAGCGCCGAGAAGACCGAAGACGTACTGGCCGTGTACACACAACTGCAACAGATTCAGACTGAGATTCAGGTGTTGAAAGGACAGATCAAATATTACGAAGAGTCCGCCGCGCTCTCCGCTGTGAGCGTAAACATCATCGCCGAAGAGACCATTCAACCGATTGAGGTCGGCCCGTGGAAACCGCAAGGCGTGGCGCGCGATGCCATCCAAAACCTGATTGATTTTTGGAAAGGCTTCGTGGAATGGATGATCAACTTCTTCCTGTTCACACTGCCCGCGCTCATCACCATTGCCATCCCTCTGTTCCTCGTTTACCTGCTCGGTCGTTGGCTGATCCGCAAATTCTGGAAACCGAAAGTAACAGCCGTCGTGGAAGAACCGAAGAAGAAAAAGTAGACACTGCCCTCGCTCTTCCCCACCCTGCCTCCCCTTCCCTCTCCCAACATTGGGAGTGGGAAGGGGAGGCGTCGCGACCCAAAGGGGAGTGCGGTGGAGGGGATAGGTGAGGGAGATGGTTTATAATTTTTTCACATGGACAAACTCGCTCGCAACGCGCATGAACTTTTTCACATCCAACTCACCGGGCGGCAAATGGAGGCGCTCGTCACGTACGAACGTGAACTTCTCGATTGGAATCAAAAATTTAATCTGACGGCCATCCGCGACGCGGAGTCGATCCGCACCAAACATTTTCTGGATTCATTTTCCTGTGTGCTGGCCTGGGGGACGAACCCTCCGCATCGTCTCATTGACGTGGGAACGGGCGCGGGTTTCCCGGGCCTGCCTCTCAAGATTTACTATCCCTCGTTAAAACTGACACTGGTCGAGTCGGTGGGCAAGAAAGCCATGTTCTGCGAACACATCGTCCGCTTGTTGCGCCTCGAAAACGTGGAAGTGCTCAAAGCCCGCGCCGAAGATGTGGGACAAATGAAAGAACATCGCGAGAAATACGACTGGGCTGTGGCGCGCGCCGTGGCCGACATGAAAGTGCTGGCCGAATATCTTTTGCCCCTGCTCAAAATCGGCGGAACGATGCTGGCACAAAAAGGCGAAAGCGGACCCGCCGAGGCGCAGGCCGCTGAGAGGGCCATCAAATTATTGGGCGGGAAATTGCGGCAGGTGATTCCCGTCCATTTGCCGGGTGTAGCGGATGACCGCTATTTAGTATTAGTGGATAAATGCGCGGCCACGCCGCCGAAATATCCGCGCAAGGCAGGCACGCCGATGAAACAGCCGTTGTAGGCAAGTCTTACAAGTGGGGGTGTTGTAAAAGTCCAACAGGCCGTTAAATAAAAAGACTAGTTGGACTTTTTGATTTATCGGACTATTTAGACTTTTAACAACTCGCCTCATCCACAATTGTGATCTTGTCTTCCTTGTTGGGGATAATGCACAAAAACTCGAACGGCTCTTCGCCTGAATTCTGATACGAATGGATCGCGCCTTCGGGGATGAAGACCACATCACCGGCTTTGACGTGATACGTCTCGTTACCAATGGTGATCGTAGCCTGTCCGCGCAGAACATATTGCTCGTGCTCGACGGTGTTGGTGTGGCGCGGCATACCTCCGCCCTTTTGCATGGAAAATTTCCGCAGGGCGAAGTTTGGGCCTTCTTTGGAAGAGATCAAAACCTGAATGGTCGTGTCCTTGCCCGCGGCCACATTCTTGGCTTCTACATCGGTTGAATGTTTGACTGGCATTTCTATCTCCTTCAATTCTCTAACCGCGAAGGCCGCTAAGACCGCAAAGTTTTTCTTTTGCCTTAGTGCCCTTCGTGTCCTTCGTGGTTAAGTTTTTTTCACATTACCATCCTCTACCTTCCACACTTCGGCCTTCTCCACAAACTCCGCGGGGAACATGTGCTCATCGGTGGCAGTGAACAACACCTGCTCGCTTTCGCCTGCATATTTTAGTAGATCCGCGCGGCGCTGTAAATCGAGCTCGGCCATCACCTCATCCAGCAAAATCACCGGCCACTCGCCCGTGCGTTCCTTCATCCAATTTACCTCGGCCAGTTTCAACGCGAGCAACGTCGTCCGCACCTGGCCGCGCGAACCGTAATCGCCCAGGTCAATGCCATTGGCGAGGAAGCGTAACTCGTCGCGGTGCGGACCGATGGTGGTCACGCCGCGCGCGATCTCCTCGGAGCGGATCTCTTTGAGCCGCGACAAAAAGCCCTTGCGGATGCCGTCCGTTTTCAGGGCGGAACGATCCGTGTCCGTCGTCAGCCTCATGCCGATCTGCCCGTTTGGAGTCGGAAGCGGATCATACGCAGGCTCATAGTTCAATCGCAAGACTTCTTTGCCGTGAGTCAATTCGCGATGGACGCGCGCCGCGAGACGTTCGATCTGCTGGACGGCTTCGATGCGCCACTGAATGATCTGCGCGCCGAGCCGAGCCAGCGTTTCGTCCCAGACCTCAAGCTGGTCGCCACCCTGAGCCTGTCGAAGGGCACCACTACTTTCGCTCAACGCCTTGAGCAATGCGTTGCGCTGACTGAGCGCCTGGTTGTAATCGCTCAGCACGCCTGCATACGCCGGGACGGCTTGCGCCAGCGCGAGATTCAAATAACGACGACGTTCCTCAGGGCCGTCTTCAATGATGGCCGACATCTGCGGCACAAAGATGACTGCGTTGAAGTGGCCGATGACCTCATTGATCTGTTTCTTCACGCCATCCAGCAAAACTTCTTTACGAAGTCGCTGACCGTTGACGCCGGTTGGCTCAAGAATTAATCGCGCTTCAAGTTTGTGTTTCTTCTTGCCGCGTTCATATTCCGCGACAAGCCGCGCAACAGCCAAAGAATTTTTCGCTTCAACAAAATTCACCAACTGACGGTCTGTGTTGGTTTGAAACGATGTGAACGAGGCCAGGAAATAAATGGCTTCGAGAATGCCGGTCTTGCCTTGCGCATTGCTTCCCACCAGCAAAACAACCCGCCGGGGTATGTCGAGGTCCAGGCGGGCAAAGTTGCGAAAGTTGGTGAGGGAGAGGTGTTTGATGTGCATGTTCTTCCCCTCCCCAAAAAGGGGGAGGGACTAGGGGTGAGGGTCTTTACAAAAGCATTTCCAATTCAATCTCATCGCGCAACGGGATACCGTTCTCGCCAACCAGCGCGATGCTCGGCTTGATCTTGCGCGACTCGTTGACCGCGCCGCGGTGAATTGCGGAAATCTCAAAGCCGCGTTTTTGATAAAAGCCTAGCGCGCGCAGATTGTCATTGGTGGTGATCAGGAACAGACGTTTGCATCCTTTTGCCCGCGCTGCTTCAATGACCTTTTCGATCAAGGCTGTGCCGATGCCTTTATCTTCGCGCAGGCTGTCGAGCGAAACGATTTCACAGCCCTCGTCTGAGTGGGCCAGAGTGATCAGTCCTATGATCTCTCCGCCCTCCCAGGCAAGAAATCCATCCAGCAGATCGGGATGATAGACAACGCCGTGAGCAACGACGAATTCATCCCCCCAGCGGTCCTTCCAGAACTTACGCACGCGCGGCAAATCCTCGCGCGCCAGGGGGCGGATATTGATCGTCACACCATTTCTTCTTCCTCATCGGCCTGCGGCTTCCAAACTCTGACAGCGCGATCAGGATAGAGGACTCCATCCAGATGGTCAATCTCATGCTGGAAGATGCGCGCCAGCCAGCCCTCCGCCTTGACTTTGGTGGGCTGACCGCGGCGATTCAGACCTTTGACTTGTATTTTGGAGAAGCGTTCCACCTCTCCGACCAAAGCGGGGATGGAAAGACAACCTTCCACGCCCAGTTCCTTTTCTTCGGAGGTCTTCACGATCTCCGGGTTAATCAGCACATACAGTTTCTTCGGTCCTTCGACGATCTCGCCGTTCTCATCCTCCGTGTCTTCCCCGTATTCAACCACGATCAAACGTTCCGAAATTCCCACCTGCGGCGCGGCCAGGCCAACACCGGGAGCCTCGCGCATCGTTTCAATCATGTCATCAATTAGAGTTTGCAAGTCTTTGTTGAAGGTTTTAATCGGACGAGCTTTGCGTCTCAACACGGGATCAGGAAGGGTGATGATAGTTCTACGTGTCATAGGTTCCTCGAAAATGTCCCCGCATTTTACCCGCTTTTCGTCTCGTTTTCGGGATGATCCAGTTCGCTTTCGATCTCCTGAATGTTTTCATGGTAACTGGCAAGCCAGTCCGCCATGCGTTCACGTTCCGCTGCGGCGCGTCCCTCCTCCTGTTTGTTTTTGCGCGCGATCCGCCGGTTATCAATATCCTGCTGAACCGCGGCGGGATTATAAACGTCCTCGAACGCCAGTTTGGAACCACCAACGGTGATGTACACCGTTCCATAATTGAAGATGTGGCCGATGATGCCCAATCTCTCCGAGGCCGTGGCTAAAATATTTTCGAGCGGCGCGGCCTTCCGCTCCTCGGTTCCGAACGGCTTCTTATCTATATCAATGATCTGATCTTCCGTTACTAAAAATATGTCATTGCTCCAATCGAGATATTGATAAATTAATCTCCAGAGCGGATAGAAAAATGCCAGGAACAAAAGCAGGAAGAGAATATCCACGTTTGTCATGCCGGAGCGAAACCACGCGTAGGCGCGCAGTCCCATACCGAGCACGAAGAACAGACACACCAGCGCGGGGAGCCAGATGTTCTTGATCAGCACAAAGATGTGTTTGCGGTAAGTGATCGTATCTCCGGCCTCGAAGCGGACCCTAAAAATCTTGGAATTCGCGAAAAGTTTTGCAACGAGGATGGCCCCTAAACCGGGTTTATAGAGACGCGGGACCGATACCTTCTCCGTTTGGGTGGCAGACTTGACCGCTATTTTTTCAGTGAGACCCAGTTTCTTTCGTATCGCATCGCGCATGGCCTCTTTCTCTTGCGCAGAAGCGACATGCTTACTGCGACTCCATTGCTCCTCCACCATGTGCGAGGCCTGATACGGATGAGCGACGTGGTTAAATGGAATCTTCCCTACAAATGTGCGCACCACAACATTTCCATAATCCAACATGCGCCCCACCAAATCGGTTTCAACTCCCACAGAAAGCACGGTGCTCAACGGCGCTTCCTGCCGGCTGTCGTAAATTCCCACCACCTTCTCCAGCCAGATCACGCGCTGGTTGGTCACAATATAATAATCATTGCCCCAGTCAATGCCGCGCCAGATTGCCCAAAGGACCATGAGAACAAAGAAGAGAATGCCGCCGCCGCTGGTGATCCATGAATTGACCAAAACGCCCCACGCGGTCACTCCCATGGCGGCAATGCACAAAATAATGGGCAAGGCCAGCGCGTCGATCAACAAGGTGTAGTGTTTGCGCGCCAGAAAATAAATCACCTCGTCCGGCCTCAGCCACTTAAAACGAAGTTGTCTCGCCAGTCTGCGGCTGGCAATCGAAATTTCAAATCCTGCCCTCAAACGCGGGAAGCGTCTGATCAATTCATTGAATTCCTTGCGAGAGATGAAGAACAAAAATGTTTTTTCCGCCGCCCGTATGGTCGCCGAGCGCTTCCGATTGATGAAGAGCGCCTCTTCGCCAAAATAATCACCGTTCACCAGCGAGGCCAGTTCCACGGTCTCGTTACGGCGCATCTGTGTGATGGTTACCTTGCCCTGATAAATAATGTAAAAGCGATCCGCCGCCGAGCCTTCCTTGAATATCTCTTTTCCCTCCTCAAACACGACCTCCTCCAACTTTTCAGCAATGGGAACCAACTCTTCATCCTTCAAGTCACGGAAGAGGTGAATTCGACGAAGGTAAGCAACGCGGGCGGGGGTTGAAATCACGAGATTATTCTACTGCTTCGCGCACGATGGCGCAACCATAGGCTGGAGTCTCTGTCAGTGGAGGAAAATGACCATTCAGCAGGGACTCCACCGCCTCGTCCAGAAAGAAGCGTGCCGGCTTCCGTTGACGGAACGTGACATCATCCACTGCGCCGCGATAGCGCAGGATTCCGTCGCGGTCCATCACAAAGACGTGCGGTGTGGTCTGCGCCTCGAACAAATCCGCGACGACGTGCTCCGCATCTCTCAGGACGATGGGCAGGCGCCGCGCTTTAGCGGCCTTTGCCAAACTTTGAATGGACTCGTTTCGATTCGCGGCGACCGACAGCAAAGCCACATCTTCGCGCCATCGCATGACCATCGCCATCAGCGCGTGATCGGCGCGCTCCGAATGCGGGCACTCGCACGACCAAAAATTGACGATGACGATCTTGCCGCGATAATCGCTCAAATGATGAAGATTGCCATCGAGGTCGGGTAATTCAAAATCAGGTATGGGTTCATTGATTTGCACAATGAAATTATATCGTGACGCCATGATAAAATCTTCCTCATGCTCAAAAAACAAAGCACTTTGAAAAAATGGCAGTTCTGGCTTGGTGTTTTGATCAGCGTCGTATTCATTTGGCTGGCCCTGCGCGGCCTGCGTTTGAATCAATTCTGGGACGTAGTTCGGCGCGCAAACTACTGGTGGCTTTTGCCCGGTATTGCTGTGTACTTTGTCGCCGTATGGGCGCGGGCGTGGAGGTGGCATTACCTGCTCGGCCCAATCAAAAAGATTCCGACCAACTCCATGTTTCCGATCACGGCCATTGGCTACATGGGTAACAATGTATACCCGGCGCGCGCCGGTGAAGTGCTGCGTGCCGTGGTCTTGAAGCGCAAAGAAGGCGTCTCGGTCTCCGCTTCACTGGCGACCATCATCATCGAACGAATCTTCGACGGCGTGGTGATGCTGGCCTTTATTTTTGTGAATCTTCCCGAACTTGCAAAATTGACTAACGGCTCCGGCTTTGTCGGCAACATTCAACAAGTGGCCGTGATTGGCACGGGTGTGTTCACCGGCGCGCTGGTCATCTTTTTGGCGGCGGCCATGTTCCCGCAATGGACAATCAAGGTTGGTCAGTGGTTCATTGACCACTTGACGCCGGCGCGTTTTCGGCAGGGAACAAGCGAATTGATGCACAAATTCCTCGATGGGCTGGCCTCCCTGCGTTCACCGTTAAACATATTGATGGTATTTGTTACTTCGGTTGTCATCTGGCTGTTGGAGACCGGCAAATATTGGTTTGTGATGCACGCCTTCAATTTCAACGTCTCGTTCTTCGCCTTGATGTTGATGAACGGCATCGTGAATCTGGCTACGTCCATTCCCTCTGCGCCGGGCTACATCGGCACGTTCGACGCGCCGGGCATCGCGGTGCTCACCGCGTACGGCGTGGATCAGGCCATTGCGGCTGGCTACACATTGACTCTGCACGTCGCCCTGTGGTTGCCCATCACCCTGCTGGGCGCGTATTTCCTGACGCGTGAAGGAATCCACTGGAGCGATTCGCTCCGCGAGGAAACCGCTTAAACACAAAGGACACGACGGACTCAAAGGAAGAAAACTTCGTGCCCTTTGTGTCCGTTGCGTTTAGAATGGGAGAATAATGAAAATCGCGATCATCGGCGCGGGGTTTGGCGGCATGGCCGCCGCGTATGACCTGTGCAACGCCGGACATGATGTAGTCATATTTGAATCTGCCGATTCCGTTGGCGGGCTGGCCAGCGGTTTCAAAGAGCCGCATTGGGATTGGTCGGTGGAAAAGTTCTATCACCACTGGTTTCAATCCGACAAATCCATGCTGGGCCTGATTCACGAATTGGGCTGGGACGACAAAGTTCTCTTCCCGCGTCCGCTGACGGTCATGTATCACAATGGAAAGTTCTATCCATTCGACTCGATTCTCAAGGCGCTTCTTTTTCCAGGACTGGGATTCGGACTCAACAAAATCCGCTTTGGCTTCGTCGGACTCTTTCTCCGTTTAACCAACAACTGGAAAGTCCTCGAAAAGTATACCGCCCATGAATGGATGCAAAAATATGCCGGGCGCGAAGTCTATCAAAAGATGTGGGAGCCATTGCTGATCGGCAAATTCGGTCCGTACTACAAACAGGTCAACATGGCGTGGATGTGGGCGCGTATCAAAGCGCGCACGACGCGTCTCGGCACGTTCGAGGGAGGCTTTCAAAAATTCGCGGATATGTTCGCGGGAAAACTCAGAGAGCAGGGAGTAGAGATCAGATTAGGAGCGAGCGTCAAGTCTATTAAACGGGGGCCGGAGAAAGGTCTTGTGATTGAGGCGGAAAAGAAAGAAACTTTCGACAAGGTGCTCGTCACCACATCGCCAAGCCTGATGGCAAAGTTATGCTCCGACCTTCCAGAAAATTATCTCAAAGGCTTGCTCGAATTGAAATCCATGGGCGCGGTGGTCATGGTGTTGTCGCTTACGCGGCAACTTTCGGAGCAGGGTTATTACTGGTTCAATTTGCCGAAGGAGGCGGGCTATCCATTTTTGGCATTGGTGGAGCATACAAACTTCGTGCCGCCTGAACATTTCGGCGGCGATCACATCGTGTACGCGGGCGATTATCTGGAAGCAGGCCACGAATACTTTTCGGCGAGCGACGAGCAGTTGCTGGAACGATTCGCGCCCGCTTTCAAGAAATTCAATCCCGCTTTTGAAAGGGACTGGGTGAAAAAGGTTTGGGTATTCAAAACGAATTATGCCCAGCCCGTGCCGCTGGTGAATCATTCAAAGAACATTCCTGCGCTTCAAACGCCCATCGAGGGATTGTATTTTGCTTCGATGAGTCAGGTCTATCCATGGGACCGCGGCACGAATTTTGCGGTAGAGATTGGCCGCCGCGCGGCGAGGATGATGTTAGCGGATGCGGCCCAGTGAACCAAATAGAAGTTGAAGGAGTTCGAGCAGGCCGACCAGCAAAATAATCAGGCCAATGATCAGCCGAAACTCGGCCAGCGCGTGGCCCAATCGTCCAAGCGAAGGACCGATGGAGGGAATGGATCGCAACGCGCTGACCGCAAGGACAAGCCCAGCCAGAATCAACAGAATGCCGTCCAGGCTGAGCAGTTCGAGGACGCCAAGCACAATGGCGACGACTCCGATCACAACATCGAATGCGCTCAACCAGCCCGCGAACTTCTCGAGCGATGGGCCGACTCCGGGGATTTTGCGGAGGGCCCCGCTGAGTAAAACCAGCCCCGCCAGAATGGAAACAACAATGGTCAGCATGTTTATTTGATGGCGGCCAGGATCAGTTGAGCAAGGGCTTTACATCCGTCTTCTCTCGGCACATCCCCGAAAGCAACCACGAAGGCGACATTCTCATTTACTTTCACCCATAACTGGCGGGCGTCCGCGCCGTTGTTGAAATAAGCCGCCTGTCCCAGGCCGCCTATGTCAGTGCTGTTATAGAGAGGCTGGGTGTTGTAAGCATCAAGATGCGTAAACACAACATAGCCGAAATGCGCTTCTCCATCTGAGTCGCTGGCGGCCTCATACCAACATCCGCTGGAACCTGTCGTGTCGTAATAATCAAAGCGTTCAGGCGGCTTGGATAAACTGCGTCCCATGACTGCCTCGATGTCTTCTTGCGGGATGGCTTTGCAAACATCCATCTGGGTGAGGTCACCACCCAGCGTAATCGGCGCGATGGGAATAGTCGGTTGTTTTGGGGCGGAGACAGTGCTCGAGATTCCGCAAGCCAGCGGAACAATCAGAGCAATGAAGAGAAAGAGGGATTTCAGAACGCGATTCGCGGTCATAGTCATTCCTTTATATTACGTTTACGGAGTAGGAGTGCCCTCCACCCCTTCGGCGCGCAGGAAGAAAACGCTGGTTTCTTTCTTTTGCTCATCGGTGGCGGCAATGATAATCAAGCCAACGGACTTGCCTGCATCTTGTTTGGTGAAACTGCATAAGACGCCGTTCTCACTCATGGGCATACAGGCCGCTTCCGCTTGTTCCCATCCATAGCCGGTCATGCGATCCGGGGTGTAGAAGGCCTGAACATCAGCCGGCGTTTTGCCGCTCAGGTTAAAGGCCACCCAGTCCCAATGGCCGGCGTCTGAGCCGTTGTTGAGACCTCGCATCATTGCATCCATAATTGGGCTTGCCAGCGCCTTGAGCCAGGCCGGCATATCAATTGCCTCAGAGTTTCCCATACCGTCCATGGGAGGCACATCGCTCCAAAGGCTGGAGACGGCAGTCATGTTGGTGTTGCCGCCTGTGGCCTGGTTGACGGCGGTATCCAGCAGGCCGCAGGCCAGAGAGGAGAGTACAACCAGAGCCATCCATACGATAAAACGATTTTTGGTGTTCATGATTTGGTCCTCCAACAGTAAATCCGAGAAGATGTTTTATGGTAACTCGAAAACAATATATATCAATGCCGCTGCTCTTTCAAGTGGGACATACATCCTAGAGCCGTTATAACAAAGCAGACATGGGGACCTGTAGAGGTTCCATGTCTGCCGGGGAGGAGAATGTCGGCTTGTCCGAGTCTTATGATCGTATTATGACTCAGCAAGATGACGCGAGGCGCGCAGAAGAGAACAGGGAACGGGAAGTCGCGACGAAAAACAGGATGGCAATAGATACACTGCTCACAAAGCGTTTGCTCTTCACCGCTCACACCTCGACTATTTATCTATCAGCCACGCAATTGTGAACGCGGCGCTGGCGGCTAGTCCGCCGATGAGCATGGTCTGGAACGCGGCCAAAAGCGGACGCGTGCCTGTGAAACTTCCCTTGATGTAACCGAATACGCCCAGCGCAAGCAACGTCACACTCACGGAATAAGGCATGGCCTGCGTGGCATGTGGAATGAAAAAATACGGGGAGAGAGGAATGAACCCGCCGGCGATGTAGGAAAAAGCAATCGTGGCCGCGCTGGTCACGGCACGCGCGGGATGCGGTTCTTCCAATCCCAGTTCGAAGCGCATCATAAAGTCCACCCAGTCTTTGGGGCGTTTCATCAAAGCCTGGATAACGGGTTTGCTTTCTTTTTTCGTTAGGCCGTATGAGGTCAGGATTTCTTCGGTTTCACGAATCTCGAAATCTTTTTTGGTGACGATCTCATCTTCTTCGCGGAGACGTTCGTTCTCGAAATGCTCGGCGTCCGAGCGGGCGGCAAGATAACCACCGAGTCCCATGGCGATGGAACCAGCCGCAATCTCTGCCAGTCCAGCCAGGACAACTACATTGCTGTTCGCGACCGCTGAAAGTCCCGCGGCGAGCGCAAAGGGGACGGTCAGGCCGTCGGACATGCCGATCACGATATCGCGCACGGTTTCTGAAGCCGTAAAATGTTTTTCGATGTGAGGGGTCTGTGGCATATGTCTCTCCTGAATCAGTTTCATGGAGTATAGACAGAAACATGACAAAATACAACCCCACCCAATGAATTTCTTCTTAATTAGATTTTGTTTCTACGCAAATACTTATTTAATTCTATGAAAACCTACATTGACCCGTAACACGGCGAGGCGCAGAATCATGACAAACGAAAAGCTGGCGAGGATAACATGCCCAACGGAAATCGCATGATCAACAAATCGCACATACCGGAGAACTCAACATTCTTTGAGAAGATCGTTCCGGCATTATTGATTTTCATGGGAGTTCTGACCGTTGTGTTGATTTTGTTCGCGGCGGGCGTCTTGCTCGGAATTGTACATTTTTGATTCATTTCACCAAAAAGGAGAATTATTCAATATGTCCATCAATCAAGTTCTGCCATTTGTTTCCACAGCCATCATGGGTTACTTCACGGTCTGGGTGCTACAGCGCTATGCCGTTCGCCGCGCGCCGCAGTTTTTGTTCTGGGGCATTGGTCTGGCGATGTTCGCGGCAGGGAGTTTTGCGGAAGCCTTCCTTTCGCTGGCATGGAATCCATGGGTCTTCTTCGTCTGGTACCTGTTCGGCGCGGCGCTGAACGCGGCATGGATCGGACACGGCACGCTCTATCTCCTCGTTCGCAAGCGCTGGGTACATGCCGTAACCGGCGTTCTGATCGTCGGCAGTCTCTTTGCGGGCTACTTGATGTTGCAAGCGATGCCGAAACTCGATGCTGCATCGTTCACAACCTCCAAACCGGTGAGCGAACAATATGGTACAAAAGTGTTGAAAGACGGAGAGACCGCTCCCGCGGGTGCACAGACCGCCACGACGACCTATCGCGGAAAAGAAGTGACGGTTGTACGCGGCTTGTTGCCACTCGGCACACCCGTCCGCCTGACAACTCCATTCTTCAACATTTACGGTTTGCTCACGCTGGTCGGCGGCGCAATCTACTCCGCCTACTTGTTCTGGCGCAAACGCGTCATGCCCAACCGTGTGATCGGAAACGTGCTGATTGCGGCTGGCGCGTTATTCATCGGCTCGGCCAGCACGCTGACTCGCCTCGGATATGGACAATTCCTTTATCTGGGCGAATTGCTCTCGGCCATCCTGATGTTCGCCGGTTTCCGCTTCGCCGCCCGACCTCAGCCGGACGAGGTCCCTCAGGCCATCGCGGCGCCTGCCGATTAATCCTCATCCACCCAAACAAAAATGACAGTCATCCTGCAAGATGACTGTCATTTTTTATCTCCTCGCAATGCCTTCCAATACGTGTAAAATGGAAACACAAAATTCGTCAACGCCGCGACTGCGGCGTTCTCATACACAAGGAGAATTCCCATGTATCACACCATCATTATCGTCGGCAACCTCGGCAAGGACCCCGAGATGCGTTACACGCCCTCGGGTCAGGCTGTGACCTCGTTCTCGGTGGCATCGAATCGCAAATACACCGCGTCGAACGGCGAACAGGTCAATGAAACCATCTGGTTTCGAGTTTCTGCCTGGGGCAAACAGGCCGAGATCTGCAATCAGTACCTCAAGAAAGGCTCCAAAGTTTTGATCGAAGGCCGTCTAACTCCGGACAAATCAACCGGCGGTCCGCGTATTTGGCAAAAGCAGGATGGCTCCTCCGGCGCTTCATTTGAAGTCACTGCCGGAACGGTCCGTTTTCTCAGCGCACGCGGCGAAGGCGACAGCGGTGGAGGCGGCATGGCAGATACAGGCGACATGGCCACTGCGCCCGCCGAGGATGATATTCCATTCTAAATGGATGGCTCAACAGGTCTAACAGTTTTGCTCGCTACAACCTGTTAGGCCTGTCCATTTTACAAACTGCGAGACACCCATGGCAACTCCACAAAAAGTATCCGGCCCAATCCTCGAAGTCCCTGAGAATCTTGAAATCTCATACTCAAACCTGGCGCGCATCTCTCACTCGCCCGCCGACATCATCATAGATTTCGCTCATCTGCTTCCCGCGGAAATGAAAGCAGTGGTGAAAGCGCGCGTCCTGATGTCCCCCCTTTCGGCAAAATTGTTGCTGCGCGCGCTGACCGAAAATCTGGCGCGTTATGAAGCCGCTTTCGGAGAGATTAGTGTGCCCACCAACTCCTCGCTGGCCGAGAATCTCTTCCGCCCTCATCAGCCGCCGGAAAACGACAAGCAGAACATAAAATAATATGCACAAACTTGAAAATCTCGCGGACCAAATCCGACGCGATTTCGATGCGCGCACCACTGCGCGCGACCGTGCGCTTGCTCAAGCCCGTCAGTTGACGCGCGCCTGTTCGCTTGCGATTCGCGCCGTCCATCGCGACGAAGCCGATGTGATGAATGGGCATCTGACCGAGGCGCGCAAACTGTCGGCATCGTTGAAGGCCGATCTCATCGAGCACCCCGATCTTTTTTACGCGGGATACACACAGGATGCGTTGAAGGAATTCGTGGAAGCCAATGTGACCTGCGCCTTGATTCAAAATCAGGCCCTGCCTACGCCCGAAGAATTGGGCGTGACGAGCTTCACCTTCTTAAACGGCCTTGCCGAAGTAGTTGGAGAATTGCGGCGCAGAACTCTGGACATTTTGCGTCACGGATATTCGCAGGAAGCGGAGCGCCTGCTGGGCATCATGGATGATATTTATTCCGTGCTGGTGACAATGGATTATCCCGACGCGATCACCAACGGTCTGCGGCGTCAGACCGATCTGGCGCGCGGCATCATCGAGAAGACGCGCGGCGACATCACGTTCAGTCTGCGCGGCGAGCATCTCGAACAAGCCATCAGCCGTTTGAGCGCTCAATTAAACGGCGGCCACACCGAGGTCCCGAAAAGAGACGGACACTCCACCCCATCCGATGCTGAAGAATAAGTTATGGCAAAAGCAGGGAAACGCTACTCACTTGTAATTTACACGCGCATGATGGATCGCTGGTGGCCGGTCATTTTCTTTATCGGCCTGGCGTTGTTCGCACTGGCATGGCCGTTTTACAGCGACCTTTATGCGCGCCTCACCGAGCCGTGGCGCTGGATGACATTGGCAGGATTGGGCGCAATCGTCGTCTTCATTTCTTTGATTATGCTGGTCATGCGAAAGAGCGCATACGTTCAGCCGTTCAGCGATCATCTGCGGCTGGCAACGCCTTTCCTGCGCATGAACATTTCGTATCGCCGCATCCGGCGCACGGCCACCGCCAGCATGTCCGCGTTGTTTCCACCCAAAAGTTTGAGAGGACTGAAGCGCGACATCATCGAGCCGCTGGCCTCGATGACTGCTGTGATCGTCGAGTTGAATGCCATGCCGATGTCGGCTTCTGTTTTGCGTTTCTTTTTATCGCCGTTCTTCTTCAAAGACCGGACGCCGCATCTGGTGCTACTCGTTCAAAACTGGATGGCCTTCAGCACGGAGCTCGAAAGTATGCGCGTGGGCGGAACCCAGCCATCCGCGCAACATCAAACGAATCAATCCATCTTGTCGCGCCTTCCAAGGAAATGAATATTTATTTTGCCTGTTCGATCACAGGCGGACGCGAGTTCGAACGCGTCTATCAGGACCTGATCGCGGCTCTGCTTGCGGACGGTCACGAGGTGCCGACGGCTCACCTTGCGCAACCCAGCGCGGTCACGGAAGAAGCCGCTATTTCGCCGCGCGAAGTCTACGAACGCGATGTG
The DNA here is from genome assembly GCA_021324435.1 of Anaerolineae bacterium. GTDB lineage: Bacteria > Chloroflexota > Anaerolineae > Anaerolineales > Villigracilaceae > Fen-1038. The sequence goes on from JAJPIZ010000045.1 coordinate 63,853, forward strand.
AACTGGATTCGCAATGCAGACGCGTTGATCGCGGAGGTCAGCGTCCCGTCGCACGGAGTCGGGTTCGAGATTGCATTTGCCTTGAACGCGGGAAAGCCGGTCTTATGTCTTTGCCAGGAGGGGAGGAAACTCTCAAAGATGATCAGCGGGAATCCGCATCCCAGACTCGCAGTGAAAACATACAGAAATACCGAAGAAGCCATCGCTTTCGCCAGACATTTTATTTTCAACATGAAATGAAAGGCGGTTTTCTCGGAAAAAGGCACCGTTTTTACCAAGAACTGTTTGTGAATATCATCACCATCGAAGAGTGACATTTGATAATGTTCGCCACATAGGATGTCAAGTATCATGAACACGGAGACGGAACAAAGACACCTCCAAGATGCTCCTCACTGTCTCCTCCTTTGGCGAAAGCCGCCGCCGATCTAGATCGGCGGCGGCATTTTTAATCAAGTCTCTTTTTGTTCGTAGGCGGGCAACACCACAAAGAATGAAGCGCCGTGATTGACCACCGACTCAACCCACACACGTCCATGATGGCTGTCCACGATGGATTTGACAATGGCCAGCCCCAACCCCGTCCCTTTTGTATCATTCGTGACATTGCTGGCGCGGTAAAACTTGTCGAATATTTTGGACTGTTCTTCCCGCGGAATACCGGGACCGGTATCGGTCACTTCCAGAATGATTTGATTATCCTCGGCCAGTATAAGAACGCGAATCTCGCCGCCGTCCGGCGTATATTTGATCGCGTTGCCGATGAGATTATCAATCATCTGGCGGATGCGGATTGGATTGGCGCGCAGAGGCGGAAGGTCATTGGCTATATTTTGATATAGATGAATGTTTTTCTTTCGGATCAGAGACTCAAATAAACCCAGCGAATATTGCAGGACATCTTCCACTTGCACTAGTTCGCGGCGGGCATCGAAGCCTGCTTCGAGGCGGCCCAAGTCGAGCAGGTCATTGACCAGAGTGGTGATGCTTTGAACACTGCCCTTTACGCGATGAATAAATTCCTTCTGCTGTTCGTTGACCGGGCCAACGCGCTCGATCAGCTCGGCATAGCCGATCACGGCAGTCAGCGGGGAACGCAAATCGTGCGAGACGGTATGCACGAAATCGTTCTTCATTTGATCGAGCCGTTTGAGATACGTAATGTCCTGCATGGTAATTGCCGAGCCGATCTTCGGAATAGGGGTATGTTGCGCATTGAACACACGGCCATCATCAAAATTAATTTCATAATACTTGACCGCGCTTCCCTCCGATTTGGCCAGCATAACATGCAAATCATCATTCGAAACCAGAGACTCGATTGGTTGACCGGCCAAGGCGGCGGTTTCCAACCCAAAAGCCGTGCAGGCCGCGCGGTTTATCAGAATGATCTTCTTTTGATCGTCCAGGACAATCACACCATCTTCAAGGTTGGCAATTATAGATTCGAGGCGCGTCTTCTCTGCTTCAGAGATGCTGGCTCGCTTTTCCAGTGAAGAGGTGGTGCGTTTGACTTCGCGGCGGATCCAGTCGCCGAGGTGACCGGCGCGCGCCAAACTGCGTTTAACGGCATCCACTATCTCGTCCGTTTTTAGAGGCGGGTAGAGGTATCCGCTTAATCCGGCTTTCAAAACGGCTTTTATCGTGCCAGTCGTATCTTTTTCGGCAAACAGCAAAATGGGGAGTGTGGGAAATCGGTCGAGTTGTGCGGCGGCGACCTCGATCCCGTTCTCGCCGCCAAAAGTTTCACCGATCAACAAAAGGGATGGGGATGATTCGTCGAGTGCTTTAGCCAGGCCATTCTGTTCATGGACGATAGCCGTCTCGTAGTCAGCGGCGCGCAAGGCGCGTTCCATCAGGCGCAGAGCGGGCGACTCATCCAAAGCGAGCAGAATCAATTCGCGCTTTGACATCACCATCTACTTTGCTTTGACCGCGTGCGGCTGAATTGTTTTCTCCGCGGCACGCGATAGTCTTTGCAGAGAGTTCTTAATGGTCTTCAATGCCTGTTCCTGTTCGGCCGTGAGCGGTCCCGGTTTGCCGGAGATCAATGCCTCAAGTGGATACATCGAGGCTTGCATCTCTTCACGAATCGACTCGCGCAAATTCTCAAGCACGGCATTGCGAGTTTTCTGGCTGATCTTGGCCGCGCCCGCCGTTTGTTCCACCACGCGGAACAACTGCGAGTTGACCAGCGAAATGGAAGCGAAATCCGCCACCGCTTCAAGCAGGGACTGAACTGCCTTGTCAATCTCACGGTCGGCCTTGCGCACGACGATCATCAGCCCAATCACTTCATTCTGAACCTTGAGAGGCAGAACCGCCGCCGATTTGCCCAGCGCGGCTACCTTGAATTTTTCGAGCGGCGCGCCATGAATAGTCAGCGACTCGCCCGAAAGCGCCACCAGTGAACTGATACCATCATCCAAAGGTTGATTCAATTTTTTCGCCCACCCTTCGGGCAGATTGCGATACGCCGTGAGCAAATAGTTTTTAGTTTTCTCGTCACGCAGCATCAGCCAGCCCATGTCTGCTTCCGCGACTTGCAATGCGCCATCCAGAATTTGATCAAAGAGATGGCGCTGATCCGTGATGGAAATGACCGCCTTGCCAATCGCGAGGATAGTGTTCAACTCGCGCAGTTTTCGCTGAAGGTCCTGATGCGCGGCCTGCAATTGTTGATCCAGCTTCCGGCGTTCACGCGCTTCACGCGTCTGCTGGAGGGCGCGCTCCACCACACGAACCACCTCGGCATCACGCACCGGCCAGAAAAGCGCGTCTGCCGCGCCAAGACGAAAACTTTGGATCACGTTCTGTTCCTGTCCCTTTTCTGCCACGACGATCAGCGGCGCGCTGATTCCCTGCGAAATCAGCGCGGCCAGTAAATCCTTCCCGCTCAGTCCCGGCAGGCTTAGATTCGCAATGATCAAATCGGGTGGAGTCTGGACCGCCTGCCTGATTGCCGACGCCGCGTCTGCAACGACAGATACGTTATACCCAAGCGGCGAAAGCGCCTGCCTGGCAATCAAATCGCTGATATCCGGATCGCCTTCAACGACGAGAATCCGTTCACCGGTGGATGCCATATGTATGATTATGACCTCGAGTTATCCAAATCTGGATGAATTCTAACGCAAAACCCCGCCGCGCCCAATGAGGTTCGATTACAATTGAACCGCAAAATGTCTCCCCACGTTGATTTTCGACAGTACAGCGTTGCCGCCGTTATACCGGCCTACCGCGTCGAACGGGAAATTGAAGCCGTCATCGCCGGACTGCCTCCGTATTTGAAGCACATCATCGTGGTGGATGATGCTTCCCCCGATCACACCGCGGACCTGGTAGCGGCCCTCGTTAAACGAGATCAGCGCCTCGTCCTCGTGCGACACGAGCGCAACCAAGGCGTGGGCGGCGCGATGGTCACCGGCTTTAGCAAGGCCCTTGAACTTGGTGCGCAAATCGTCATCAAAATTGACGGCGACGGGCAGATGGATACCAGCCACATTCCAGACTTGTTGATGCCGCTGATCCTCGGCAAAGCCGATTACGCCAAAGGCAACCGCTTCCGCGACTTTGCCGCACTGAGACAAATGCCGCTCATCCGCCGCGTGGGGAACATGGCGCTGGGCTTCCTCTCCAAAACCGCGACCGGTTACTGGAATCTCTTCGACCCAACCAATGGCTTCCTCGCCATCCGCGCCGAAACACTCGCACAATTACCGCTGGATCAAATTGATCGCGGGTATTATTTCGAGACCTCCATGCTGGCAAATCTTTATCTACTCGGAGCGGTCGTGCAGGATGTACCCATGCCTGCGCGTTACAAGGGCGAGGTCTCGAGTCTCATGATTCATCGCGTGCTATTTGAGTTTCCGTTCAAGTTATTCGGCACACTTCTTCGCCGTGTTCTTCTCAAAAATTTCATTTACGATTTTTCGATGGGCAGTGTTTACATCCTCACCGGCCTGCCGCTCCTACTCTTTGGTCTGATCTTTGGCAGTTATAAATGGATTCAATACGCGCGTCTCGGCGTCGCCGCGCCAACCGGAACGGTGATCCTGCCAACGCTCTCCGTTTTGCTTGGCATCCAATTCCTTCTATCTGCCATCGAAATTGATCTGCGCTCCGTGCCGAAAGAACCGCTTTCACAACCCCTCGCGTGAGGGGTTGTTTTTTAGTGTGGGGGTCGTATACTTGGCGCATGGAGAGTCTGTCGTACATTCCCGGACTCCAACCCGCGGACCCCGGGCCGCTCTCGCGCTTCATCCCGCCGCTGGAAGAGGGGACGGTTTCCACCTGGCTTTCGCGTCGCGCCTTGACCGGAAACTGGCTGCTCGACCCGTTCGGATTCTCCCCTCGGCTGGCGCTCGAATCGGCGCGGGCCGGGTACCGCGTACTGGTTACGGTCAACAATCCGGTCACGCGCTTCCTGCTCGAGATGGCGGCGCGGCCCCCAACCGAATCTGATTTCAAAGCCGCGCTGGCCGATCTGGCTGTCTCAAAAAAGGGGGAAGAACGACTCGAAACTCATCTTCAATCTCTATATCTAACTCAATGTGAAAAATGTGGCCGTGAAACTCAGGCGCAATCTTTTTTGTGGCGCAAGGGCGCAGATGCTCCGTATGCGCGCATCTATGAATGCAAAGAGTGCGGCGATTCCGGCGAGCGAGTCGCCACACCCGAAGATATCGAGCGCGCCAAACGCATCGCCGCGACAGATGGCCTGCATCGTTCCCGCGCCTTCGAGCGCGTAGCCGCGCTGGATGATGATGACCGTGTCTATGCCGAGGAGGCCGTTCAACATTATCTGCCGCGGCCACTGTACGCGCTGACGACCATCATCAACCGCCTCGATAGTTTGAATCTCGCGCCCGAACGCCGCCGCGCGTTGAGCGCGTTGATCCTTGCCGCGTGCGACGCGGGCAATACATTATGGGCTTATCCTGCTGAAAGACCGCGGCCCAAACAACTCAGCACGCCGAACCAATTCCGCGAGCATAACGTCTGGTTGCAACTGGAGCGTGGACTCGGTTTGTGGGCGGAGACCGGCGCGGAGGTCCCGTGTGTGGCGTGGCCGAATAAACTTCCTGAAAGCGGCGGCATCTGCATCTATGAAGGCCGCCTCAAGGATTTGGCGCATGAAGTCAAAAAAGAGATTCCCATCGCGGCAGTGATCGGATCCGTGCCGCGACCCAATCAGGCATTTTGGACTCTCTCAGCGTTGTGGGCGGGCTGGCTGTGGGGACGCGAAGCCGTCGAGCCATACAAGATCGCATTGCGACGGCGGCGCTACGATTGGGCATGGAACGCGACCGCGTTGAACGCGACCTTCGCGCATCTCTTTGAACTGTTGGCGCTTGGTACACCCTTCTTCGGGCTGCTTCCCGAACCGGAGCCTGCATTTCTAACTTCGGCATTGACTGCCGCCAGCGCGGCAGGCCTCGACTTGAAAGGCCTGGCCCTGCGAACCGAATTTGATCCGGTGCAAATTCTATGGGAGCGCGGCGAGCATCTCAAACGCGAAGCAGGCGAAGCAAGCGTTGATGCGGTGCGCGGAGCGATGGAATCTCATCTGAATGTGCGCGGCGAACCGGCCAGTTATTTGCATGTCCATGCCGCGGGATTGGTGTCGTTGAACGAGTCGCATGCGCTCAAACCCAGGGAAAAGGAATTTGACGCCGCGTTGCGCGCTACGCAATCTCTGCTTGAAAGCGCATTGAAAGAGGACGAACGATTCGCACATTATTCGAGCGGCGAGAGCGTGGAAACAGGATTATGGGGGCTGAGAAAAAACGCCAGCGAAGAGTCGCTTGCTGATCGGGTGGAAATGGCGCTGGTCGCGTTTCTGCAAAAGAATCCGGATAGCATTTATCTTGAGATCGAAGACGATTTGTATCAGCGCTTTCCCGGTTTGTTGACGCCCTCCAAAGGAATCATTTATGCGGTGCTGAATTCATACGCAGAGAAAGAAGGCGCGAATTGGAAATTGCGCGCGGAAGACACTGCATCGGCGCGGCGCGAGGATTTGAAAACAATCAAAGGAATGCTGGAAAAAATCGGCCAGCGATTGAGTTACAAAACGCGCAAGCAGGATAAACTGTTGATTTGGGAGGAGAACGGAAAACCCGCGCATGTGTTTTATCTCCTGGCTTCCGCGCTGGTCGGACGGGCTATCGCGGAAAATCCCTACCCGCCAGAGCGGACGATTTTGGTCATTCCCGGCGGACGCGCGGGACTGGTGGCGTACAAGGAAGAGCGCGACCCCGCGCTGGCAGAGCGGATGAAAGACTATCGTGTGATAAAGTATCGTTTTGTGCGCGCCCTCGCCGAGGTCCCGGTGATGACGCGGGAGACGTTCGAGGAACAGATCGCGAACGATCCGGTCGAGCAATCCAAGGGCCAGATGATGATGTTTTGATTTATCCATATTCGCAAGCCAAAGGAGATGGGAATGAAGAAATTGTTTTATACAAGTTTGGTGATGGTCTTTTTGCTTTCTGCCTGCGCGGGTAGGGCAACCCCCACCGCGACCAAATCACCGGCCACAAAAACGCCCGCGACTCAACCTCCATCCACAAAAGTTCCAACCGCAATCGTCAACCCGCCCAATTGCACAGACTCCGCGGCGTTCGTCGCGGATGTGACTGTGCCGGATAACGCCAACCTCAAACAAGGCGAGAAGTTCAACAAAGTCTGGCGTGTGAAGAACACCGGCACTTGCACGTGGACCGCTCAATACACGTTGACTTTCTATGATGGCGATCAAATGAGCGCGCCGGATTCACTGCCGCTCGGCGTGACCAAGCCCGGCGATACCCTCGACATTGCAGTAGGCATGACCGCACCGGACAAAGACTCAATCTATCGCGCTGATTTCGAGATGCGGAACCCATCCGGCACAACCATGAAAATTGATCAGAACACAAAACTATGGGTCATCATCACGGTCGGAGGCGCGAGCGCAAGTTCAGGTTCCAGCGCGGGGACAGGAAGCGGATCGAACAGTTCGAGTGGCAGTGGCACAACTTCGGCCACAGGTCCCGGGCTCGTCACCTCGACGTGCGCGTTCAAGGTTGATCAAGCCAAAGTAAATGACGCGGTCGCGGCCATCAATGCGTATCGCGCACAAAACGGATTGCCGTCATACACGGTCAACCCGGACCTCGTCACTGCCGCGCAAGCCCATGCCGCGGACATGGCCTGCCACAATCTCTTCGTTCACACCGGCTCGAATGGTTCCACTCCCACTTCACGCGTCGCGTCCACCGGCTATGTCGCGTCCGCGGTGACCGAAAATGTTTACGGGAGTTTTCCTCCGCTCACGGGTCAGGGTGTGGTGACCTGGTGGGCCACCGATCAGACCGATGTTCGTCACAATGAAAATCTCATCAGCACAAAATACACCGAGATCGGCATGGGCTATGCCTTCTTCAACAATTTTGGATATTACGTGGTAGACTTCGCAACGCCGTAACTTGAGAACCAAATGCAAAGGCCGGCGGCGACTCGTCGGCCTTTTTGTTTTAGAATCGTGCCATGCAAAAATTTCTTTTGACCATTTCTATCATGACATTGGGCCTGACCTCGTGCATCACCATCTCGACGCCTGCACCGGCCAACTCCACGCCTCTTTTCGTGACCGCAACCCTGCCGCCGACAAAAACGCCTGCGACTACGCCGATCACGCCCTCGGCTACCATCGTCCCGACAATTTCCACTTCGTCCGCAGGTTGCAAAGACAAAGCCATCCTCGTCCAGGATGTGACTATCGCGGATGGGACCAACATCGCGCGCGGAGCCAAATTCACCAAGACCTGGCAATTCCAAAACACAGGTACCTGCTCGTGGATTGGTTACACCATCGCTTTCGTCTCCGGCGACCAAATGGGCGCACCCGATTCGAGTCCCATTCCGCAGACCGCGCCCAAGTCAACGGTGGATGTTTCCGTGGATTTGGTCGCGCCCACAGCAGATGGAACTTACACCGGTTTCTTTGAACTGAGAAACGCGAGCGGCAAACCGCTCAACATCGGCATCGAGAAAACATTCTGGGTGAAGATCACGGTTGGGGTTGTCAGCACCCCGACCACAGGTCCGGTTGGAACGCCCTCAGGCGGCACGCCCGCGACTCAGCCCAAGGGCCCGGCCAGTTGCAAATATCTCGGCAGTTCATCCTATCCGGGTGAAATCGCAAACCTGATCAATCAGGCGCGCAAACAAGCCGGGCTCGCCGCGTTGACAATCAACACACAATTATCTGCCTCCGCGCAGGGGCACAGTATTGACATGGCCTGTTTCAGTTTACTGAGTCATACGGGCTCCAATGGCTCGACGCCTTACCAACGCGTCATCGCCGCAGGTTATGATGGCACATATCGTCAGGAGATCATCTATGCCGGGGGCTATCCACAAGACGCGTTCAACTGGTGGATGAACGATCAAATTCACAAGAATGCCATCCTCGATCCCAACGCGACCGAAATGGGAATCGGCTATGCTTATGTTTCAGACAGCGCGTATGGGGGTTACTTCACTGTTGATTTTGGGAGCAGATAAACAAATGGCGGAGCAATTGCTCCGCCGTTGTTTTTTACGCGCTGGTTGAAATATGTTTTTAGGCGTGGACCAGCTCTGTCTCAGCTTTGGCGTTGAGATTCTCAAGCATGGATTCGACATCATGCTCGGCGGCTTTGAACAATTCATCTTGTGAGCGGCCTATGAGATGCGGTTTATGGAGTATAACGATGACCTATCCGATACTCTCCCACCACCAGATCAACTCTAAAGTTTTTCTGATTTTTCAAGGATGAAGAAGGTTAAATCCACAGATTACGCAGATTCTACTCTGGATAAACGCCGCATGGCGACGATTTGCTTCAGGTGATCTACTTCGTGAGCAAGCAAAAGCAACATCCATGTGCGGTAGTTGCAGATACCGAAAAATTCGTTGACCTCGGTCCGCTTTGGGTCATGATCGTGACGCGTGCCTTCGATTGCCGTGGTGACCTGCTCGGTGGCAAAGACCATCCGTTTGCGCAAATCCTCGGCAGGGATTCCAATCTTGGCGCCCTCGCCGAAGCCGCGCGCCGCTTCAATGATGTGCGGCATACTGCTCGTAGAAATGTCGAGCAATTTGTTAATGTAATAACCCTGCGAATAAATCAAGTGCGTGATGCTCTCGCTGACCGACCAGAATGGATGCGATGGCGCGGCAAATGCGACCTGCGCATCAGTCATGCCGACCAGAGTCTCTTCGACGCGTTTGCGCATCCCGTAAAACGTCTCGACGAATTCATCCAGCGAATGCTGGCTGGAGGCTTCGAGCCAGGTGATTTTGCGTGTGAAAGCTGAGTTGATAAGCGGGTTGAGGACTTCGGATGTGAGCATAATGAGCGGATTTTACACGATAAACGATGAGCGACAAGGAAGCTCTTGAAAATCAGGGAAGGTAATATCTTACAATCAAGATGGGCTGGTTTGATTCAACAGCGCCGCCGTTGTAAAATTTTATGTATGCTCTCGACACATTATTATTCATCGCCCCGTTAACTCTCAGACGAAACCGCGTCCATCCTGCCGGGTTTATAGTCTCAAAAGCAGCCGGATCAAGATTTACCGTGTACCAGCCGCTATTTGGATTTTCGTCAAATATCCCAACAACGTTTTTGCATTCTACCTTCTGCGTTTTGGCATTTCCCTGAACAAGCGGCGGGCAGATATCAAGCACCAAGTCCTGATGATTATTCAACGGATTGGCTCCCGCAATGCCCGCCGATTTAACTCTTAATTTCACAGACGTGACGATGGCATTATCCGGCAGACCAGCTGTATTGAAGGAGACAAAAGAGATATATTGTCTATCCTGCGCGCCGTCGCCTACTAGAAGCAAGGTCGCTGTGGAATAGATAGAGCAATCATCGTCATTCCTTTTTGAACATTCCAATACCTGACTGTTCGAAGCGCCATTGGAAGTGAAAACTCGGTATCCCATCAGATTCCAACCCAGCAACTTCGGCGTCAAATCAGAATGGAATAGGCCCCAATGAGGCTCTACAGATGCAGTGGTTTTCGAGGGCTGGTCAAAGCCCTCGAAATAGGCAAACCGGACCTCGGTCTCCGCCAGGCCGCGATAATATAAATCCTGATTCGCTTCCGACAATCCATACGCGCCCTCTGTGGGAAGGCCAACCTCCTTGAAGAATACAAAATGGTCTGTTCTCTTCAACAACTCCGAGTATTGCTCCTGTTCCCAGCGAATCGCATCCAACGGAAATTTTGTGAAGTGCCAATACGGATGTGAAATGGCAAAGACCCAATCGCCGACCGATAAAAGTTGCGGCAGACGATAATAGGTCTCGATGTCCTCTGAAGTCGTCACAGGTTTACCAGTACTGGCGCGCAAATCAGAGATCGCTGGGCAAAGTTCCGGTATCGAATATCGCGGAGGGGAATCGGAAAGGCCTTCATTGCCAATGGTATATCCCAACACAATCGGCAGGTCAGATGCGTTCCGCGCATTGCTCAATTCGGCCTGATTGCCCGGATCCCAGATGCCCATGATGATTCCCTTGTAGCCGAGTGATTGAGCAATTTCCAGAAATTGCCTTCCCATGATTCCAGCAGAACCATATGTGATCAAGCCGGTGAAGTTTGCTTTCTTCAAAGCCAGCAAATCCTGATAAATCGCTTCGGAAGTCGGCTGATAAAAACCTTCTTCCGAGTTTGGCTTCGGGGAACTATAAGCCACCCATCGGATACGATTGACTTTTTGAATCCACTCTTTGTCAACAGGTTGACTGCAATCTACAGAAATGCCATCCAGCAATTCAGCTTCTCCCGCTTCGCGCGGGACGTGGATAGCGGGCACCGCGGTGGAGGCAGGCACAAGCATCAACCCTGCCGCCGCTAAAAAGAGCCTGAACATTCGCAGTGACCTAATCTTCTTCTGAAGATTCAACATTAGCCTCCTGATTCGGCTTAAGAGACTGTTTTAAAAGTCATGAATACCTTGGTCATGTCATCCTGAGTGTCCTGCGGACTGGCGTCCGGACCACACAACGCCGGATCGGTGGCAACAACAAATTTGATGGTTTTCATAGTGATGCTCCTATCTTGGAGACCATTATAGAAGAAAATGGGACGGATGAAACTCCGTCCCATTTGGGCTATACCACTACACTAACCAATCTCTTCTGCGCCACAATGACCTTCTTCGGCGGCCTGCCCTCTAAAAATTTCTGGACAGTCGGGCTGGCCAGAGCGGTGGCTTCTATTGCCTTCTCGCTTGCATCAGCCGCAACAACGATCCGATCGCGCACCTTGCCGTTGACCTGAACCGGAATTTCGATTGTGTCTTCTTTCGCGGCTTCTTCGTCGTACTTCGGCCAGGTCTGTTGATGGATAGAGTATGGCTTGCCCATTTGATGTGTCCATAGTTCTTCGGCGATGTGCGGGGCAACGGGCGCCAGCATCTTCAAATAAATTTCGGTTGCTTCGTTCCATTCGGGCGTGCCGACCGCTCCGGCTTCGCGGGCTTTGTACATCTCGTTCATCAATTCCATCAGCGACGAGATAATGGTGTTGAACTCAAAGTTTTCAAAGTCGCGCGTCACTTTGCGCAGAGTCTGATGGACCTTTCGGCGCAGATTCTTTTTCGTTTCATCGGTGGCCGCTATCGGTTCGTCCTGAGCGGAGCGGAGCGTAGTCGAAGGGTCGGTGAACAAGATCCACGTGCGGCGGATCCAGCGCGCGCTTCCCTCGATGCCCTGCGAATCCCATGGCGCGCCCATCTCCCAGCGCGCAAAGAACATCAAATAAGCGCGCACCGTGTCCGCGCCGTACTTTTCCACCAAACGATCAGGCGCAACCACGTTGCCGCGGCTCTTCGACATTTTGCTATTATCTTCCGCCAGCACCATACCCTGATTGCGCAACTGTATCATCGGTTCGTTGCCCTCGGTGATGCCCATGTCGCGCAGAGCCTTGTGAAAGAAACGTGTGTACAGCAGATGCATCGTTGCATGTTCGATGCCGCCGGTGTACGTGTCCACAGGCATCCAATAGTTGTATTCTTTTTCATCGAATGGGCCCTTGTTGTAATGCGGACTTAAATAGCGCAGGTGGTACCACGACGAGCACATAAAGGTATCCATTGTGTCGGTCTCGCGCACGGCAGGTTCGCCGCACTCGGGGCAAGCGGTGTTCTTCCATGTGGGATGCAGTTTCAACGGCGACTCGCCCGTTGGCTTCCATTCCACGTCTTCCGGTAACAACACAGGCAATTGATCGTCCGGCACGGGATTCCATCCATGCTTCTCGCAATAGACCATTGGGATAGGCGCGCCCCAATAGCGCTGGCGCGAAATCAACCAGTCGCGATAGCGATAATTCACAGCGCGCCTGCCGATACCCTTTTGTTCCAGCCACTCAACCACAGCCTTGATGGCGGGGTTGGCCATACCTTTTTCGTCGGTGGCGCGCGTGCCATTGAACGGTCCACTGTTGATCATCACGCCTTCATGCTCGTGCGCGCGTTCCATCGTCGCGCCGTCCAACGTGACGCCTTCAGGCTGAATGACCGGAACAATGGGCAAGTCGTATTTGCGCGCGAAGGCGAAGTCGCGTTCATCGTGCGCAGGGACGGCCATGATGGCGCCTGTACCATAACTCAACAGCACATAGTCCGCGATCCAGATCGGGATGCGTTCGTCGTTGACCGGATTGATGGCATAGCCGCCGGTGAAGACGCCGGTCTTTTCCTTGTCTGCGGCTTCCCGTTCAATATCGGACTGGCGGGCGGCTTGCGCTTTATAGGCCTCGACCGCCGCCTTTTGCTCGGGCGTCGTGACCTTGTCCACCAGCGGATGCTCGGGCGCGAAGACCATGAAGGTCGCGCCCCACAACGTGTCGGGACGCGTGGTAAATATCTCGATGTCCTCTCCGGCTTCCGTCTTGAAATGAACCGAGGCGCCTTCGCTTCGTCCGATCCAATTTGTTTGCAAGGTCTTTACCGTTTGAGGCCAGTCCAGTTCATCGAAGCGCAGTAATTCATCTGCATACTTGGTGGTCTTGAAGAACCACTGCTCCAAATCCTTTTTGATGACCGGTGTGCCACAGCGTTCGCAAACGCGGTTCTCACCAATGACCTGTTCGCGGGCCAGCGTCGTGTTGTCCTTCGGACACCAGTCCACCGCGGCCATCTTGCGATACGCCAGCCCAGCTTTGTACAGCTGGATGAAGAACCATTGTGTCCAGCGATAGAACTCAGGATCGGACGAGACCACCTCGCGCGACCAATCGAACATGGCGCCCATGCTCTTCAACTGCTTGCGCATGCGCTCGATGTTTTGATAGGTGCGCTTCATCGGGTGGATGCCGTCTCGAATGGCGGCGTTCTCGGCGGGCAAGCCAAAGGCATCGAAGCCCATCGGGAAGAGCACGTTGTAGCCCTGCATCCGTTTGAAGCGGGCGCGCGCATCCGAGGGCGTCATCGCGTACCAGTGACCGATGTGCAGGTCGCCGCTGGGATAGGGCAACATGGTCAGCGCGTAATGCTTGGGCTTGCGCTCGTCAATCACAGCGCGGTACAACTTGTCGGCTTCCCATTTCGCCTGCCATTTCTTCTCGATGATTTGCGGATCGTAGGCAATGTTCTTGGCGGTGGGCGCTTGAGCTTTGACCTGTTTTGCCGCGACTTTCCTGGCTGCAGGTTTCTTTGCGGTTATCTTTTTCGCGGCCTTCGATTTTGAAGATACAGCCTTGGTCGTCTTTCTGGCTTTTGCCGCGGCGATCTTCTTCGGCTTCAAAATCTTTTTGGCCTTGTTTGACGCTGTTTTCTTTTTAATAGATTTCTTTTTTGTTGTAGCCATTCTTTCCTCATCAATGTTGGTTCCAAGTTTCAAGTGTCAAGTGTCAAGTGTCAAGTTTCTCTTGACCTTTGACATTCAACTTTTGACTTATGACTCGCCAGGGAGGCGCGCGGCACGCGAGAGCAACTGGAGGCCAACTCGCGCGAGAAGGCAGGACACCGCCTCAAAACTAAATTTTGTTTTCATTCATGCCTCCTTTCCTTGATTGTGCGACTCTGAGGGAGTGCTTTTTGCGACTGAAGAGTCTCGATTTTCAACAGCAGAGATTCTTCGCTTCACGTAGAATGACATTGCTACTTAACTATCGCCATCCAACCGTGCCTATCGGGAATACTCCCGTTGATGATTCCAAAGAATTCATCCTGCAATCTCTTCGTGATCGGGCCGCGCGAGCCATTGCCAACTTTCACTCTGTCCACCGAGCGGACAGGTGAAATTTCCACCGCGGTGCCGGTGAAGAAAACTTCATCGGCCACGTAGAGCATCTCACGCGGGAAGGTCTGTTCACGGACCTCGTAGCCCAGTTCGCGCGCCAGTGTGATGATGCAGTCACGCGTCACGCCGAGCAAAATGGAGGCGCTGACGGGCGGAGTGTAGATCACGCCGCGATAGATGGCGAAAATGTTTTCGCCGCTTCCTTCGCTGACCAGCCCGTTCGCGTCCAGGCCGATGCCTTCCGCAAAACCCAAATCCGCGGCTTCCATCGAGATGAACTGCGAACTCACATAGTTCCCGCCGGCCTTCGACATGGTCGCCAGCGTGTCCGGTGCAATGCGCCGCCAACTGCTGACCATCACGTCCACGCCTTCTTCAAGCGCGTTGTCGCCAAGATAATGCCCAAACTCGAAGGCGAAGATGACCATCTCGGTCGGCGCGGTGCGCGCGTCCAGGCCAATCGGGCCAACTCCTTTATAAACCAGCGGACGGATGTAGCAGGATGCGAGTCGGTTGCGGCGCACGGTCTCGATAACGGCGTCCGCTACCTGGTCCGGCGTGAACGGCATTTCCATTCGCATGATCTTGCATGAGTCAAATAGTCGCCGCACGTGTGATTGCAATCCGAGAATCGCGGGGCCTTTCGGCGTATCGTACGCGCGCAAGCCCTCGAATACGCTGGAGCCGTAATGCAGGGCGTGCGCGGTGACATGCACGGTGGCGTCGTCCCACTGGACGAACTTGCCGTTCTGCCAGATCCATTCGGTTTTCGGAATCGCCATTCAGTCTCCTTCACGGACGATGGACGATAGACCATTGACCATAAAAACGCTGAATGGTCCATCGTCTATGGTCTATTGTCTGAAAATAAAAATTCCTTCGTCCACTCAGGGACGAAGGAATGCCTCCGCGGTACCACCCGAATTGTAGAACAAGATAGTATCCTGGTCTACCACTCAATCGCTATAACGGGCCAACCCGTCGCTGACTACTGTTTTCAACACAAAGGCACAAAATTCACTGCGTCTTTCTTTGTGCCCACGAAGAAAATCTTTGTGTTCTCCGTGTCTTTGGGGTGAGAGTTCGCCAGCGCAATCTCTCTTGCGAGATAACAGGCGAGTTCAGTCTGACGCGTTCCCACTGACACATTGAAGGGCTTTCACCTCGCTCTCCCTTCTCGCTGATGGGATGACCTACTACTCCTGTTCTGACCTTTAAATTATTTCACGCATTATACCGCACTCGGTCACAAATTGCGTTTTTTCAAAAGGCGGAAAACGCAATTTGTGACCGTGGGTATTACATAGCACAAGAGCGATTAGGTGCTCTAATCGCTCTGGCAGGTGGACCCAGGGGGATTCGAACCCCCGACCTTCTCAATGCCATTGAGACGCGCTCCCAACTGCGCTATGGGCCCGGTTTTCAGTAATCAGTTGTTAAGTGATCAGTGTTCAGTTTTGGGCAGTGACGGATAACTGACAACTGAACACAGGTCACTGTCCAGTGGACCTGAGGGGATTCGAACCCCTGACCTTCTCAGTGCGATTGAGACGCGCTCCCAACTGCGCTACAGGCCCATGTTTGAGGCGAAGCGTATTCTACCTGAGGGGGAGGGGCGTGTCAAGCAAAGCCTCGATAATGGCTGTAAAATAGACGCATTCAACCCGCTGAGGGAATCCTATGGCCGAGACAAACTCCAAGCCCGTTTATCGGATCACCGACCTGCACGAGACCGAACGCCCGCGCGAGCGCCTCGCTTCGCTGGGACCTCAGGCCTTGAGCAACGCCGAATTGATCGCCATCCTCCTGCGCGTGGGCGTGACCGGTGAGAACGCGGTGCAGGTGGGTCAACGTTTGCTCCAGCAATTCGGCGGGTTGGGCGGATTGCACCGCGCGCCGTTCGAGGAGTTGATGAACCAACATGGAATCGGCGAGGCCAAAGCCGCGCAGATCAAGGCCGCCATCGAACTGGGACGCAGGCTCACGCTAGAGTCGCCAGAGGAACGACCGACCATCAATTCACCGGCGGATGCGGCCGCGCTGGTGCAGTATGAAATGTCCGCGTTGGAGCAGGAACATTTGCGCGTGTTGTTACTTGACACGCGCAATCATGTACTGGATGTTGTTGAGGTCTATCGCGGTTCGGTGAACATGTCGCAGGTGCGCGTGGGCGAGGTGTTCAAGGCCGCTATTCGGCGCAACGCCACGGCGCTGATCGTGGTG
>JAJPIZ010000035.1 GCA_021324435.1 Anaerolineae bacterium
CCGGCATGGACGAAAAACAAGCCGAGCTCTGGCGCGCCCAACAAGGATTCAAGTTGGTTGGTGAACTGGCATCCGTTTTAGGTGGCGCGGTCGGCGCCAGCCGCGCGGCAGTGGACGGCGGCTACATCCCATATTCACACCAGGTCGGTCAAACCGGCAAAGTCGTCGCGCCCGATCTTTACATCGCCTGTGGCATCTCCGGCGCGATCCAGCACATCGTCGGGATCAGAAGCGCAAAGCTGGTGGTTGCCATCAACAAAGACCCCGACGCGCCAATCTTCAAGGTGGCGCGCTATGGGGTGGTCGGCGATCTGTTTCAAATTGTTCCCGCGCTGACCGAAGCCTTCAAAAAGAAACTGGGCAAATAGAGGGCCAACAAAATCAAAATTACGCCCCTGCACTGTCCAAAGCAGTCGCAGGGGCGTTTTATTGATGACCCTATTTGATTTTCCAATCTATGTTCAAGATTCCGGCCTTCGAGATGAATAAAAGTAAACTCTGATTTGAAATTATAAATAAATCATTGACAAATTTTAGAATATCGGTATAATACTTTCAAAATCTTAAACTGAAAGTAAGAAATTCATTACCGTGGAGAGAAAAATGGCAGAAACACCCCAAACCGTTCCAGAGCGTTGGGCCGCTCGCTTCTTCACCATTTGGACAGGCCAGGCATTTTCATTATTCGGGAGTCAAATCGTTCAATTCGCGTTGGTCTGGTATTTGACTCAGAAGACCGGCTCCGCGACGATCCTTGCTACCGCGACACTGGTCGCGATGTTGCCGCAAATTCTCCTCGGACCCTTTGCCGGCGCCATCGTAGACAGGTCCAGCCGCCGCCTCGTCATGATTCTGGCCGATAGCTTCATTGCCCTCTCCACCGCCGGACTGATTGTCCTGTTTATGATGGGCAAAATCCAAATCTGGCACATCTATGTTGCCATGGCTCTCCGTTCGTTAGGCAGCGCGTTTCACTCCCCCGCCATGTCCGCCTCCACGCCGCTGATGGTGCCGGAGAAGCATCTCACACGCGTCAGTGGCATGAACCAGACTCTTCAGGGAATCATGAGCATGATCGCGCCGCCCGCGGGAGCATTGCTGATAGGTGTTCTCCCCACTCAAGGCGTTTTGATGATTGATATTGCCACTGCCGCTCTCGCAGTTCTTCCGCTTTTTTTCATTCCGATTCCTCAACCCGCTCCGCGAGAATCATCAAAGGAAAAGACCAATCTCATGCAAGACGTGCGCGAAGGTTTTGTTTACATTCGCGCATGGCCCGGCTTGATGGCTATCCTGTTCATGGCGCTGGTCATCAACTTTCTGCTGACACCGACAGGCGCGCTCATGCCATTGTTAGTGACAAAATATTTCGGCAAGGGCGCGCTGGAATTTGGTTTGACCGATACGGCCTTCGGATTTGGATTCATCGCGGGCGGCCTACTCTTAAGTATCTGGGGCGGATTCAAACGCAAGGTCTCCACATCCCTCACGGGGATTATCGGTATCGGCATTGGCGTATTGATGGTTGGCCTTGCGCCCGCTAATTCATTTTGGCTGGCCCTTGCAGGGATGGCGTTTGTCGGCGTTACGAATCCGCTCGCCAACGGACCGTTGAGCGCGCTGGTTCAGACCGTGGTCCGCCCCGACATGCAGGGACGCGTCATGGCGCTGATCATGAGCGCGGCTACAGCCATGACTCCGCTCGGGTTGTTGATCGCCGGCCCAATGTCCGATTGGATCGGGATTCGCATCTGGTTTTGGTTCGGAGGCGCAGTCTGCTTATTGATGGGCATCGGAGCATTCTTTGTCCCTGCCATCATGAATATAGAGAACAATCACAACAAGGTATCTCAAGAAAACGCGTCCGTGGTAGTGTGACTCAAAATACGTTTTCAAGCCAGCAAACAGCCCGACTCTTTCGAGTCGGGCTGTTTTTTTGAGTCATTCATAAAGGTTAATCGCCGCGTCCACCCTCACCGTTCTTGCTATGACAGGTTGTACAATCCGAAGAAAACACGGACTGCGGATGGCAATCCCTGCACGAGTTGGCGGTTTCATGATTCCGATTGAACCATGGATGGCGGCCAGACTGCGTAGCAGGAAGCCAACTATTGATGGTGTGGCACGCCGCACAACTGGGACCTAATGCCGCCCCATGCCAGCCTGGATACCCATGACATTTGATGCAGTCCGTTGGCGTACCGGCAAAAACTCCGCTTTGATGGCATTTCTCACAGGGCACGTTGAAATGACCACCGACCAGCGGGAAGTTGGATTTATTGTGATCGAAGGTCGCATCCTCCCAGCGGGTGGGTTTATGGCACGCTGAACAATCCGTGCCAAATTTGCCATTGTGTTCATCGTTTTGTTTATGACAGGAGTAGCAATCGGTGGGCGTGCTTTTGAAAAAGTCATTGGAGTGGCATTGTTCACACTTCACACTGGCATGCGCGCCTTCGAGTTTGAAAGCAGAAAGATTGTGATCAAAATTCGCAGGCTTCCATCCCTCCGCGGAATGGCAAGTCGAACAATCCGGGCTGAGTTGCCCGCCGTGCGGATCGTCTTTTTGGTGACAATTGATACAACTTTGAGATGCGAGCGCGAAATCTGCGAGGGCGTGCGCGGAGTTATGGCATTTATCGCACGAAACGCTCGCATGTTTTCCAGTTAATTTGAATGCAAATCTACTGTGATCGAATCCTTTTGCGAAACGATCCACACCGTCATGGCAAGCCAGACAATCACCCGCATAAACGAGTAAATGCGCCTGTGTGAACCCGGCATCCATTTGACGATGACAATTCTGGCAAGTAACCGGATCGAAAGTGCGGACATCCTCTCCGTGACAGTCACTACAAACAAACGCCTCACCCGTGACCTTGTGCGCGTGGCCGTTTAATGAAAATCCCAGCGCCTGATGCGGAAACGGCTGCCCGTTCAGATCCACCAGCGAAGCATTCGGGCCGCGATGATCGGGATGACAGTCATAGCAAGCCACCGGGCTTTTTTGTTCCAACTGACCATGAAGAGATGCAACCTGCCTCATCTGAACCGCAATATCAACATGACAGGCGGTGCACTTGTCTGCCATACGGGTCGAATCCCAGGGTGCGCTATGACAGGCTCCGCAGTTCGCGCCGATCTCGGCATGAGAATGAACGTTTCCAAGCATTTTGCCTGGTTCAGCGTTCAACGCGCCCGGACTGAACAGTGTTTGTCCCCTGGCAAATACAACACCCACAATGGCAAGCACTGCAATCAGCGTGGCAACGATTCCTGTCCCGGTCAAGCAACCCAGATTTTTATTCTGCATTCTGGAATCCTCGTCTTATTTCAAAAAAGTGGCGTAATACAGGGCCGCGCCGATATGCGCAAAGGCGGAGACAAAGAGTGCCATGCCGATGGGAATATGGATCGTATGCCACAGCGCCATCAATCGGCGCGCGCTCTTCAAGGCCTCAGCGGAGAGGCTGTTTTCGATCTCGAGCCCGTCCGAGGTCCGCGGGATGCGGGTGTAGATGTAGCGTCCGATGAATCCACTGATCACAATCACAATCGTGAAAAGAGTCGTCACACCCGCGATCCCATTGAACTTCCACGAGGTGTGAAGCAGGACCATGTAGGGGCCGACCAGGCCTGTGAAAATGTGGAACTGAAGCCAGGATGACATCCGCCCCCACCTTGCGCTGCGGCTACGTTTGCGCAGACTATAAAGCGTTTCGGTCATGAGCATCAGGATAAAGCCGAAGATGCCAAGGCTGTGACCGAATAATTCGCTGGCAGATGGGATTTTGCGCGTTGCGAACACGACCATGCCGTAAACCCCGGTAATGAGGATGGCCGCGAAAAACGCCGACCAAAGTTCCCGACCACTTCGAAGCATAACTGCCCTCCAAATGACTCTGTTCCCTCTCCCAAAGAACAGAGTAAAGTGCCTTGCATGCCGCCTATTCCAGCGGCGTTACAAACAATGAATCTTAAGCGTGTTGCCTGCTCCATTCGAGCCAATACGTTGAAACGATCTCTGCAATGAGCGCCCCGGGCGCAAGCAACTGATCACGAATGGATGAAACGTCCGCGCCATTGCCGATCATTTTTTCCAAAGGCATGGAAAGTTTTTGGTCTCCCATCACGATTGCGCCGACCAGCGTTCGTTCGCCGATCAGCAGGCGCAGGCGATTCACCTCGCCGCTTTGGGCGATCATGGCATGAGGCAGTTCGCGCCAGGTCTCGCTATCGCCGCGCGCAATGCCCACCAGGTCGTCATCGCGTCCATGCCCCACCGCGCCAATGATGGTGGTGGTCAATCCCGCCAGGCGAGTCACATTGAACGGCACGCTCTTATGATAGGCTTTGATTCTTCCGGCCATATTCAAGCCAGCTGTGTACCCTTGATCACGCGCGGGTCCCCATAAACTATCCAAGACCGAACGCCCTGCAACAGGGTCATAGACCTGCGCCACATCACCCGCTGCATAAATTCCAGGCACGCTCGACTCAAGGAATTGATTGACCAGCACGCCGCGATCCACCGCGAGGCCCGCTTCACGCGCCAACCCAAGGCGCGGTTGAATACCGATGGCATACGCGACCATGTCGCAACGCAGAACGCGTCCATCCAAAAGACGGACAGATTTGACGCTGTTCTGTCCCTGGACTTCGATGACTTCCGCATGAAAATGAAGTTGAACGCCTTCCTCCCTCAAGCGGTTTTCAATGATGCGGGATTCCTGCGCGTCCAGAACATTGCTCCAATAACGGTCGCCGCGCAAGAGATAATGGACTTTTACCCCGCGCGCAACGAATGCTTCTGTCAACTCAAGCGCCGTGATTCCGCCGCCGACCACTACCGCGGTCTTGCCGCGCCGCGCAAACTTCAAAATCTGACGCGCATCGTCAAGATGATCCAGTTTCACTACGCCGGGCAACTGCGCGCCGGGCACGGTCAAGGGAGTGGCGCTCGCGCCAATCGCAAGCAGGAGCCGGCCATAGGTCACGGATGAACCGTCTTGCAAATCAACGCGGCTGGCGGCAGGCAGTATGCGCGTCACATGCCCTTTGATGTAATGAAAGCGCAGTTTGCGGAACTCCTCGGCCATTTGCGGGAAAAGTTGTTTATCGGGAACTTCCCCCGTCAAATAATAAGCCAGGCCGGGGCGGGAATAAAATCCATGCGGGTCGTCGCCGACGACAGTGATCTCGCCTGCCGTATCTACAGAACGGATCGCTTCGATGGCGGCAATGCCCGCCACGCCAGTGCCGATGATGACGTATTTCATCCCGCCTTCCCCGCGAATAGATCAGTACGCTCAAAACGCAGAACGCCGCGCGGACAACGCGCCACACATTCGCCGCACGTCAGGCATTGGCTGTGGACGATGGCTTCCCCGCGCCAAACATGGGCGCGTACATCAATCTCAATCGGACAATTATAGGAGCAAATGCCGCATTGGACACAGCGCGCGGCATCTGGCACAACATGCCCGCTCGCCAAAACCCGGCGGCGGGTTGAACTTGTCCCAAATAAATCCTTGATGGCCATGATGTCCTTTGCAAGATAGTCGCAAAAACAAAGAAAAAGTTACGGGCTGATGATTTTTATTATATGTCGAAATCCGGAGGCAACATTAAACAAAACAGGATCGCTTTTCAGCGACCCTGTTCTTTATTCGCAAAACAATTCGTCTTACGAAATCACAACCACGTTGGCGGCTTGCAGTCCTTTTGGACCCTCCTCGATGGAAAACTCCACCTTTTGCTCAGGCTCGAGCTTGCGATAGCCTTCCATCTGCAACGCGGTGAAATGAACGAAAACATCCTCTCCACCTTCGCGGCCAATGAAGCCGTAGCCTTTGGTGGCGTTGAACCACTTGACGGTGCCAGTATAGCGTTCAGACATCTTACTTTTCTCCTGCAAAAAAAATTATCCCGCTCGCCTGGTGTCGCTTTCGCATCAGACGATCACGGGACGTAGCGCAAGATTATCATGCCCGTTTGGAGGTGTCAAGTCTGAATTTAATTCGCTTGTAAATTGTCGCATAACGCGACGTAAGATGCACCCACGGTGGCGACCAGCGCGTTGCAAACTTCGCATTGCGGATGACTTCCCGCATCTCATCCGGACCTGTGAACGGGTCCAGCAAAACCAGGCTTCGACCTAGCTCAAAGGCCGCGTGCGCGTCCGAGCCGACGGTTCCCGCCAGATTGTGTTTCCGGGCAAACTCACGGGCGCGGCGATTGAATGATGGGAGCATACAACGCGAGTTATAAACTTCAATCGCATCCACCAACGGGATGATTTCGAGCAGGTCCTCTTCCTTCCATCCCCCGCTCCGCCATGCGTCGAACGGGTGCGAGACGCTGATGAAGGCATTCTGCGCGCGCAAACGGGCAATTGTTTCGTGCGGCGTGAGCATGGCTGGAATCTCCTCCGTCACATACGCGGCGAGGATTTCGCCTCGAGTAGTCATAATCTCCTCGCCCACGATCACCCGCTCCGGGTCGAGGGATCGAGCCGCCCGCGCCCCGGCAATCGTGTTGTGGTCGGTCACGATCACCCGGTCAATTCCTTTGCGGCGGCAGGTATCCACGAGTGTGCGGGGCATGGTCAGCGAGTCTTTTGAAAAATTCGTATGGCAGTGGAATTCAACACGCAACATGAGCGTGATTTTACTGCAAAGCGTTCCCCGATTTCTCCGTTTCGTTATAAAATCAGGGGCATATGAACGAGATTCGTTTCTATCAAAAACCGCTATTCAAGAGTCTCGTGCTGGGAATCTTTCTGCTAGGCATCTATGTGTATGATTTCTTCCAGGGCGGACTTTTGCATAGCATGTTCGGCATCGGCCTCGATCTTGTTATGTTTTTCCTCATCCTATGGCCTGCCTGTGTCTTCTTTTACGCGCAGTTCATCCTGCCGGTCAACACATGGGAAGATCGGAAGAAAATCGTAGACCGCCTCTGGCTCCACTTTGCAAAGGCCGATGGCCCGGCAATTTTCGTCCAGAATGGCCGTCTGGTGGAACGGAAAGAGGAAAGCAAGAAAAAGGGACCGGGCGTCCTCTGGCTGGATACGGCCAGCGCGGTCGCAACGCGAACAGATAAAGAATTCAAGAATTTCGTAGGACCCGGCGTACATTTCACGGATAAAGATGAAAAGGTCGCCAGCGTCATCAGTCTGCATACACAAAACCAAAAGATCGGGCCGGAAAAAGATGACAAACCATTTGACGCCCTAAAAGAGAATCCAACTGAAGAGGAGCAAAGGAAATTTCAGGAGGTACAGGATCGGCGCAAGGCTGTCAGCGCCATGACGCGCGACGGCATAGAGGTGGTTCCGAATATCAGCGTCACATTCAAGATTGACGCCGAACCCGCTAAAGGAGAGGAGCGAGGCTCACGCTTTGGCTTCCATAAAGATTCAGTGGAGAAAGCCGCGCGCGGCGAGGGCGTCAGCGCCAGTTCCAAGCCGGAGGAAATCAAACACATCGCCTGGAATCAACTCCCGGCGTTGATCGCCGCGGACTTATGGAGAGAATATCTGAGCAAGTTCACACTGGATGAACTTTTTTCAGCCAGCCTCGAACCGTTGAGGGAGGTCCCGCAACCCGAGCCGTCCATTCCGATTGAAAACCATCGTCAGATTCTCATGCCGGGCAAATCCGGTTTCTTTACCCGATTGCTCAAGCAGATCAACAATTCATTCGAAGGCCATCTGAAAAAATTGATACCTGAGGAACCGCCCATCGCAGATAAAGAGGAAGAAGCGGAAAGGCAACTGCCCGGCAAAAAGACCTCAGAGCAAAAGCCCCAGACCGCCTTGCAAATCATTAATCAGATGATCAAGGCGCGCCTGACGCAGGCCGCCGTTCCCATTCTCGACGAGAGCGGCAGGCAGGTCGAGGGCTTCTTGATCAGCGAGGAGTTCGATACGCTGAACGAGCGCGGCATCAAAGTCTTTAGCGCCAGCGTCAGCAGTTTGCGATTTAACCCGGCGATTGAAAAGAAAATTGTTCAACAATGGAAGACCAATTGGTTGATCAATGCCAAGGCGGATCAAAGCCGCATTGAACGCTTGAATGCGGTCACAAAAGAGAATGGCCGGCAGAAGGCTTTGCAGGATCATGCCCTGACTTTGAGCGAGGCGATTCTAAGCGCGCGGACAAGTGATATCACTCTGATCGTCAAAGCCCTGCTCCAAAGCACGCAGAATGAAATTAAGTTGAACGACCGTCTGCTTCGGCGCACCACAACCGAAATCGAAGACATGGAATCCATCATCAACTGGCTGGAGTCCATATGATCGAACCAGCCGAAGAAATCACAAAACCCATCACTGCGTGGGATGTGGAAACCAGGCGGTTCAAGGAATTGTTCAAGAAATGGCTGGACTATCACCTGAACAGGTTCTTTGATCTGAGTATTAAAGGCCCGGGCTTCCGCCAACTCAGAGTGCTCGTACTGGGCGGAGCTTTTCTGGTCTTTGGATTCATTATCCACATTCTGGTTTATTCGTACCTTACGCTTGGGCCAGCGCGACAGGGCAATCCTCAGTCCCTTTTTATTTTTGCAATCCTGGCTTTTTTCCGTTTACTTTTCCTCCTTCTGATACCCGCCTATATCGCCATCCACATGGCAGGCAATTACCTCGCCGACATTTTCGAACTCAAAGACGTGCGCGTGGCATGGAAATTCATCAGCGAATTGTCGCTGGGAGGCGCAAACGAGGTTTTGCATATTCGAGATGGCAGGGTCGCGGAAGAAGACAAAGACTCACCGATCCTGCTGATTGGCGGGCCGGGTCGCGTGGAGGTCGCGTTTGATTCGGCGGTCTTGTTCGAGAAGCCAGACGGCACGCCGCATGTCATCGGGCCTGTGAATAAAAAGACCGAGGACGAATCGAAGAAAAAGAGCAGAAAAGATAAAAAGGCGGAGAAGGACAACACCATCCTCGAGGGCTTTGAACGTCTGCGGCGCCCGATCATCAATTTGCGCGA
The DNA here is from genome assembly GCA_021324435.1 of Anaerolineae bacterium. Taxonomy (GTDB): domain Bacteria; phylum Chloroflexota; class Anaerolineae; order Anaerolineales; family Villigracilaceae; genus Fen-1038. The sequence continues at coordinate 8,997 of JAJPIZ010000035.1, forward strand.
TCAATATGTTGGGAACTCGGCGGCGGACGCCATCATGGTGGAAAGTCGAAGTCTGGATGGAATTCGAATCAGCGCCAGTGACGTACGCGCACTATTCAGCATCCGCCGTGACGGCGCGTCGGCCCCTCAAAAGCCCACGAAGGAACGACCCTATCTTTACAATCCGCAAAGTGTGCAGGATCTGATCTATGGTCAATCGGTGCAGGTATTGACCCAAGGCCCTCATCCGTCCGGAGAACCGGGCCAGTGGACCAGCACGATGTTTGGGCTGGTGAGCGGCGCGGTCAGTGAATTTATGAACCAGAATAAACTGGCTGAATATCTGGCAAGCATCAGCACGCCCGAGATCGAGAATTTGGAACTGCGCGAAGACACGATCCTGTGGCAGACTTTGCAATTTTCAAACCAGGCGCCTGAGACGACTGCAGAAAATATCGCCAGGCCCACGTTCCATCCCCGAACGGAATTGAGCGCCCGCTTCATGAAATATACCGAAGGATTCAGGAAAAGGGCCGGAGAACGCGGTGTGGATTTGCACTGGATCGGCGTTGGAACATGGAAAATGCCGGACAAAGAGTCGGAAGAGATCATCAATAACCAGCACTTCGAAGCGTGGCATCTCAGCCGTGAGAACACGGCTCGTTCCGACCCGCAGGCTATACAGACAGTGATGGAAGAGGCGGAGCTCGAAGAAAAACTGTATCTCATCCAAACGGTTCCGTTCGAGGCGTATCAGAATATTCGGGCGAAATATCCGCAGAAAGAAAAAGCCATCGAAGCGTTATTGCTCGCCTATCGCGATCAACTCGGAGATGCATTGGAGATTTACTACAATGCAGGCTCTGAATGCAAAGAACTCGATCAGATCGAGAGGGCCGTCCTGTTCATCGAGAAACTTCTAAAGATCACGGGCCGGCCACATATGCTGGGCGGCGGGAGCCTCAGCAAAGTCAAACGCAAACCGCGCCCGCAAGTGGATGAGAACTCGCCTCCCGCGCCGTCTACGCATGATGCAGTTGCTCCGTATCTGCGACTGCTGGCCGTGATGACCAAGTTGAAGATCGAATTAAAAGCCATCGAACCGATGCTGGAAAACGAAGCCAGGCGATATCCAACCTTCACCCAAAAGGAACTGATCGAAAATATAGTGAAGCGGCTGGAACGTTATGGCGACTAATCAAATATTCCTGCCATCACTGGAAATCGCGCACGCGTTGCAAATGAAGGCGTCCATTGTGGCGCTCGAGTCGACGGTCATTACACATGGATTGCCGCGCCCGGAAAATCTTCGACTGGCGCGCGAGATGGAAACGACCGTGCGAGGCGAGGGCGCGACGCCTGCAACGGTTGCTCTGCTCGATGGAAAGATCCGCATCGGCCTCGCGGACGAGGAGCTGGCGCGGCTGGCCGAGGTTCCATCTCCGCTGAAAGTGAGTCACCGCGATTTCGCCGCCGCCCTTCTTAAAAAAGCCAGCGGCGGGACAACGGTGGCCGGGACGCTGTTCGCCGCGCATCATGTGGGCATTCGGGTCTTTGCCACCGGCGGCATCGGCGGCGTGCACAAAGAAAATCCCTTCGATGTTTCCACTGATTTGCGCGCCCTGGCTGAGACGCCCATGATCGTTGTCTGCGCGGGGGCCAAAGCGATTCTCGATCTGCCTGCCACGCTCGAATACCTTGAGACGATGGGCGTGCCTGTGGTGGGTTATCAAACCGACGAATTCCCCGCGTTCTATTCGCGCGAAAGCGGACTCAAAGTCAGCGTAAAGTTAGACTCGCCGCAAGAGATCGTGGAGTTTTCCAATGCGCATTGGTCGCTGGGATTGCAAAGCGCGGTGCTCGTGGCGAACCCGGTCCCTGAAACGGAGGCCATTTCAAGGTCCGAGATGGAACCGGTGATCGCTCAAGCCGTGAGGGACGCCCAGAGTCAAAAAATCCGCGGTCAGGCGTTGACCCCCTTCCTGCTTAATCGTATCAACGAATTGACAGGAGGAAGGTCAATGAAAGCGAACCTGGCATTGCTACTGAACAATGCGCGCCTCGCCGCGCAGATTGCAAAAAGGTTCAGCGCGAATCACAAATTATGGTTATCTCCGCGCTTGCAATAATTCCTGCACCAGCGAATCCGGCACTTGCACCGCGACGACCTCGCCGCGCACTGTGATTTCCCCGTTCACGGTGATCCATTCTTCGATTACAACTTTACGCCCTTTCACTTCCTTGACCTTGCCGCGAATTTCGAGGAGCGGTCCAAGCGGTGTGGGCTTGAGATAATCCACGTGCAGGGAGGCTGTCAAATAACGAAGAGGCGGCTCGGAGTCCATAGGACGCGACTCGGCGCGGTAGCCGGCCGCGGCGGCTGTTCCCGTTCCGTGACAGTCAATCAACGAAGCAAGCAGGCCGCCATACACATAGCCCGGAATCGAAATGTGATATGGCTCCGGCTGAAAGTGCGCCACCGATTCTTCGCCATCCCAATAGCTTTTGATTTGATGACCTTGCTCGTTTAATGTCCCGCAACCATAGCAATGAGCCATGTGGTCGGGATAGAAATCCTGAAATGCGCGTTCATTCATGTTTAGGGAGTCCTTGTCGGTGATGGCGTTGGCGTCTCGCTCGGTGTGGGCGTTTGCGACGATGTAGCCGTTGCAGTGGGCATTGGGGTTTTGCTGGGCGTAGGCGTGAATGTGGGTGTGCGCGTGAAGGTCGGTGTCAGCGTGGGCCGCGGGGTGGGAGGCTCACCCAATACGAGGAAACGTCCCACCACTTTCCATTCTTCACCGACGAAGATTTGCACTTCGTAGATGCCCGGCAACCATTGGTCAGGCGAGGGATTCCAATCGGTGAATCCGAATCCTCCGGTGCCCCCATCCCAGGGCTTGGTTTCGTAGTGAACCAGGTCGCCTTCATGAAACCAAAGCGCGGACCATTGCACACCGGGCAGCATCTTATCGTATGAAAAGACCGCATACATGTGACCGACCGGATTCTGAAAGACCGTGTTCGGGTTGATCGCCTGTGAATTATCCATCTTGGTGGCAAACAAGATCGGCGAAAAGACAACGCCGGGATTGGGCGTGACAGAACTTTGAAAGAGGGCTTCAATCGCCTGCGGCAGGAACGGTGTGGGCGTAATCGTGGCAGTGTCGGTCACCAGCGGCGTATCGGTGATGGTCGGCGTCAGCGTGATGGTGGGACTCACTGTGATGGTTGGAATGACGCTTGGAGTCGGGGTCAACGAAGGCGTAGGCGAAGGCGGGAAATATTCATAAGCAAGCGGCTCGCCAAACAGCGGCAATGCAATTGCGACTAAAATCAAAAAGAGTCCAAGCCCCAGCAGACGCCACCCTCCAGCCTCACGCTGTCGGCGCAGGCGATAAAAGGTCATTTTGCGGGCAGATCGAAGTATGCGCAACCAGCTCGCGATACTCCACACGGCAAAAATCACCATAAGCACAACGAGCGCGATGATGCCAGCGTGAATATCCATGCGCGGGATTATACTGCTTCTTATCTCATCGCAAAAAATTGCAGAGTGCCTAAATTCAGACACACAACCAGTGTCACTCTGCCGTCTCGCACCGTCGTGCTCGCGGCACGAACGGTGAGCAAAGCGAAGGGTCTCCGTCGCTTTGCGTCGAGATTCTTCGGTCGCTTCGCTCCCTCAGAATGACGGAAAAAAAATCAACATTCCGCAGTACGTCGTAGCATGACGCCGCACAATGCCATTCGACGCGAGGTAGAATTGAGCACATGCCGGAACTTATCTTTCTCAAACTCGGCGGATCGCTCATCACGGACAAGACTCGACCTTACACCGTTCGACGCGATACATTGACGCGACTCGCGACGGAAATTCGTTCGGCTCGCACGCGGGCCCTTCGACAGGCTCAGGGCGGCGCCTCAGGCCTGAGTCTCGTTGTAGGACATGGCTCCGGGTCGTTTGGGCATTATGCCGTTAAAGAACATGCCCCCCTCTTGCTCACTTCTCCCTCACCCCCATCCCCTCTCCCAAAGTTGGGAGAGGGGCAAAGGGGTGAGGGCTTTGCAAAAGTTTGGTATCGCGCATCGCAGTTGAACCGCTATGTGATCGAAGCACTGCACGAAGCCGGTGTGCCTGCCATTTCGATCCCGGCTTCGGCAGCGGTGACAACCTCGGGTGGCTCGATCACAAGATGGGATTTGACCTCGCTGAAGGCCGCGCTGGAAGCGGGCATCGTACCCGTCATTTATGGCGATGTGGTCTTCGACACATTGACCGGCGGCGCGGTGTTGTCCACGGAACATTTGATGTTCTACCTCGCCCATCACCTCCCGCCGCGCCGAATTTTGCTGGCGGGACTCGAGGCGGCGGTCTGGGCTGATTTTCCGGCGCGCCGGCAGAGGGTCCCGAAGGTGACGCGGGCAAATTTCGATTCCCTTTCCGAAAAGATTGGCGGCTCGCACGGCATGGACGTCACGGGCGGTATGAAATCCAAAGTGGAGGAAATGCTGATGCTGGTTCATGACATCCCGCAATTGAGCGTGCAGATTTTTTCCGGCGAGGAGGCTGGCAATGTGGAAAAAGCGCTGGCAGGCGAGACGCTTGGTACAATTCTCGCCAGTGATTAATATTCAAAAATCGGGGGATGGAAGGCTATTGCCAAATTTGTGAAAATTTTCGATAATTGGGTAGAATCCGAACAAAGGAGCAGATATGGCAATCACAAAGTCCCTCAAGGGGAAAGCAAAAGCAGGCCGAAAGGTCGCGCCACGAAAAACTCGGGCCGCGATCAAGAGGCCCGTCCGCAAAGCCTCGGCGGTTATGTCTCCAAACGGGAGAAAAGCCGCGGTTGGTTTTGTTCCAACCAAACTAAAACTGCGCCGACCCGTTCCATCGGACATCGAAATCGCGCAGGAGGCCAAACTCAAACCGATCCTGCAAGTGGCCGCGGAACTCGGCATCCGCCCCGATGAACTCGAATTGTATGGGCCGTTCAAGGCCAAAGTTAAACTTGAAATTTTGGATCGCCTCGCAAAGCGCCCGAACGGAAAATATGTGGACGTGACCGCCATCACACCCACGCCGCTCGGCGAAGGCAAGACCACGACCACCGTCGGTCTTTCGCAGGCGCTCGGCGCGCATCTCGGCAAGCGTGTCATCACCTGCATTCGCCAGCCATCGCAGGGACCGACCTTCGGCATCAAAGGCGGCGCGGCAGGCGGCGGTTATTCACAGGTTGTGCCGATGGAGGATTTCAACCTGCATCTGACCGGCGACATTCACGCCATCACCGCCGCGCATAATCTCACGGCCGCGGCCCTGGACGCGCGCGTGATGCACGAGGCCATGCAGTCCGACGAGCAACTTTTCAATGCCTTGTGCCCGCCGGATAAAAAAGGCAATCGCAGATTCTCCCCCACGATGCTCCGCCGCTTGAAGAAACTCGGCATCAATAAAACCAACCCCGATGAATTAACGGCCGAAGAACGCACGCGCTTTGCACGGCTGGATATTGATCCCGCCACGATCACCTGGCGGCGCGTGATTGACATCAACGACCGCATGTTGCGCGAGATCGAAGTTGGTTTGGGACCCGAAGAAAAAGGGTTTGAACATCGCTCCGGCTACGACATCACCGTAGCAAGCGAGATCATGGCTGTGCTGGCATTGACGACTTCACTCGAAGATATGCGCGAACGGTTTGGGAAAATGGTGGTTGCGACGAACAAGCGCGGCGAAGCCGTCACAGCCGAAGACCTCGGCGTAGCGGGCGCGATCACTGTGCTGATGAAAGACGCCATCAAGCCAAATCTGATGCAGACCCTCGAGGGCACGCCCGCTTTCGTTCACGCGGGACCGTTTGCCAATATCGCGCACGGAAACAGCTCGATCCTGGCCGACAAAATCGCGCTCAAACTCGCGGATTATGTCATCACCGAATCAGGCTTCGGCGCGGACATCGGCATGGAAAAATTCTTCGACATCAAATGCCGCTACTCGGGTTTGATTCCGCAAGTGGTGGTGCTGGTCGCTACCGTGCGCGCCCTCAAGATGCACGGCGGCGGACCGAAGGTGGTGGCAGGCAAACCGCTCGCACCTGAATACACGGACGAGAATCTCGACCTGCTTCGCAAGGGTCTGCCCAACCTCGAGCGGCACATCCAGAACGCGCTCAAATTCGGCGTGAACGTGGTTGTGGCAGTCAACTCCTTCGCCACGGACACACCCGCCGAAGTGGAACTGATTCGCAAGTCGGCAATCGAATTCGGGGCGATGGACGCGGTTGTATCCACACATTGGGCGGATGGCGGCGCGGGCGCGGTCAAACTGGCCGAGGCCGTGATCAAGGCCGCGGAGAAGCCGACCAACTTCAAATTCCTGTATCCGCTCGAAATGTCCATCAAGGAGAAGATCGAAACCATCGCGAAGGAAATCTACCGCGCGGACGGCGTGGATTACAGCCCCGAGGCCGAAGAACAGATCGCGCGTTACACGCGCCTGGGCTTTGACAAACTCCCCATCTGCATGGCGAAGACGCATCTTTCGTTCACCACGGATGTGAACGTCAAAGGCGCGCCGACCGGATTCCGCATTCTGGTGCGCGAGGTGCGCGCCTCTGTGGGCGCAGGATTCTTATATCCACTGTGTGGCAAGATGAGCACCATGCCCGGCCTGCCCACACGGCCTGTCTTCTATGATGTAGATTTGGATTTGAAGACCGGCAAAGTGGTCGGGTTGTTCTAAGAAAATGCAAACTTAAAATTGAAGGCTGGAAGAAAATCTTCCAGCCTTCTTTTATTGGGAGTGCCTATCATCAAGGATACGTGTCATTCTGAGGGAGCGAAGCGACCGAAGAATCTCGCCGCAAAGCGGCAGAGACCCTTCGCTACGCTCACCGTTCGTGCCGCGAGCACGACGGTGCGAGACGGCAGGGTGACACTGGTTGTGTGTTTGAATTTAGGCACTCCGCTTTTATTGATACACAACCTTACTTCCGCTTCACGCGATAGATTTCACCGTCCTTCGCATGGAAAATCAATTCGACATCTGCGAATTGTGAGATCATCTCCGGCGAGGCAACGGATTTGTATTCATTGGGCAGGAACCAGAAGATATATCCATCCTGCGGGGGCCAGCCAAATAATATCCGCGCGATCTCAGCCGGGTCTTTTGTGTAGACGCGCGGTATCGAGGGCGATGGCCGCCGCGTGAAGAACCAGACCCCATCGGAATAGTTGCTATACAGCGCGGCGGAGGGATCGTCGCGCGCGATCTGTTCCATCTGCGGGACAAGCGGATTTTCGTGAAAGGCCACATTATTGTAATAGTTGTAATTGCTCGGCTCGCCGCGTTTCAACGCCTCAGTTAGATATTTGGCCGCGCTCCAGCCCGGGTAGGCCGCAAACCAAACGAGAAACAGGATCAGGAATCCGGTCCCGCGAAGACGCGGTGCGAGGCGAAGGTGCGGCAATATCAACACATCCAAAGTTACAAACAACAAAATGACCACCGGCGCAAGCAATCCAACATAGTAGCGATCCGATGTGGGATCGAGATGATCCGTGGTGACAATGGTGAACATCAGACCCAGCAGAGTCATCGCAAAGAAAAAGGTCGGTGTGAACACGGCTGGCTTCATCAATGCTTTACCCCATGCCTGCCAGTCTGCTCTGTGATTGATCAAAAGAAGGACGACCAGAATCAATCCAAGCGGAATCCATGGCTGGAATAACAGCGGTCTGATGAGCGGATGATATGGCACGAACCAGTGAAGCATCTTGCCCAATGACATCTGCAAGTTCGTCAACGGGAAAACGCCGGACTGTCCCACCGTATCACCGCCCCAGAAGGTGTGATATTGCAATTCATTATGAAAAATGACCCAGGCTGCGATGGGCAGGGTGGAGAGGATTGCGAACAAGAATATAGCCCTCACCCCTTCACCCCTCTCCCAATATTGGGAGAGGGGGCGGGGGTGAGGGCGAAAATTAACATACAAAATCAAACATACACCCACCGCGATGAGACTCAATCCAAGCCAGCGCTGGAGCGGCGCGAGCGCGGACATGATGACCATGATCCAGAAGGCGCGGCGTGATCGGTTCTCCATATATTCAGACGCCGCGATCAAGAAGACAAGAGAGAACGTCAGGAAGAGCGGCTCGGAAGCAATGTTGGCGTGGACGCGGATGGCCGCGTCCGAAACCAGCACAAACAAAACGCCAAGATATTGGAACAACGGTTTATCAATAAAGGCGCGGCGCACAAGAACGCCGTTCAAAAAAACATTCACGCCGAATAACATCAAATTCAAATACCATCCAGCGATGAACACATCGCCGCGCGTGAATACGCTCAACGCGGCCATCGTCAGCGGGAACAGCGGCGGCCACCACACGAGCGGCGCTCCGGTGTGATCGAAGAATCCTTTGCCGCGCAAAAGATTATCAGCGGTCGCCATGTTATGCACCGAGTCGGATGAAACCCCCGCGCCATATTTCGATGTGGCGATCCAGAGAAACACAAATCCCGCCAGCGACAGCGCTGAAAGATAGATCCAGAATATCTTGTCGCGTGAAATGTTTTTCATCACAGTCCGCCATTATAATGGATTACATGACCGAGCCAAATTTTCTGACGATTCACGCCGCGCTTCAATTGATTCGGGATAAAGAACTTCCGCCTCATGCCCTGACCGAGGCCTGCCTCCGTCAAATCGAGCGACTCAACCCGAGGCTGAATGCGTTCATCACGATCTGTGAGGATGTCGTTGCGAGCCGCAAAGCGGCGAAGCAATCTCCTCGCGAACAGGAGATTGCTTCTGGCGGGGTTTCGACACGGCAGAAGAACACTATCTACTCAACCACCGCCCTCGCAACGACACTACAGAATATTCCTTTTGCCATCAAGGATTTATTTGCAACGAAGGGAGTCCGAACCACCGCGGGATCGTTGTTCTTCAAAGATTACGTTCCAGCCGAGGATGCGGTTGCGGTAAAAAAATTGAAGGAAACCGGCGCGGTCATCCTGGGCAAGACCAACACACACGAGATTGCCCTCGGCGTGACGACGAACAATCCGCATTTCGGCGCGACGCGCAACCCATGGGACACGGCGCGCATCCCCGGCGGCTCCTCCGGCGGATCGGCCGTTGCCGTCGCGGCAGGTATGTCGCTGGCCGCGCTCGGCACGGACACCGGCGGCTCGATTCGCATTCCCGCGTCACTGTGCGGCGTGGCGGGACTCAAGCCCACATATGGACGCGTCAGCGTGCGCGGGGTGATTCCGCTTTCGTGGAATCTGGATCACGTTGGGCCGTTGACCCGCTCGGTCAAAGACGCGGCGTTGATTCTGCAAATCATCGCGGGCTATGACGCGGACGATCCATTCTGCATTGATCATCCAGTTGATGACTATCTCGCTCACATCGAAGAGGGAGTCAAAGGCTGGCGCGCCGCGCTGGCGGTGGGCGATTATATCGAGGAAGCAGATGCAGACGTATTGCGCGCAATGCAGGAAGCGGCAAAGGTCTTCGAGGAGTTGGGAGCAAAAGTCGAATCGGCGGATGTCTCTTTTCTGCGCGAGGCCGCGCTGGCCAACGGCCAGATGACTCCCGCAGACGGCGCGGCCTATCATCGCGAACGATTGGCGGAACATCCCGATTGGTTTGGCGAAGATGTGCGCCGCCGTTTGGAGATGGGACGCGACTTGAAATTAAGCGATTACATCCTGGCGCGCAAAACACAGACGGAAATGAAACATCGAATGGCAAAGTTCTTTGAGCAGCATGATATTTTGCTCCTGCCCTCCACGCCCATCACCGCGCCGTTGATCGAAGGCAATGACGCGGTCGAGCAGGCGCGGCGATTAACGCGTTTCACCGCGCCCTTCAATCTCACCGGCCTGCCCGCGCTTTCGATTCCCTGCGGGTTCGACAAAGCAGGCCTTCCGATCGGTTTGCAGATTGTTTCAAAAGCGCGGAATGAGTCGTCGGTCCTGCGGGCGGGATTCGCCTACGAGCGGGAAACCGATTGGTCGACGCGGCGCCCGCAATCGGTCCAAGAATAGATGCGAGAGTTGTCGGAGGAGATCGTCACACCGAAAGAGCACCATGCAGGCGATCCGCTTCGCGGGTCTCGCAATGACGTTGCGCTTTATCCCCCGCAGGCGCGTGTATCAAATTTGAGGGTCACACATCCGTTGGCATCGGTTGATGGAGAGGAGCAACAGTTATTCGCGGCGTCATAGTTATAGCCGGGCGTGCAGAAGCCGGAAGGCCCGCTCTGCATGGGGGTCGCGACCGCGCACCCGGGCTGGCAGACTCTGATCAAAAAGGTGTAAGAGGGCAATCCGGTGCAGGCCAGAATACGTTTGCCGCCATGGATGCCTCCATCGGTGCATGAAAAGTTGGGGGTGAGGACTTCGTACGATACATCGGTCGCGATGGCGATCAACGTGTAAGGGAACCCTTTGACGCAATAACGGTCACGCTGTTGACCGGACGGAATCTCGCAACCCGGCGCAGGCGTGGGCGTGTTGACTGCCACACAGAACAACGCTTGCGGAACGTTCGTGGGCGTATTTGTGGGGACAATGGTCGGTTCGAGGGTTGCGCTGGCAGTCGGCGCGGGTGTATCGGTGGGAATCGCGGCGGACGGGACAACACGACAAGCAATCAACAATAAAATGAGCCATACGATGTAACGCGTGTTCGAAGAGAAGAATCGCATGAGGTTGACCCTGCCTGAGAACCGCGAGCCGCGCCTCAACATGCCAGACGCGGCTCGCCATGATGTGGATTACTTCCCTTTCAAACTACAGGTGCTTGTCGTTTCGTTCCATTGACAGGCATACGAGTTGCGAAGACAGAGCGGTTCCTGTGTGATCTTGCTACAAATGTCAATCGGCTCACTGCATTTGGCGATATTGAGTTGAACGGTCACACAGCCCGGCCCGGCCAGGCGGATTTGACTCGGCGTGCAGGTATTTTGATTCGAATCAAATTTGAATCCCAACGGACAGCCGGGGTACGCGCCGCCCGCGTTCGCCTGACAGCATTGATAGTTCGGGTCATAGGAATAACCGGGCGCGCAACCCTGATAGGTGTTCGCCGCCAGCGCGGGATCATTGATCCCATACGGCGCATCCGCATTCCCCGCGGGCGGCACACACGCGCCATACGATGAGTCAAAGTACAGACCGATCGGGCATTGACCGTTTTGATTCAAACCGACCGCGCAGATTTTTTGCGAGCCGCGGTCCATCAGGTTGTACCCTTGCGGGCAACCCGCCACTCCGGGTTGAGCAGAGACAGGCTGATACAAACACGCGCCGGTGTCTGGGTCGCGGGTGTAGCCCGGGTCGCAGGCCGGGTTGGCGCCCGTGGAACCGGGCGCGCCGCTGCACGACGGGTTGCAAACGGTCACTTCGCCGCTGGAATTATTCGGGCCGGAACAAGTCAATCGGCGCTGACCGTCAATCACGGCCTCGCTGCATTTGTATCCCTGCGTTTGCACTTCATACGTTGCGCCGGGCGGAATATCAATGGTGGTAAAGCCCGAACCCGCCGCGCAGTAATTCCCATTCACCTTTGCATCGGGAGCCTGGCAGGTTGAATTGGAAACCGCGCCGGTGGGGAAATAAGAACTCAACTGGCAGAACGGCGCGTACATCTTCGGTTGAGGCACCACACAGCGGAAACTGAGATCGCGGCTGTGATACGCATTCGCGCCAAAGTGACGCAGGCCCGCGTACATCTGCGTATCTTCGGATTCGAAGCTCGAGCCGCGAATCACGCGCGTATCACCGGAGCCCGGCCCGGGCGGATTCTGAAGCGGCATCACATCGTAGTAATTTTCACTGTAATAATCGTTGACCCACTGAAAGACGTTGCCTTCCATGTCGAGCAATCCATATGGACTCTTTCCCGCGGGGTAATCGTTGACTCCGCTGGTGTGACCGAGACAGCCCAGCATGTTGACCACATCGCAGGCGGGCTTCTCATTGCCCCACGGATAAACGCTTCCATTCGGACCTCGAGCGGCCTTCTCCCATTGGGCCTCGCTCGGTAGTTGACCCTGAATCCACTGACAATAATTGGCGGCCATGTCCCACGTCACGCCCACAACGGGATAATCGCCATAATCGGCGTTGGTGTAAACAGGCGCGCCGAGTTCGGCGGCGGGCGGCGCGCAGTTGCCCGTGGCCACACACTGCGCGTACATCTTGTTGGTCACATCGGTCTGATAGATCCAATAGCCGTCGAGCGTGACGGTTTTCTGCGGCGCGTTGCTGGCGCCTGTGCCCATGATGAAATCTCCCGCGGCGACGTACACCAGCAGGCTTCCGTCCAGCCATTGCATGGTCGCGCCGCTTTGCGGACCGGAGAGCGCGACCGGAATCAATGTTGGCGGAATCGTTGGAGGCACGGCGGTGGGACTCGGCTCAATCGTGGGAGGTACGATGGTTGGAGTTGCAGTGGAAGCGGGCGCGCACGCGGCGAGCGTCAGCGCGAGCGCGAGGAAGATCCAGGGTATGCGTTTCATTTGTTCTCCTGTGAGAAAAATTATACCCTGTATGACATGAGGGTGCGTCGCACCTTGATGGTCAGAATACATTCTCGGCGCAGATGATTTCCACTTGCCAGGCTGAGTCAACGCCTTGTGGTGCGACGCACCTTAATACGCCTGCTTCGCAGGCTCGCAACGACGCGAGGCGGAGCAACAAACAGCCCTCGCCGAAGCGAGGGCTGATCCTAGATAAAACGGTTCCAACTTTTGTCAACAATTGGGATTGTATTTGCATGAGCAGGTGGCTGGATCAAAGTAAACGCATGATCCTACGCAGGAAGCCGGATCTAAATTGCAGGTGTTATTTTCGGGCGTGCATGAATTTAGATTGACTCCAGTTGTCTTGCAATATGGATAGATAATCTGCGTACCGATGCACTGCGTGCCATCGAAGAAGGTCCCAGCCGGGCAGGTCGGGGTAGGCGCTTCGCTCAAAGTGACACCGCTAGAGCCGGCGCCTGTCGAACAACACTGGTTGACGGCTCCCGGCACGGGTGTGTTGGTCGTCAACACCGGCGGATGATCGCCTTCACCCAACACAAAACCGGGCAGGCATTGACCGGAGGAACTGCCATGATTTGGAATACAACTCTTGGACGCGGCGTCGTATGCGTATCCATCCGGGCACTGCGGCTGGCTGGTGGTGGTCACCGTACAACTCGAACAAATCTGGAGAGTCCCATCCTTGGTGCATGTGTACTGATTGGGATTATTGGTCGGCTGACAGCCGGGCGGAGGAGGAGCGGTAATCGTCGAACCGGAGGGACCGTTGAAGGTCACAATGGTGGACGGATTGTTTTCATTGCATCCCGGCGTCTGTTGAATGCCCAGACTTGGGCAATCCACTTTGGTTTGCGGACCGCTCGGCCCGCCACCGACGCCATCGGTATCATACGTCGCGGGGTAGTTGCAGAACGGCGCGAAATAAGTTGGGTCCAGCACCACACAGCGGAAGCCGAGGTTGGCGCGGTCATCTTCGGGGCGCGAGAAGAAGCGCATGGCGGCGGGTGTTTGGTTGCCGCCGCTGTTGAAGGCGCTGGAACGGACCGAACGCTGACTCCCCTTCTCAGGTCCGGTGGGATCGTTTGCTGGAGAGATCGAATAATAATCGGCCTTGTACCAGTCCGCGGTCCATTCAAACGTGTTGCCTTCCATGTCGAACGCGGTGTAGTAACTTTTTCCCTGTGGATATTGGTTGACGCGCGTGGTGCCGCCCGTGCAGTCATTGAAATTAAGCAGATCGCAGGTTGGCGAACCGTCTCCCCACGGATAGATGTTTCCATCCGGACCGCGCGCGGCCTTTTCCCACTCGGCTTCGGTGGGCAGACGCCCATGCACAAAGGCGCAGTACGCCGCGGCCTGATCGTATTTCACGCCGGTGACCGGGTCCTGCGATTTGAGCGGGTCGGCGTAGCCTTTGTTGTTGCGCGGGTTGGGCGGCGTGCACCCGCCCTGTGATACGCAATATGCAAACTGCGCGTTGGTGACCTTGGTGCGATAGATCCAAAAATCGGAAAGCGTCACCTGATGAATCGGATTGTCAATGCCGCCCTGCCCCATGGTGAACGGACCGGCGGGCACGGCCACCAACAGACTGCCATCGGCATATAAAAACGTGGAGCCGACTTTCATTTCCGGAGGCGCCAGATTGACCGGCGACGCAGAGGGGGACGATTCAGACGATGCTTGGGCTGAGGACGACCCCGCTTCATTCCCCGCCGGAGGCGGCGCGGTCTGCGTGGACGTTGACGGCGCGCAGGCCATCAGGATCATCAGCAATGCCATACCCAAATAAAAAGTGAGCCGCAGATGTTTCATGTTCACTCCTCTTTCCTCTAAAGTCAATGACGGTTCTATAAAACGATGGTACGAAGGTTTCTCCCGCATTCCCAGTCCCCGCCAAGCGTCCCAAAGGGACAGGCGGAGGGCTGGAGTGAGGGCGCACAAGATGAGTTTTATAGATGAACACCCGGAAGTATAGTCGGTTCTCCCCGATTCCGTGTTCCCCCAAAGGGAGGATAGGGTGTGTATGCAAATTCAAATCGTGTCTTTCTGAGCGAAGAGTCTCATTTCCCGGTAAAAAGCCGAGATTCTTCGCGGCTTTGCGGCTCGGCATGACACACAAAAAGTATTTTGCGTATAGAGCAGAGGAGGAGATTGCTTCGGAAGAGGCGCATGGTATCATTTCAGAACTTATGCCCTCCGCGCAGACTCCGCGCCCGCGTTTCTATTTCCCCGAACTGGATGGGGTGAGATTCCAGCGTTCCTTTTCTCGAACCAGCGCGCAATTTGCGAAAACAGAAAAGTCAACGTAATCACTTGCACGACAAGCGTGGATGGGTACATGAAGCGGAATTCGGACGCGGTAAGTACAAGTAGATAAGAAACATAGTAACTAAAAGGAACAAGGAGAAGAAAAAACAAGAATCCATAACGAAAATCTTGACGCAACCATGAGCAAATGATCAAACCTATAAAATTGATGAGAAGCCACGGGAGGTGAGCAAATGAAATCCACCGGAATATTGGATTTTGCGAAATCCAATCTGTCACCGAGAACCATATATTGATTGGCCTTGTAAAGGGGTGAACAAGAGAATATCCTTCAATTTGCTCCGTGTTCTGTTTTTGGTAAAAATATGGCGAAGGCCTAAGTATATAATCAAAAAAATTTAGAGACTTGACCGTTGCAAACAATATTGGGTGGTCTTTTAAAGCAATAAGCCATTCTTCCCTCAATCTCGGATAGTTCAACAATTCATAGAAAGGCTCATTAGGCATTATCCCTTGATTGGGGGCGAAATCAATTGCGCCTCGTCCGACTACAAATTCTGGCGGAAAGACTCCATTGACCAAATCACAGCTTTCAAGGGATAAATCGCGACAAATCAACGGGCTGTAAACAATCATACTTGAAAGGTCAAGTGCAAATGAAACCTGCTCAGTATGTGATCGCTTAAGATGGAGAATATCGTATTGTAGGACAAGGAAGAAAATGTACGCCGCAATAGGAAGCGAAAGAGCTAGTATCTTATACGCTCGTCCAACTTGCATTCGATTCAATACTCGTTCCAAGCAAAGCGCCAATGCTGGGAAGATTACAGGAGTGTTGGGGCGCACTGCCACTGCAAGAGCAATAAGCAATACCACAAAGGGAATTCTTATATTGAAGCGTGCACGAGATGTTTCAGGAGGTTCTTGATAAAGTTCGATCAGTAAAGCAAAAACCCAAAGCAGGAAGATTACAAGCCATGTGTCTGTCCAAACCGTAGCAAGGTAGATCGAGAGGGGTGTTATCGGAAGCGATAGTAATGCTATCGCAAAAACTGCAATTCTATCCACTACCATTTCTTTTTCAAAACCTAAAAACTTCGTAAAGGCAATGATAAATTTACGTAGGCCTAAATATCCCAAAACGATCTGGATCAAATTCACAAGACTAAGGCTATCTATCATTTTTAATAAAATCAAAAGCATGAATGAAAGAAGAGGAGAGTGTGCATCTGAGTGCACGCCTGAAATTGCCTGAATGACAATAAAAAACGAATCCAATGAATATATTCCCGGAAAAAAGAGCAACCAAGTCAGCAGTGAGGCACACAGAGCATAAAACATAGACAGGTGATGTCTTCTCATGAAGAGAATTTTATACATATTACAGAAATAAAAATAGCCCCTGCATCTCTGCAGGGGCTATCCATCTTAAGGGTAAGGACAACCCGGTGTATAGTTGCAACAGCAGTTTGCCGCGTTAAAACCATACTGACAACTATTTGGATTAACGTTGCATCCACCATTGTCATTCCCACCGCACTCCGAGGGCATGGAAATCGGCTGGCTTTGAAAGTCCGTGCCGGGCAGGCCGATCAAACAGCCATACACGCCGGGGCCGATCGGCACAGGCGAAGCGCCCACCTGACAGAGCGGGAAATCCGCGGCATACGTGCCGGGCGTGGACGTACAACACTGATTGACCGGGTCGTAGGTCATGTTGGGCAGACATTCCGTGCCAGCCGTGCCGGTTCCATCCCAGGTGCAACCTCCCGCGCCGTTGGACGTGTAATGAGGCGGGCAGGTGGCGGGGCCGAGCACATCGGCGGGGTTGCAGAACGCGTTGATCGTGGCCGGGCCGGGCACGGAGGCGGGTCCGCAATCATACACCTGCGGGAAGATCGGCGGAACGACACTGCCTGAAATCAAGGTACAGGTCCCCACCCCCCCCGTGAAGGTATGGTCGGGCTGGTTGGTGTTGAAGGTTACGTAGGTTTTGTTGCTTCCGCAGGCTTGCGGCGCGACCGTCAATGAGACGTTCGCCGGGCAGATCTGGCCCGGGTTGGACACACCGTTCACATCGCCGCCGTAGAATCCGATCTGCGTGCAGTTCGGCGCGAAGTAGGTGGGGTCTTCCACCACACAGCGGAAGCCGAGATCGCGGCGGTGATTCTTCGGGTCATCGTAGAAACGAATCGAAGACGGCACTTGATCGGGTCCGCTCTTATAGCCGGAGGAACGCACCGAGCGCTTGAGTCCGGTTTTCGGTCCGAGCGGGGTATCGCCCGCGGCCGGATCGCGATAGTAGTATGGGTCGTACCAGTCCGCGACCCACTCGAAGGTGTTGCCTTCCAGATCCAGCCCGCCGTAAAAACTGGCGCCGGGTCCGTACTTGAGCACATTGGTGGTCTGGCCCACATTGTTGTTGTAGTTAAGCAGGGCGGCATTCGGCGCGCCGTTGCCCCACGGATAGATATTCCCGTTCGGGCCGCGGGCGGTCTTCTCCCATTCGGCCTCGGTGGGCAAACGTCCATGCACGAAATCGCAATAGGCCGCGGCCTGATCGTATGTCACGCCCACCACCGGGTCATTCAAGCGCGCGTAATCGTTGTAGCCCTGATTGTCCTGCAGGTTCGGCAGAGTACACAGCCCCGCCGCCACACAATACGCATATTGCTGATTGGTGACCTTGGTGCTGTAGATCCAGAAATCCGGCAGGGTGACTTGATGCTCGGGATTATCCGTCCCGCCGCCGCGTCCCATCGTGAACGGGCCGGCGGGCACGGCGATCAGGGTCGTGCCGTCAATGTATGGATATTTCGAGCCGACTGCCATCTCCGGACCCGCCAGCACGACCGGGACGAGAGTCGGCGTGGCTGACGCCTCCACCGGGACCGGAACCAGGGTCGGCGTATCGGTGGGAGCCGCCTCTGTGGCCGTCACCACAATGACCACCGGCGTGGGCGTGGGCGGTACCGCCTTCGGCGCGCAGGCCGCCAGGATGACCGACAGCGCCATGCCAATGTAAAAAGTGAATCGCAGACGTTTCATGCTTTCTCCTCTCTTTCTGATTGATCTACAGCTTGGAAAACCTTTTTTCTGTCTGTTTTGTTCTATTTATTCTCGCATTGTACACATAAAACTATAAAATTTTGATCAGCAATGTTCATTCAACACCAACCGATTCGCTTTTGTAACGACCGCAGGCAATAATAAGCCTGCCTTAGGGCTGTTGACAGGAACCCATATATGCACAACAACATAAATTCGGATCCCATGGATAGTACGGATAACAATAATTGGGCGAAGGCGGTTGGCATGCGCCGGGGACAGCCGGAAGCGGGCATATACCTGGCTCTTTTCCGGTCGGCACAAATCCCACTGCCATGCGGCAGGTGTTATCCAGTTCTGAGACCTGCTTGATTGGGTAATAATATTGCAGATCCTTTGAGGCCTCGCCGGCCGCGTCGTGCGTGAAATGATCGTTGATATCGAACAGCGCCGGGTTGAGATCCTCATTGCCCGCCCACATGCCGGCCATGTAAGCCGTCGCGCCGCCCAGCGCGGAGCGTTTGACCGCCAGTTGAATCCCATTCGGGTCATCCGGCGAAAGCCGCGCCCAGGCCGCGTCCGCATCTTGTCCGTGACCCGAATCGACGACCAAAGTCTCGTAGCCGTCGCCGGCGCTGAGGGTACTATCCGACCGCGCCGCGGTCGAGCCGCCCACATCCTTGTTCGTGTCGGCCCACACCTGAACGCCGTCGGTGCTCCAATCGCTCGAGGCGGGATGACTGACCATCACAAGGAAATCGCCGCGGCCGTCGCGGTCCACATCCAATTCCACGGCGTATTTGCCGGGCATGGCATTGTTCGCATCGCGGCCTTTGACGACGATTACACCGTATACCCAGGTATCATCCTGATAAATGGTTACATTCTGGATATCGAGATATGGGAAATATGTATCCATCGTATCGGCGTTGAAGGGCCGTTCGTATTTGCCGAACGTAAAACGGTCTCCGCCCGGCACGGTTTTATTCTTCGCCGTGGTGGACGAATCCTGATCGCCCGCCTGATTACTGCGTTGATCGGGCAATTGGGCAGGGATGGCCTGATGTTGAATGAGGACGGTCGTGGATGTGGAAGTGTTGCCAGTCACCGGGACGATGGCAGTCGGCGGCGCGCCGGTCGCTTTCGGCGCGCAGGCGGCCATCACGGATAACAATACCGCGAGCGCATAAAACGAGAATCGCAGGGGCTTCATGGCTTCTCCTCTCTCAGATGAAGCGTGGACTCTAAAGTGTTGCCATTATAAACACCAACCGTCTGTTTGTGTTTCCCCCAAATGGAGCAGATGACCTTTGTAGGGTTTGGCGGCACACCCGATTCCGCAGGTCTTCAACGTTCTTTACCACGGAGCACAGGGGGAGCACAGCGTTCTTTTTCTCTGTGTGGACTCTGTGGCGAGAAGTTCGTTGCCTCCTCAACCACTCCTTACGCCCGGGTGTACAATGCCATTTCCCACAAGAACAGGCGCTGGACGAAGACCCGCTTCATGCCCCGCCCCTCCAACAGGGCGTTCATCTCTGCGATTGGGTGAAGAAAGACGCGGAACGGATCGCGTCCCAGATTTTGAAAGAAGTTGATGACCCTGATTCCGACTCTGAAATACCACGTCTCGCGCGGATACGTCAGCGCCAGTGCGCGTTTGCTTCGTCCCGCCGCGGCGTTCAACAGGCCGCGGAAATCGGGATAGCAACACACCACGCGGTCGAGGGTCACGATGTCCGCTTGAGGAAGATCATCCGCCACGTCCGTGAAATCCGCGTGAATGAACTGGACGCGCCCGGCATGTCCGCGGCGCGCGGCTTCTTCTTTGGCCTGTTGTAAATACGCGGAGGAAGCGTCCACGTGCGTGGCCTGGCGGGCCGTATCTTCCAGCAGTTCGTGATGGATCGTCCCGACTCCGCCGCCGACGTCGAGCAGAGTCGCGTCTTTCAATCCGAGCGAACGGACGGCGTCGAGAATCAATTGCGTCTGTTCGGCGGGTCCGCGTTTGCGATATTCCTTGATATCCGATTTCGCGTCTTCTTCGTTGAAGGTGTGATCCGTGATTTCACAACAGTTGCAGGGCATAGGGAGATCCTTTTGGACGATAGACCATAGACGGTGGACGATGTTTCAGAGTCTGTGATCAAGCATTTAATTGCGGCAGAATCTTTTCGTAATATTCCAGCGACGAGGGATTGATCAACGCGTCCTTGTTCGTTACGGCGCGGCCATTGAGAATATTCGTCACCGCGCTTTCTACCTTTTTCATATTCAACGTATACGGAATATCAGGCGTTTCAAAAATCAATGCGGGGACATGCCGCGGCGAGGCGTTCTCGCGCAGGGTCTTCTTGATCTTCTCTTTCAGTTCATCGGTGAGAGCAAAACCGGAAGCAAGTTTCACGAACAGAATCACGCGCTGGTCGTCCTGATAGTTTTGCCCCACGGCGAGGCTATCAGCGATCTCCGGAAGTTTTTCCATCTGCGCGTAAATCTCCGCGGTGCCGATGCGCACGCCTGAGGGTTTGAGCACCGCGTCAGAGCGGCCATAAAAGGTCACGCCGCCGGTATCGGAGTGGATCAGGACATAATCGCCGTGCCGCCACACGTTCGGATAAACCCCGAAGTACGCGTTATGATATTTTGCGCCGTCGGCATCATCCCAGAAATAAATCGGCATGGAAGGCGCGGGCGCTTCGCAAACGAGTTCCGCTTGAAGGTCCAGAACAGACGCGGCCTTTTCGTCATACGCCTTGATTCTCATCGCCAGCGCGGGACTTTGCAGTTCGCCTGCGTACACCGGCAAAATGGGACTGCCCGCCGCGAAACAGCCGTTGATGTCCGTGCCACCCGCGATCGAGTTGAAATGCAGATCAGGTTTAATCTCGCGATATACATATTCAAATCCCTCGACGGAAAGCGGCGAGCCGGTCTGCGAAATTTCACGTAGAGACGAAAGATCGAAGTGCGTACGCGGCGAAAAGTTTTCTTTTTTCAAAAAGAGCAGATAACTCGCACTGCATCCGAAGATGGAAATTCTTTCTTCCTCAATCAATTTCCACATCGCGCCCGGGTCGGGATAATTGGGATTGCCATCATACAGGATGATCGTCGCGCCGACCGCCAGCGAACTCAACAGCCAGTTCCACATCATCCAACTGCAGGACGTGATGTACATGATGTGGTCATTGCGTTTGAGATCAGTGTGGAGCAATAACTCTTTGAGATGATTGATCAGTACACCGCCCGCGCTCTGTACCAGACATTTCGGCTTGCCGGTTGTGCCAGATGAAAACATGATGTACAGCGGATGATCGAACGGCAACTGCTCGAACTTGATTTCGAGATTCTTTTCCTTCGACAGAAAGTCGTCCCAATGAACGGCGTTCGGAACATGCCGGACCTCGGGCCGGGCGCGCGTGTACGAAACGACCACCACCTTTTGCAGCGACGGAATGCCGCGCGCCACTTCCGCGGCATGTTCCAGCGTATCGAAGGTTTTGCCCTTGTAAAAATAGCCGTCGGCGGTGAACATCACTTTGGGTTCGACCTGACCGAGTCGCTCCAATGCGGCGGAGGGACCAATATCCGTGGCGCACGACGACCATGTCGCGCCGATGCTCGTGGCGGCTAACATGGCAATCGCCGTCTCCGTCATGTTGGGCATGTAACCGACCACGCGGTCGCCGGAGGTCACACCGAGTTCGCGCAATGACTTTGCCAGCCGCGCAACGGTGTCGTAAAGTTCCGCATACGTCATCTTGCCTGATTTTTGTGTCTCGCCCCTGAACACAAAAGCGATACGGTCATCGCGATGGCGCAAAAGATTTTCGGCGAAATTCAAGCGCGCGCCGGGAAACCACTTCGCGCCGGGGAATTTATTTATATCGTCAACGATGGCGTCATATGTTCGCGAGTGCTTGATGTCCGCGAACTCCCACATCGTCGCCCAAAAGTCGGCGATCTCATGGATGGACCAATCGTAAAGTTCGGCGTAGGTCTCGATCTTGCGCTGATGGGCGCGATTGACCAGGTCAATGAAGCGTGTGATGTTGGCTTGTCGTTTGCGCTGATCGGACGGAATCCAAAGCGGTTGTCTCACGAGTCTCCTCCGGGCTGGGCAAAACTATAGAGAAATTAAACCACAGAGACCACAAAGTGCACAGAGATATTTCCAAAGCTCCGTGTTCTTTGCGGTCCCGTGGTGAAATTCCTGTCCGTCGCGGAGCTCTACCCACCCGCCCGAAGACCATCCATATATTCTTTGATGCTCGGCAGGAGAATCAGGCGCTCGTAGAAAAAGTCATTGACCACCTGCATGACTTCGTCCTGCGCGGTCGTCACTTCATCTTGGCGTTGTTTGACCGCGGCCCTGTCTGCCAACAGCGAGCGCAAACGAAGCAGCCGCTTGACGATCTCCTTTTCGCGCTCCCCCTCCAATACATCCACGACTTCCAAAATCAACGTATCCAACTGTTCGGCAATCGTTTCAGGGCTGATGTCCGAGCCGGGGAGCGAGGCTTCGTCCACGGTCCGAAGCAGAGATGCGATCTGATACAGCACCGTCGCGGGTTCGTTGAACAATTCACGCAGATAAGCCGCTTCCACATAACGTCCGTTCATGCGAAAGACATTGTACATGCGCTTGGCGGCTTTTCCGTAATTGATGTGTTCGGTTATGTATTTCTTAACTTCATGTTCGAGTTGCGCCACGTAGCCATCAATCGCGTCCGCGGCGACATGCTTGGCAATCTTCGTGAAGAGCGGAATGGACTCTGCTTCGAGATAGATTTCCTGAAAATACGGATCAAGTTGCCCATCCAGCGGAACGATCTCACCGTCCGGCGATTCCCATGTCACGTCCAGATTGTTGCTGGCATTGGCCAGAGTCCGCCGCGGCGGGTGCGCGACGACCCAATCCATTTTCGTCCAACCCGGGTCATTCGCGACCTCGTTCCAATTCAACGCGACAGCCTTGCCCGTTTCATCCTCGACCCAGACGCTTCCTTTCTCGATGTCATCCGCGTTCCATGAAATGAAGCCGCCTTTCTTGAAAGCCTGTCCCTCGCGCTTGCCCGCGAAAGGATACGTCCCGAACTTGACTTCCATCAGGCGATAGGTCGGTCCGCTCCTGGTGGACATGGCTTTATCATGGATCACATCCGCTAAAATTTTGCAGGCTTCTTCACGCGTCGGCGCTTTGATGTTGACGCGCTCGAAGAAATCGCAGTCGCCCGGATGCGTTTGGATTTTGGACTGGGCCGCAGAGCCGGATAAAGCCAGCGCCGTTTCGACCGCGCCCGCACGGTCCGGTATTTCCACGATCTTGCCGATCTCGCGGAAGTAGGCCAAATCCTGTGGGCTGAAATCCAGCAGGCTGATGCGTTGGCCGTAGACTCCGTGTTTGGCGTCCACCTGCACCTCGTCGGCCTGCGAGGCGGCCATGGCCGTCAGCCATTGCAGAGCCTCCTCTTCGTCAATTTGCACGCCGAGGCGTTTTGCGGATTCGATGATCCGCTCCAGGTCTTCGCGGGGAGAGGGAGAGGCGCTCATATTATTTTCCTTTCACTTTCTCGCGGCGGGATTGCGCCAGCAATTTGCGAAACAAATCCGCCTGCAGGCG
>JAJPIZ010000040.1 GCA_021324435.1 Anaerolineae bacterium
ATGATAAAAAGCGGCGGATCGCCAAGCCCGGCGCGATGATTCGCAATCGCCGCGGCCAAGTGTGTTTTTCCAGTTGCATAATCGCCGGTTAGCACCAGCCAGCCGCGCGGCTTTTGTGCATAGCTCTGGGCGGCTTCGTACGCGTCCTTCAAAGATTTAACGGCAGGTGCGGGCAGGTCTTCATCTTTGCGCAACGAGAAATGTTCGAAGGTTCGGCCTGAATGTAAATCAAGTGAGGACAGTTCAGGATGACCCGCGTCATCCATGGGGCGGCGGAAGTCGGGCGCGCTGATTTTTGTCTGCGTGACCAGTTCCGGGTCCGCGAGACGCGAGCGGATGCGGGCTTCGATTTCGTCGAGGGCAAGATTAGTCGTCACGACTGTGGGCAGTTTATTGATGTAACGATAGTTGACGATCTGGAATAGTTTTTCCTGCGCCCAGCCGGTTGCATTTTGAGTCCCGAAATCATCCAACACTAGAAGTTTCGCGTTGCGGATTTCATCGAAGCGTTCTTCAAAGGTCGTGTCTTCGCTGTCATATGAAAAGCGAAGTGTGTCCAGCAAATCCGGGACAGTCAAAAATAACGTGGGCACGCCCATGCCGACCGCGTAATTCGCCACCGCCGCGGCCAGATGCGTTTTTCCACAACCATAACCTCCCAACAGCAAAAGCCAGCCATTCAGATTTTGCGAATAATGTTTGGCTTGATTGAAAGCCATCTCAAGCGAGTTGGCCTGAATCTCGCCCAGGCCTTTGCGTCCGCGCGGCTTGAAGGTCTCAAAAGTCAGCTCTTTGAGTTCATCGAGGTGACTCAGCGCAAACAGCCGTTCGCGCACCGCATCGGTCACTTTGGCGCGGCGGCAGACGCAGACTTGCAATTTGCCAAAGTCGGGATGACCAACCGCTACATCCGCGCGTAAATATCCCACGCCGTGACAATGCGGGCAGTTCGGATCGCCGGGAAGATCGTGGTTATCCTCGGTCGCCGACAAACTTTTTGATCTTGTCTTCGACGTCGCGCTGACGAGATTTTTTATCGTCTCGTCTATCTTGCTTTTTGGCACGGCCCTCTTCCTTCCAGCGTTTCAATATCGCTTCACAATATTTCCAATTCCGCTTGTTGTTTTTGACAGCCAGTTCAACTGCATCCGCAATCCACACGGCGGAATATATTTCTTCGGCATCCTTCAACGCATCCGCGATCAGCGGCGTGAGCGGACCGATGTTCTCTTCATACAGTTTGAACACATTCGGACGTTCCAGCGGCGCGGACATGATCTTTGCGGACTCGCGCCATTCACCTTTTGCGAACGCTTCGGCGGCAGCGCGCCCGCGCGGCGAATTCAGAAAGTAAAACACATCCGCTTCATGCGTGGACTTGAGCAGGCTCCCTCGCTTCGCGGCCTTTTCCAATCCCGAAGCGACCTCGTCCGCCGCGAGACCCAAATCCTTTACGTCAAAATCCGTTTGACATAGTGCGCGGAATGGTCCATCCATGTGCTCGATGCGCCACAAAAAATACAGCGTCACTTTCAACTCGTCCGCGTCCGTGATCTCGTTCAATAGATGATGAAAGAACGAATCAGGAAAGCGGGTGAAGGTCTCAGAGTCGGTGAAGCCTTTGAACATTTCGTTACTCGTTGGGATTGAACATCCTCGTCGCGGCGTTCTCGAACTTCGCCAGCGCACTGCGGAAGACCAGTTCCACGCTCCCAACCGGGCCGTTGCGATGCTTGGCAACGATGATCTCCGCCACATTCTGCTTGACCGTGTCCTTTTCGTATTGATCGGGACGATAGATGAACATGACGATGTCCGCATCCTGTTCGAGCGAGCCGGACTCGCGCAGGTCCGAAAGCACGGGGCGTTTGTCGGAGCGTTGCTCCACAGCGCGAGACAACTGCGCCGCGGCGATGACCGGCACATTCAACTCGCGCGCCAGCACTTTCATATTGCGCGATATGTACGACACTTCCTGCACGCGGTTCTCACTGCGCGTGTCGCCGCCCATCAATTGCAGATAATCCACAATCACGAGATCAAGATGATATTCAAGGTGCAGGCGGCGGCACTTCGTCCGCAATTGAAGCGGCGTGATGGCGGGCGTGTCGTCGAGGAAGATGTGCGTGTCAGACATGACCTCGATGGCGTGGGCAAAGAGCGGCCATTCATTCTCTGCCAACTTGCCCGTGCGCAGACGTTGCGAGTCAATGCCTGTTTCCTGCGCGATCAAACGCTGAACGACTTGTTCGTTCGACATTTCGAGCGAAAAGATCGCCACATGTTTTTTATGGGTCAACGCGGCGTTCTTGGCAATCGAAAGCAGAAAACCGGTCTTGCCCTGGCCCGGTCGGCCCGCGATGATCAGCAAGTCGGAAGGTTGCAAGCCGCTCAACATTTTGTCGAGGTCAATGAAACCGGTCGGGACGCCGAAAATGTCCTCGTCGCGTTTGGCGAGGTCATCAATGCGGTCGTAGTAATCGCTCAATACGGCGGAGATCGGTTGAAGGTCGTGTTTGAGGCGGCGTTCGCTCACGTTGAAGACCGCCTTCTCGGCCTCGTCCATCACATTTTCAACCGTCGAACTTTCATTGTACGCCAGTGAAGCAATCGAATTGGCGGCATGGATCATCTTGCGGCGAATCGAATGGCTCTCGACGATGCGGCCATATGATTCGGCGTTGAGCGATGTCGGCACTTGATTCACGAGCGCGGTCAGGTACGCCGGCCCGCCGATTTCCGCGAGCTGACCTTTGCGATCCAACTCTTCGCTGATCGTCAGCAGATCAATTGGGATGCGTTGCTCGTGCAGGCTGGTGAAGGCCTCCCAAATCCAGCGGTGGCGATGAATGTAAAAATCATCGGCCTGCAAAAATTGGGCGACGTCATAATAGACTTCGGGGTTAATCAGAACCGCCCCAACGACGGCTTCTTCGGCTTCTCGGCTGTGAGGAATGCTCGGCGCGGCGGGGGCGGTTGTCTCTTCAGGCGGCAGGAAATCGGTCATTTCTTTTTGGGTTTGCTCGGTTTATCGGGTTTATCTGATTTGGGTTTAGCAGGTTTGTCGGACTTGCCTTCGTCGTCGGGCTTGTCTTTGTTTTTATCGTCGAGTTTATCGAGGTCAAGTTTGCCGAGGAAATCTTCAAAGACCGATAACCGCTCGGTGCTGACATCGCCGACAGGAGGAGCGGCCCGCGTCTGCGCGGGACTTTGAGCGGGCGCGCCTGTGGACGATTCCATATCGGCCTCGGGGGTGATCCCCGCGCCCTGCATCACCGATTCGTCCACCAGAATGGGGACGTGAGCGCGCACAGCGAGGGCGATGGCGTCGGAGGGGCGCGAGTCTACGTTGACATCCTGTCCATTCACTTCGGCTACGATGTTGCCGTAGAAAATATCTTCCTTGAGTGAGATGATCTCGATGCGTTTGATCTTGGCGTTAAAGGTATTGAACACGGACTTCAACAGGTCGTGCGTGAGCGGGCGGTTCATTTCCACTTCCTGCAGGCCAACCGTAATCGCTTCTGCCTCGTAAGGCCCGACCCAGATGGGAAGGTAACGATCCGCACCCACTTCGCGCAGAATGACCAGTCTATGCGGCGACATCAGGTTTACACGGACACTATCAATCGTTACTTCTATCATTGTTGCTCCAATAAGAATTGTATTCTATCACACCTAAATTGAAAAGAACCGCCGATTTTACCGGCGGTTCTTACGTAGAGCATCATGCGTTCAAATGATAGGTGTGATACGCGTTCTGGCAGGGATTGCCCCAGCAGATGTGCATCTCGCGGGCAGTGAGATCAATCACCAGCGCGTTGATGGTTTTCTCGCGGTCGAGCGGGTCGCTCCAGTTAACGGCGTGATTGCAGATCGAGTTGGGCAGATTGACATGATCCTTTTGAATGGCCTGCAAGGACTTGATGGTATGCGAGGAGTTCTCACGTAAAAGACGATTGGCGCGGAAATAACGCACGCGCGACGAGATCAATTCTTCCGGGTCGCTTTCGATTTCCTTCATGTTCGGCGCGAGATAGTGATTGGTGTGGACGATGTAACCATCCGTGCCGTGATGGATTTCAAAGCGTTTGGCCGAGATTTCGATGGAATACATCTCGCCGCTCTCGTGAGCGAGCAAGTGATTGTAGCCCGCGGCGCGGTGGGGGACGAGGGCGCGCCCGATGGCGCCGGAGATACGGCGCGCGGCCAGCACGGCGCGCGCCACAACGAGCCGCGGAATGCCAATGCGCGAATCGGTCGGGTAGACCGAGTCTATGAGTTGGGCGATGCCGTACGCGTTGAAGCCCACATTGGGCAGAAGCCCGCCGTACGTCATGGCGAGGAACGGAGGTTCGTCTTTCGGTTTGGCCGAGATCACATACACGTCATCTTCGTCTTCGGGAACCCAGTCTTCGTTGTGCGCGGCGAGCACGTGACCATCCGCGGTGCGCGCTTCGTTCACTGCAAAACTGGTGCAACGCGTGAGATGCAAGGCGTCCATCGTGACTGCTTCCATGGCATTAAGCGTCATGATGTCGTCGAAAGGGACGTTGGCGCCCTCGGCCATGCCGCGCATTTCATCCACATATTGCGGGTAACGTTCTTCAGCAAACGGCAAATATTTGCGCGCCTGGATCTGCGCGCCTTGCCACGTCAATTCCAACTGGTCATAGGATTGGTCAATCAAAACATGAGCGTTGGCGACACTATGTTGAATCTGTTCACGCCGCGCTTCCCCGATCTGGCATCCCAAATCACGGTGAGTACCTGAGACTTCGATTAGCGGCGGCGGGGCGTTGTGAACGGGGGTGTTGGGTATTTCAACTTTCGGTAACATGTTTTCTCCAAAATCAAACCCGCCCCGGCAAGTTTTCACCGAGGCGGGCTGATTATATCATGGCGTTCATGCTGTCATTCTGAACGACCGCTTCGACTGCGCTCAGCGCAGGCTCCGGAAGTGAAGAATCCCGCCGCGAAGCGGCGGAGACTCTTCGCTACGCTCAGGGTGACGGAGGAACTTGTTCACTGGAGGCCGGTTTCAGGTCCGATGAAGAAGCGTTCTGGGCCTGGACGAGGAGCGGGCGCGTGCCGAAGAAGGTCATCACCACCGCGCCGAATCCGATCAGACCAACCAGCACGCCAACCATCCAGCCGACGCAAGGCACGAGATTGACTGTATTGATAACAACCATCAAAAGGAATGTCCCAGCGCCTGCGGAAAGTACCGGCGCCCACGTTTGATGGATTGCTTTTGTAAAGCGGTCGCCGACTTCCATGCCCAGCGCCACCATGCCAAAAACCCACGCCAGCGCCAGAACAATGACTCCAACCAGCGCAACAGGAAGCAGGATGATCGTCACGCCCAGAATGAGCAAAGTGACGGGAGCAATGATTGTAGTTAACAATCCAATGCTACCGGATACAAAAGGTTGCGAGACTAATGCCTGCGCCACGCGGTCGAGTTGAGGGTGCAGGAACATTGTCAACAACATGGCAAGCGCGGCCAGGCCAATCGCCTGCAGAAATATGCTTCCAATTTGCCAAAGCGGATTGACGTTGATTTCAAAGTTTGGCGTCGGCGGCGCGGCCGGGTTGGGAATCGTGATGATAGGCGGGGGCATGTTGGTGACCACGTTGCCGCCAATCTCCGCGCCCTCGGCGCGTTGGAGCGAACCGCCAACCGTCACGACATCGCCAGCCACCGAAGAATCTGTGCCCATCGAAACCAATCCACCGATCACAACTGCATCCCCGGTGGCCTGCCCATCGAGTTTGAGACTCCCGCCGATCACAACAATATTGCCGTTCACCTTGGCGGCTTTCTCGATCACGGTCTCGCCGCCGATCACCACCAGATCACCGTCGAGCGAATCTCCACTTTTCAATGTGAAGTTCTCGCCGATGATCACGCGTCCTTCGCTCAAACCATTCCACGCGTGCGCGGCGCGGACGGGCCAAAGCAAAACTGCCAACAGCAAAAGGATAATCATCCATTTTTTCATTGTTCACACTCCTTGCGGCGTTCGGGTAAAGCGCCGAATCGAAAACATCCACAATATAGTCAACCCGCTGACCACGGATAACAAAACAATCCAACCGGAAGGCGAGATGAAGTTGGGCACGACGCGCAAGAGCACCCAGCCGGCCTCACTCCATGCTTGAATAGATGTCAATATGAAAAGGAAATAGCCCACGACCGCGGTGATCCATTCTGCGGGTGAGCGCATCATTTCCTGGACCAATGGCCCTGCCAGCCAATACAGGAGCGCCACCCCGCCGATGACCAGCACCAGCGACCCCATCACCTGACGCCATCTCTGTTCGCGCCGACGTTGTATCAACCGCGCTTGAAACCGCTCTGTAAAGCCTGCGGCAGGCGCGGCTTTCTGCGTGGAGTGCAAAGCCAGATTCGACTCAGCGATGGCTGTGCATGAAGTGCAGACTTGCAAATGAGATTGCAATTCACGTTTTTGTTCAGGTGTCAGAGGCTGGTCTTGCAAGAGCCAGTCTTCAAAAGGCCGGTGATTCATGAGGCCTCCTTTCATGTTTGGGCCTGGGCGTTTCTTCCTGCCACAAGCCTGCCAGTTCGCGCCTTGCCCGGTGCAGTCTGCTCTTCACCGCGCTGACCGTGAGATCGAGCGCCTCGGCGATCTCCGCTTCGGAATAATCTTCCCAATAGCGCAGAACGATGGCGGCGCGATCAACCGCATCCAGACGTTTGAGCAAACCCTGCATCCGCTGACGCTGTTCGCTGTGCACCGCTTCAGCCTCCGGGTTGGGCGCGTCCGCGTCCGGAAGTTCAAAGCCGCCTTCCTCCTCATCCTGATCAATGGACATCATTGCGAATCTGCGGCGGCGCAGACGGTCAATGCAATAGTGGGCGGCAATCGAGAGCAACCACGTCGCAAACGGGCGCTTGCTGTCGTAGCGGTGCAGATGCTGAAACGCCCGCAGAAAGGTCTCCTGCGCGGCATCTTCCGCCGACTCGGGTTCGCCCAACATGCGATAGCACAAGTTATAGACGTGCGTTTGGTAGGCTTCGACCAGTTTTGTGAAAGCTTCGTCACTGCCTTGCTGGGCCTGGGTCACCCAGGCCATTTCTTCGTTCACGCCTTCTCCTTGAACTTTCTACTTCGTTTACGAGACAAAATGGAGAAAGTTGCACAACTCTCCTCGAGAACTTTACCACAAAGATACCAAAACAAATACAGCCTGACCAAAGCGACTCTTTTACAAGTCTATTTGGGGACGCGGAAAAACGCGGATCTATCATTTTTTCCGCGTGAATCAGCGCTCGCCTGCACTGGTTCTTGAGTGTCCGCGTCCCATACAAGGTAAATGCGAGATACACATAACGCATCACCTGTATAATTGACCCGACTCATCCAAACTTGTGCCCGGGAGGGAACCGCCGTGAAGCCGCTTCACTGGTATGACTACATCACTTTGAACTTGTTCTGGTTCGGCTTGAACGTTCGCAACACGGCCATGGGTTCGATCTTCATGCCGTATCTGGTGGGGTTGTTCGCGCCGGAGGCGGTCAAGAATTCTGCGCTGGGTGGGATGCGCGCCGCGGGACTCGTGATTGCCATGCTGGTGCAACCCGCCGCAGGTCTCTTGAGTGATCGGTCCACGTCGCGCTTTGGCCGTCGCAGGCCATTTATTTTGGCTGGTGCATTGTTTGATCTTTTATTTCTGGCGGTCATCGCATTGTCTTGGGATTATTGGTCACTGCTGATCGGCGTGCTCCTCATACAATTTTCCTCCAATATCTCGCACGGCCCCCTGCAGGGATTAATTCCCGATCTCGTCCCGGACGATGAGCGGGGACGCGCTTCGGCGGCCAAAGCCATCTTTGAATTGCTTCCGTTAATTGTCGTCGGCTTGACCATTGCCAAAATGGTCGGCGCGGGGGAACTGGGCTGGGCGGTCTTTGCCACCGGCGCGACTCTGTTAGTGGCCGCGATCATTACAGTTCTTTTTGTAAAAGAAGAACCATTGCGCGAGAAACCCGCCGCACCATTCTGGCCGCCGATGTTTCGCGTGCTGGGAATGTTGACTGGCATTGCAATCGGCGCATTGGCCGGAGTATTGGGCGGAGGTCTGCTTGGCGGATTAGCCGGATTGATTGCTTTGCCGTTTGCAGATAAAGCCACGGCGCTCGCGTGGGGAGTTGGCATCGGCGGCGCGGTCGCGATGGTCGTCGCGGTGATTATTGGAGTGTGGGCGGGAGCGTTGGCGACACTTGGACAAGACGCGCGTCGCCGGTCATCCTTCACGTGGTGGATCGTCAACCGCTTGATGTTTCTGGCCGCGGCCACGTCGCTTCAAGGCTCCGTATTTTATTTTGTGATGTATGCTTTCAATCTCAGCAACGAAGATTCATCCGTGTTGACCGGCAATTTGACGACCGTGATCGGCGTTTTCATTTTGATTACTGCTCTCATCAGCGGCTGGCTTGCGGATCACATTGGCCGCAAGCGATTGGTTGGAATCAGCGGTATCACTGCGGCGGCCGGTAATTTTCTTTTGTTGAGCACGATCTGGGTTCCGAACTTGATGACGATTTACATCGCGGGGACGATTATTGGATTAGGGACGGGGTTATTCATGACCGCCAACTGGGCGCTCGGCACGGACCTCGTGCCGTCCGCCGAGGCGGGACGATACCTCGGCATCTCGAATCTGGCTGGCGCGGGCGCGGGGATTGTCGGCGCGGGCATCGGCGGCCTCATCGCCGATTATCTCAACGGGTATCGCCCCGGGCTGGGATATTTCGCGATCTTCGCCAGTTATGCGGTGCTGTTTGCATTGAGCGCGGTCAGTTTGATCGGCGTGCGCGAGGCGAAAAGTCAGAGGGAACAATCAGCGGCTATTTTAAAAATAGCCACAGATGAACCCAGATAAACGCTGATGCTTGGTAAATAAACTCACGAGAACGTTCATCGGAAAGTCTGCGCCCATCCGTGTTTATCTGTGGTGAATCGAAATTTCAATCTCCGAACTCTCCGCGCAGGCGGACTGGTAAGAGCGGCGCGATGTGTTTCATTATCATCTGTGCGGCTTGTTTATCTTTATCGTCCGCCGATAGATGATGCGGAATGGCTAATTCATAATTTTCCCCAAAATTCAAACAAAACTCTCCATCTGACTCGTAAACTCCCACCGGCGCAAACCGCAGACCCTGAGCGGCCAGCAGTAAAGCGAAACGCCCCACACCTGAAGCAGGCATGGTCAAACATCCGCCGATCTGATCGCCGCCCTCCGGCGCGAGGCCAATGATCGGATTCTTAGCGTGTCTCACATAATCCAACACGGCGCGCACAGACGCGGCGCGCGCTTCCACGTCGCGCGGACGCGGCGGCATGGGCGGCATCGTTGTGAATCCATAAACGCGTGCGCCGCGTTCCAGGACGAAACGTGAGATTACCATCCCGAGCGGCGCGTACCATTTGCCCGGATAAGTCAGTTCTCCGGTGATGATCCAGTGAATGTCCATGGGCACTACTGCGGAAATGGCAAGCGCCATCCACGGCGCGAAAAAACCGGGGCGGTAATAATGATTGACCGTGATGACACACGGTCCGTTTTGCGGGATGTTTTCTTTGCCGAAGATGTGGGGCGGTGGATCAATTCTCGAAACGACGGCCAGCGCGTCGTCCCGAAAGACGCGGCGGCGCAAAAGAAGCGCGTCGCGGATGAGACCGGCGAGTTTATTCTTTGGGATCGAATAATTCGGGTACATGGAACGTTCGAACTTTCAACGTTCAAGCCTTCAACAAAATTATTTGCTTAAATCCCTCGACGTCGATTCCATAATCGCTAAAATTTTCGCCACCTCGCCCGCGGGCGTGTTCACGCGGAACATGGCGTCGAACCCATCGCCCAGCATCACACGGACTTTGCGCCACGACGCCAACTGCGGCTGGATCTGCGCCTGCGGCAAAAGGTCAACGGCCGCGGCCCATTGCGGGTGACTGTTTTTGTAATCGCCCAACAGGTCGAGTGCGGAATTTCGCAGAGGAAATAGGCCGGTGACTTCGACCCATTTCTTTTGATTCTCCCGCGAGAGCATCCAGCGCACAAACAGCCACGAAGCCAATTGTTGTTCGGGTGTGGATTTCAACACGATGTAGGATGAACCATAAACAACCAATCCGGTTTGAACATCGCCGGGGAAACTCAGCGCGGTCCATTCATCAGGATTGCTTGACGCGCCCATGGCGCGCATATAGTCAGATAAATCTTCGAGGCTGGCGGTGGCAAATAATGCTTTTCGATTCGCAAACGCGGATGGCAAATCTGCATCCGGGCCGGCGGTCCACGCGCAACCGTCGTCGTAGAGTTGCTTTACGAAAGTGAGCGCGGCGATGTTCTTCGGGGTCAGGAAACGATAATCATTGCCCTCGAGCACGCCGCCGCCGAACGCCATCAACCACGAAAGCGCGGTCATCGAATTCGTATCCACCAGCCAGCCGCCCTGACCGTCGTTGCTTTTATCGTTATCTGTCAACATGGATTGATGCGCGCGGCAGGCTTGCTGGCGGAAGTCCTCCGCGTTGACAGGCGCCGCGTCGAACCCAAGCTGGCGCGCCCAGCTCACGTCATAAAGAAGGAAGCGGGCTGAACGTTCGGCGGGAACGCCCAATCGCTTTCCGCCGAACGAATCCTGATTCCAGAAAACGGATGGAAAATCCTTCACATCATCGTTTGTGAATCCATATTGCGGGTCGTTCACATATTGCGTGAGGTCTACGACGAGTCCGCTTGTATCCCAATCCAGCGCGTGTTCGGGAAATGCAATCGCCACCTGAGGCCTGTTCGGCGTGAGCAGGGAAGTGGAGACACTTTCATAAAGTTGTGTGTAGTTCGACTGGCTTGTAGATTGAACGACAATGCCCCATTCGTTGGTTTGATTGAACTCTTTGACTTGTGACTCAAATAGATTCGATTCGACTCCGAACCACGGATGCCAGACTTGAATCGTCACGCCCTTCAACGCTTCTTTCGGGACCCCGAGCGTGCCTGCCGCATCGGGCGTGGACGTAGGCCGCGGCGTTTGTGTCGCGTCGACTGATGGCGTTTCTGTTAAACTTTCAACCGGCGCGGGCTGACACGCCGCGAGAAAAACCAGCAGGAGAAGTGAAACCCCGCCGCGAAAGTTCATCGTATGCCGAAGACCGCAAAGGGGACCGGGCTAAACGTGAGAATGAAAATGACGATCACCAGCGCGGCGACCCAGCGTCGCTTGGCATCGAGTTGTGTGATCTGATCGAGCGGTTCGGCGTGGACGCGTCCGAGCCAGAGGAGGAGCACAGCCCAGATCCACCAGCCGTTCCAGAAGATTCCCATGAGCAATAACGCGCCGAAGATAACGGGAAAGGCCTTGGCGGCTTTATCGCCAAAAAGTGAATAGATCACGTGCCCGCCATCCAGTGTGCCGGCGGGGACGAGATTCAGCGCAGTGACCAGCAATCCGGCCCAGCCTGCGAAGGCAATCGGATGAATCAGCACGTCCGTCGCGCCGAAGGGAGCGGGCTGGCCTGTGAAGAAGTAACGAAGCCAATAAAGTGCAAGCGGCATGCCGTGTGTGGTCGCGGGCGCGGGAAGAAGTTTGCCAAACATGATGTATTTGGCTAAGAGATACAACAGAGAGTTGCCCTCCTGTTGAATCATCCCTTCAGTCGGATTAATCACCGATACGTGTGAAATGGAGAGTCCAAAAAACAGTACGGGAATTGCGATGACAATCCCGGCCAGCGGACCGGCCACGCCGATGTCGAACAGCACACGTTTATTTTTTGGCGTGCCCTGCATAACGATGGCCGCGCCCATTGTTCCCAAAGGGCTGAACGGAAGCGGAATGAAATACGGCAGCGTCGCGGGAGTCTTGTGATAGCGGCTCATCAGGTAATGACCAAATTCGTGAGCGACCAAGATTCCAAGCAGGCTCAAGGCAAACGGCCAGCCTGTGAAAATGCTTTTGAGCAAGGCCAGGATTTGTCCCATTGTGTCGCTTGGCATAGGCCCTTCAGGTTGTGCGCCTGCCAGCATGACGCTGAACACAGTCAGAATGAAGAGAATGATATTGACCGATGCCCGCGTCGGCCGCGGCTCCGGCTTTTTAGGTACAAGATAAATGATCTGCTGACCTTTTTCCTGTCGGAAGAGCGGCGTGATGTCATATGGCTGTAACTGCTCGGCAAGCTGATCATAGGCCGCGGCGGAGTCTTCGCCGATCAATTGGCCGCGATAGCGCGCGATCAATCCGCGCGCCGGGTCGCCGAGAGTTACATCTTCAATGCGGAAGATGCGAGAGACAAAATGATTCAACGTTTCAGTTTCTGGGATGGGCATTGGTACCTCTGTGTGACTTTAGACCGTGGGCAATGGGCGATAAGTGATGATGGGCTTTTATGGTTTGGTCTATCGTCTATGGCCGTCTGCGAGCGGGAGTGGATGGGAGTCGAACCCACCGCGGCCCGCAACGCGACCCGCCACAGGTTTTGAAGACCAGGAAGCCCGCCGGGACTTAACCACTCCCACGAGCAAGCATAATCGAAGGGGTGAGGATTGACAAGTGAAGGTATTTTATAAAGTGGGAAACGAAATGGAAGGTTGTGTGGGAATTTGATGGAGAAAAGAAATCACCTGTGGCAAAAAGACAAGGCCCAGTGCAATGATACATAACACAGCCATGGCGGTCAACGTTCCAATCGCCGTGCCGATCACAGCGAATGGACGACCGTTCTCTCCACTGGAACGGATCTGCCGCAGGGAATTAATTCCCGTTGCCAATGCGGCGAGACCGAACAGCGCAGCAGTCGGATAGCAGACGAATCCCGTCAGCGGAATCGGAACGACTGCGCCGCAGAAAGAAAGCAGAGTCAGAATCGCCGCGATCAAACTGATCACAGCATTTCGATTGGTTGGAATGGTTGGAGGAGATTCAATCAAGTTGATTATTCAAAAAGACCCCAAAGGTTTTGAAACCTTAGGAGTCTATCTTGGTCGGGGCGAGAGGATTTGCACCGTCCCTAAATGGGGAACGGACGACCCTGAAGATGAATAAAACTCCTTTCATCAAAGAGTCTTCAGTCGGGGCGAGAGGATTTGCACCGTCCCTAAATGGGGAACGGACGACCCTGAAGATGAATAAAACTCCTTTCATCAAAGAGTCTTCAGTCGGGGCGAGAGGATTTGAACCTCCGACCCCTTGCACCCCATGCAAGTGCGCTACCGGACTGCGCCACGCCCCGACGAATTGCAGGCGGTATTATAGTCGTATTCAATGATTCTGACAACGAACGTCACACTACCAGCCTCGAAGGGAAGTGGGCGTGACACGAATCGCGACTGAATACTCGCGGCTGAATTCTTCAGGCGTGTTGCCCAGGCCCGCAATGCCAGTCTTGTATTTTTTCAAATACGCGGGCAATTTATGCGCGGGCGGCGCGCTTTGGTCAATGAAGGCCTCGCCGATGATGACAATCACCCCTTCATCTGCGCGTTCATCCCCTGCATTGAAGTGCATGGCAACTTTTGGATGTTGTGAAATGTGCTTGAGTTTGTATGCTTTGGCCTGGCTGAAGATGAGAAAAGAATCCTTGTCCCAGATGAACCACACGGGGCGGGGCTGAGGCGTGAGGTCCGAGCCGACCGTGGTCAGCCACACAAAATACTCTTCATTGAGATGCCGCTTGACGACGCGTCCAAACTTTGAAGTGAAATCAATCATTGCATCCTCCAATCGCTGAACGGATGATACCATGTGATACACTTTTGCTATGCCCGCTTTGATTCTCAAACCCGGACGCGAAAAATCGTTGCTCCGCCGCCATCCGTGGATTTTTTCCGGCGCGGTAGATCGCGTCGATGAAAACATCGCATCCGGCGGGACCGTGGATGTGCTCTCCTCAAAAGGAGATTTCCTCGCCCGCGCCTTTTACTCCCCTCACTCGCAAATCCGCGCCCGTGTGTGGACTTTCAACGACGAAGTTATCAATGCTGATTTCTTCCGCGCACGAATCAAATCTGCAATCCACTCACGCGACACATGGAACCTGGCACATGAAACTGACTCACTTCGTTTGATCTACGCCGAATCCGATGGTCTCCCCGGTTTGATCGTTGACCGTTACAGCGATGTGATTGTGCTTCAATCTCTCACGTCTGGCTCAGAATTTTGGAAAGACACGATTGCCGATCTTCTGGTTGAAGAAACAGGACTGAAAAATATCTACGAACGCTCCGACGCCGACGTGCGTGAACTGGAGGGATTGCCGCCGCGTAGCGGCGTTCTTCGAAATTCGATAATTCGAGAATCGGGATCAGAGCCGAATTTCGAATCTCGAATATCTAATATCGTCATTCACGAACATGGCTTGAAATTCCTCGTCAACTTTGCGGAGGGACACAAGACCGGCTTCTACCTCGACCAGCGCGCCAACCGTCAGCGCGTGCGCGAATTGGCAAAGGATCGGGATGTGCTGGATTGCTTCTGCTACACCGGCGGATTTACGGTCAATGCCCTGAGCGGGGGAGCGAAGTCTGTCGTCTCAGTGGATGCGTCTGCCGACGCGCTGGCTTTGTCCAAGGAAAACGTCGCGCTCAATCATCTGCTTGTTGAACGTCATTCGGTCATCGAAGGCGATGTCTTTCAAGTCTTGCGCAAGTTTCGCGACGAAGGCCGCTCGTTTGACATGATCGTGCTTGACCCGCCCAAGTTCGCGCCAACCGCCGCGCAAGCGGAAAAGGCTTCGCGCGGCTATAAAGACATTAATCTGCTGGCGTTCAAACTTCTGCGGCCAAACGGAATCCTGGTCACGTTCTCCTGCTCCGGCGGTGTGGACGCGGCCCTCTTTCAAAAAATCGTCGCGGGTGCCGCGCTGGATGCTGGCGTGGACGCGCAAATCATTCAGCATTTGTCACAGGATGTGGATCACCCCGTCTCGTTGTGTTTTCCTGAAGGTGCGTATCTCAAAGGGTTGGTGTGCTATAAACCTTTGCAGGTTTTGGAATAGGGTTTCTTGATATAATTTCTGCAATGAGTCGTACACGTAGTAATGAGGAATGGTTAAATGATTTGAAGAGCAAAGGTGCCGCGCAGGAAAGCGCCATTGCTGACCTGCGAGGTATTTTGTTGCGGGCTGTTTTGTATTTATTCAATCGCAATCTCGGTGATCTCGGTGGCTTGGCTCGGGATGATGCCCTAAAGCTGGCCGAGGATTGCGCGCAGGAAGCCCTGATTGCAGTCTTGAATCACCTGTCGGATTTTCGCGGCGATAGCAAATTCACCACATGGGCATATAAATTCGCCGTCAATATTGGGTTGACGGCCGCCCGCCACGAGCGCTGGAAAGATGTCTCACTTGATCAGCTGTCCATCGCCGAGGATGACGGGATTTCTGAATGGTTGATGCAAGATAAGTCACCCTCGCTTGGCCCAGACCAATCTGCCTTGCAGAATGAGGTTCGCAGAGCCATTCGAGAAGTGATTGAGCGCGACCTGACCGACAAACAACGTCGGGTCCTGCTATTGATGGTCTTCAATGAAGTTCCCATGGACGAAGTCGTACAGCAACTGGATACAAATCGGAACGCGATCTACAAATTGCTTCACGATGCCCGCCGCAAACTCAAAAGCGGTTTACAGTCGCGAGGCTTTGAGGTTGGCGAGACGCTGGCTTTGTTTAGTTCAAAAGGGTAAGATTCCGTCAGGTTGTGCAACGAATGTTTGAGGAGTAGTTATGAATCGTGAGCGCTTTGATGCTTGGCTTCGAAATATCTACGAAACTCAGGATGTGGAAATTTCCTGCACTGAGTGCTTCGACCTGATTTCCCAATTTGTAGAATTGGAGACATCTGGCCAGGATGCCTCGGCTGAATTGTCACAAGTTAAACAACACTTGTATCAATGCCGCGCCTGCCATGACGAATATGAGATGTTACGCGATCTGGCACGCTTCGAGAATGAGGGTGGACCGCCACTGCTGGATGATCTGTAAAGTTCAATTCGTTAGATTCCTCACATTGATCATAGGCGCCTTCCAAAAATTGGAGGCGCCTTTTGTTAAGTAAGATGCACCGCCTTTCTGATACTAATAGGCATAAAGTTAGATCCTAAAGCAGATGTTTATTCTGGAAGGAGGCGATTCCTGTCAATAAAAGCCCCATCAAATCCAGGGCGCGGCGGTTCCGATAAACCACCGCGCCTGCGACAGCCGAGACTTCTCAAAATCATGGCCGCACCCTTGTTTTACCATATAGGTTAATTGTATTCAAGGATGCGGCAATCCAAAAAGGAGAACCTGACTATGAAAATGTTCCGATCGAAATTCTTTA
This sequence comes from Anaerolineae bacterium, assembly GCA_021324435.1. Classification (GTDB taxonomy): domain Bacteria; phylum Chloroflexota; class Anaerolineae; order Anaerolineales; family Villigracilaceae; genus Fen-1038. The sequence continues at coordinate 16,348 of JAJPIZ010000040.1, forward strand.
CTTTAATCGCCGTCTTCGCGATTGCCGCTCAATTGCTGGCCGCTTGTGCCCCAGCGCCCTCAGCTCCAACACAGACGCCGACTATGGCACATCAACCATCGGGAAACACGCCATCTCCCGCGCCCTCCTCCATCGAATCCACCACTGGGATTGATCCACTTGTCTTTCGACAGGAAGTCCGCAAACTTTGGGAGGATCATATTATTTGGACGCGTATTTACATCATGGATGTCGCGGCGGGCTTGCCTGAGGCAAATGCCACTGCTCAGCGTTTATTGCAAAATCAGGTTGATATTGGCAACGCAATCAAGCCATTCTATGGTGATCAGGCTGGCGAGCAATTGACGTCTTTGCTCAAAAACCACATCCTGACCGCCGCTGATCTTCTTGCGGCCGCCAAGGCTGGCGACAACGCTAAATTCGAGGATGCCAATAAACGCTGGTACGACAATGCCAACCAAATTGCTGACTTTCTGAACAAGGCCAACCCCAATAACTGGCCGCTGGCCGATATGCAATCCATGATGAAATCTCATCTCGACCTGACATTGGCAGAAGCTACTGCCCGCCTCAAAGGTGATTGGTCCGGTGATGTGACCGCGTACGATGAGGTCCACGATGAGATTCTCCAGATGGCTGATATGCTCGCCGACGGAATCATCCAACAATTCCCGGATAAGTTCGCTTCGATGAATGCTTCTCAACAGAAAGTTGAACTCACTCTGGCAATGGACAAACTGTGGGAAGATCACATTACATGGACACGCATCTACATCATCAGTGTCACCGCTGGTTTGCCGGATGCCGACACCGTGGCGAAACGCCTGTTGCAGAATCAGGTGGACATTGGCAACGCCATCAAGCCATTTTATGGCGATCAGGCTGGTGAACAATTGACTTCTCTGCTCAACGATCACATTTTGACCGCCGCTGATCTTCTTGTCGCCGCCAAGTCCGGCGACAACGCTAAATTCGAGGATGCTAGCAAACGCTGGTACGACAATGCCAACCAAATTGCTGATTTCCTGAATAAAGCCAATCCCGATAACTGGCCGTTGAGCGACATGCAGTCCATGATGAAGTCGCATCTTGATCTTACGCTGGAGGAAGCAACTGCCCGACTCAAGGGAGATTGGTCAGGCGATATCGCGGCATACGACAAAGTCCATGACGAGATTCTCCAGATGGCAAGCATGCTCACGGGAGGCATCATCATGCAGTTCCCGGATAAGTTCAAATAAGGTATTGCTCTTCGACGGAAACGCTCCCCCGTTCTCGGAGAAGCGTTTCCGTCGGTAAGAAATGATACTGTTTTGAGACTAATGAAATAGGGATGCAAATCTGACATCACGCCATCCCTTTTGAGAAGGAGTTAATGGAATATATTTTACAAAAAGCAGGAGACAATAATGAGCTTGTTTGAGAACATCAATGCTATTGAATATCGGGCGGCCGTAGAAGTACAGAGGCGTAAGATTTCTGATGTGCAGATTCGTAAGTTTGAAGGCTATGCCGCAGAAATTTTCTCTGCATTTGGTCTGGATTTGGACACATCTGCAACAAAGGACACGCCTAAACGGTTTATTAAGGCCCTCTTTGACGCTACTGAAGGCTATGATGGCGATCCAAAGTTGCTGAAAGTCTTTGATACAGAATGCCGGGGCGAACCTGACTGTCGCTTAAGTCAGGTTCTCGAGGGTCCAATCCCGTTCTTTGCGCTCTGCGAGCATCATGCCCTTCCATTTTATGGTAAAGCTTATGTCGGTTACATTGCACACGAAAATATCATAGGCATTTCCAAATTGACCCGCCTGGTGAGATTCTTTTCTAAACGCTTTTCCGTCCAGGAACGGATTGGTCAGCAAATCGCAGATTCTTTGGAAACCATTCTACATCCCCACGGTGTGGCTGTTTTTCTTGAGGCTCATCATCTCTGCATGGAAATGCGAGGGGTACGGGAAACAGCTCCGATGACGCGCACTACTGTCTGGCGTGGAAATTACGCTGAAGATGCATCTCTGCGGTCCGAATTCTTTATGGCTTGTGGATTGCAACGAAACGAAAAATAAGTGGTATAAAAAGAATCGTCATTGATCCTTGGATGTAGGTCTTTGCCGGATATGAAAGGAAAAGAGTTATGGAACACTATAAATATCTAATCGTTGGAGGCGGCATGACGGCGGATGCCGCCGTGCGCGGCATCCGTGAGATTGATCCAAATGTATCCATCGGAATGATTGGCAATGAGGTCGAAATGCCTTATGCTCGCCCGCCGCTTTCGAAAGGCATGTGGAAGGGCCGTCCGATTGAGAAGATATGGCGCGGCACAGAGAAACTCAATGTCCAATTTTATCTGGGCCGTCGCGTGACAAGACTCGACGCCGCCCGAAGGTATCTCCAGGATGATCAGGGTGACGAATACACTTACGATAGACTCCTGCTGGCTACCGGCGGTTCGCCGATGCGCCTGGATTTTGGCGGTGATGACATCATTTATTTCCGTACCCTTCGTGATTATCAGCGATTGCGCTCACTGGTTGAGCAAGGTAAACAGTTCCTTGTGATCGGCGCGGGATTCATCGGCACGGAAATTGCCGCCGCCATTTCAATGCAAGGCAAACAGGTCAGCATGGTCTTTTTGGAAAATTCAATTGGCGAGAAAATCTATCCGCCTGATCTTTCGCAGTTTATTACTGATTTCTATCGTCAGAAGGGGGTGGACCTCATATCCGCGGACACAGTTGATACGTTCGAGAAATCGGGCAACCGCTTCAAGGTCCGGACCCGACGCGGGCGTACCCTTGAAGTAGATGGAATCGTAGCGGGCTTGGGGATCATCCCCAATGTGGAACTTGCAAACTCTGCCGGTCTGAAAATTGGAAACGGCATTATTGTAGATGACCATCTGCGGACTTCCGTTCCCAACATCTTCGCGGCGGGCGATGTGGCGATGTTCCCGCATAAGATTTTGGGTAAGATGATTCGCGTGGAGCATGAAGATAACGCGCTGAGGATGGGCAAGCAGGCCGGGCGCAACATGGCCGGCGCGGATGAGGCCTATACTCACGCGCCTTATTTTTATTCGGACATGTTTGAGCTTGGATACGAAGCGGTGGGCGAGTTGAGCAGTAAACTCGAAACATTCGCCGATTGGCAGGAGCCTTTCAAAAAAGGCGTGATCTATTATTTGGACAATGGCCGCGTGCGCGGCGTGCTGTTGTGGAATGTGTGGGACAAGTTGAAAGAAGCCACGGCGTTGTTGGAAGAGACCGGGCCGTTTACGCACGATGATTTGAAGGGAAGGATTACTGGATGATCTGCGCGAGCGCGCCGCGCCTGCTTTGATTATCTTTCAGTGAATCGTTTGCTGATCAAATGAAAGAAACAATTCCCAACTGTCAACTCCACCGGCGCGAAGCCGCGTTGACTCAACTGCCGCTGAATGGTCAATAGATCGTAATAGACTTTGACGATGTTGAAGATGGGCCCATCTTGCGCCGTTCGCTGTAGGTAATGTCAATTCGGGATAAGGAATCTCGTGTCATTCTGAGGGAGCAAAGCGACCGAAGAATCACTCCACAAAGCGGCGGAGACCCTTCGCCAGCCCCTTCACTTCGTTCAGGGCTTCGACTTCAGGGTGACGCGTTTCTCCTTGAGGATAATTTCTTATCCCGAATTCAGGTTGATTTAGAAGATTAAGCCGCAAGTGTTCATTTCTTCTCCTCGTCCCCCAAACTTGCAATCGCGCGTAACAAACCGAAGATCAGCACACCGAGTTTGATGCCTTCTCCCGCGGTGATGGCGGTGGTGCGATCATCTTTCGCGGCGCGGCGGTTGAGGAGCATGGCCGCGATCAATCCGGTGGCCGCGCCGATCAATGCACCAAGCAGTAAGGTTCTGCCTCTATTTTCCATAGACGATTAAATCCTTTCTCGCGCTTTGGCGATGTAGGCTTTGATGAGGGCTCCAAGTTCCTGGAACAGGAGCACGGGTCTGCGCGCCATGTCGCTGATACGTTTCGCGCCGCCTTCGATGCGGTAGAAAATTCTCTGCGCCTGATACGAATACGGTGGGATCAGGTTTATCACGTAGATGATCAAATAGATCAGTCCGCATAGAATGATGAACACGATCAACCCCGCGATCAGGACCGGCATGACCAGCCAAATCTCGGAGAGGGCCGCCCAGCGCGCCAGGTCGCTGGTTCCGGCGAACGCGGCGAGGTTGATCAGTACAATAATTCCAATCAGAACAAGAGCGGTCAAAACAATGGGGAGCAGAATCTGAGTCCACACCTGCTTGCGATGTAATTGATAGGAGGGATGATCTGGTTGACGGCGGGGGAGCGGTGAGGGTTTCATTGTTTGTATTTTAACATAATGTAGGGGCACAGCGCCGCTGTGCCCCTACAATTTTCGTGTGGGCCCGACCGAATTTTTTACCGCCGATTTCTCAGGAACGTTGGAATATCCAAATCGTCGTTGCCGTAATTGGTGGACGGCGCGGGCTTGGAATCGGAGGCCGGTTTCAGGTCCGCGTTGACGCTGATCGATTCGGAGGGCCGGATGAACGGCAGGTCGCTTTGGTTTTGACGAGGCGTCGAAGTGGACATCGTCCCAGAATGGGAAGCCGGCCTCTCGGTCCGCGTGCTGAGGCGCTCGAGAGCGCGTCGCGGCACACCGCTCCGTTCGAATCCAGTCGCGATGACCGTCACGCGTACTTCGTCGCCCATGTCCGGGTCAATCACCGCGCCGAAGATCAGGTTCACATCCGGGTGCGCGGTCTCGCGGATGATGGCCGCGGCCGCGTTGACCTCGAAGAGGGTCAGGTTCGGCCCGCCTGTGACGTTGAAGAGCACGCCGCGCGCGCCGTCAATTGTGATGTCAAGCAGTTGACTCGAGATGGCCTGCTCCGCGGCGAGTTTGGCGCGATCTTCGCCCGTGCCGCGTCCAACAGCCATCAATGCCGCGCCGCCTTCGGACATGATCGTGCGCACGTCGGCGAAGTCGAGGTTGATCAGGCCGGGCACGGTGATAAGTTCGGAGATGCCCTGGATGCCCTGCCGCAAAACATCGTCGGCCATGCGGAACGCATCCTGCAGGCTGGACTTTTTATCTGAAAGTTGAAGCAGGCGGTCGTTCGGAATCGAGATGAGCGTGTGCGCGTGTTCTTTCATTTTGGTCACGCCCATTTCACCGGCCTGCGAACGGCGGCCGCCCTCAAAAGTGAACGGACGAGTCACCACGCCGATGGTCAGCGCGCCGCATTCCTTCGCGACTTGCGCGACGATGGGCGCCGCGCCGGTTCCGGTGCCGCCGCCCATGCCCGCGGTGACGAAGACCATGTCCGCGCCTTTGAGCACGTTGTACAGTTCATCGGCGGATTCTTCCGCGGCCTTGCGTCCGATCTCCGGGTCGCCGCCCGCGCCGAGCCCGCGCGTGAGTTTGTCGCCGAGGCGCACGCGCGTCGGGGCCTTTGAGAGGGTGAGGGCCTGGGCATCGGTATTGGCCGAAATAAATTCAACGCCTTCGATGCCTTCCTCGATCATGCGGTTGACCGCGTTCTGTCCACCGCCGCCCACGCCGATCACTTTGATGCGGGCGAAAGTCTCCACGGATTGATGTCGTTTCGTCGGGTCCATTTGTGCCTCCATAAGTCAGTACTTTGTTTTCTCTGTGTTGCTTCCTGGAGAACATGGCTGAAATTTTAACACCATGTTCTGGAAATCAAGAGTGTAGAAATGACCGCTTTCCTCGCCTACTAAGGTAGTAGCCGTTTAATCCAATCTTTGACATTGTCGAGATTCACGTTTTTCTCTCCTTTTGCGAGGCGGCGCTTGCGCGCTCTGCCGATGGCGATGTCGTGATTTTGCATGGTCACTGCCCAATGCAACAATCCGATGCTTGTGGAATACGCGGGCGAGTTCAATTTATCCACGAGGCCGACCAGATTCTCCGGTTGCGCGGTGCGGACCGGCATGCCCAGGACTTCATGCGCCACGCGTCGGATGCCCGGCAAGGCGCTGGTGCCTCCGGTCAAGACCATCCCCGCGGGGAGCAGGCCGTCATAGCCGGAGCGTTTGATCTCCTGCGCGATGAGGGCGAACATCTCCGCCGTGCGCGCTTCGATGATGTGCGCCAGATCCTGGCGGTTGATGCGCACCGGATGATCTTCACCGAACGGGCGGATGTTGAAAAATTCCTCGGCTCCAATCTCGGACCTCACAGCGTGTCCCTGTTGCTTCTTGACTTCCTCCGCCTGCGTGGGTGGAAGCCTCAAACCGTGTGCGATGTCCTGTGTGATGTGATTGCCGCCGACAGCCAGCACCATCGTGTGCCACACATCGCCATCTACATAAATTGCCAAATCGGTTGTGCCGCCGCCGATGTCGCACACAGCCACTCCCATTTGTCGCTCCTGTTCCGTCAACACTACTTCCGCGGAAGCCAGCGGGTTCAATACAAAACTCTGAATGTCCACGCCTGCCGCGCCCACACATTGACGCAAATTGTCAACCGTTGCCGCCGCGGCAGTGATGATGTGCGCTTCCACTTCGAGACGATAGCCGTGCATCCCAACCGGCTGGCGGATGCCTTCCTGTCCGTCCACGCTGAAGCCGCGCTGGATGACGTGCACGATCTCGCGGTCATGTGGGATGGCAATCGCCCGCGCCTGATCCAATGCGCGCGCTACATCCGACGCGTCAATGATTCCGCCGGGGATGGCTACCGCGCCGCGGCTGTTGATCGAAGACACATGCGCGCCCGCCAAACTCACCAACGCGGAGGTGATCTCCAGTCCCGAAGTCTGCTCGGCGCGTTGCACAGCATTCGTGATGGCTTTGGTGGCCGAGGCCAAATCCACAATCACACCTTTGCGGATTCCATCCGAAGGCTCGATACCCACGCCAATGATGCGAACCGACTTAGGCTCCTCCACCCGCCCCACCAGCGTGCAAACTTTTGTCGTGCCGACGTCAATGCCAACCAAAATCTCTTCCATGTCACCGGCTCATTCTGTAATACGGGGCGTTCACGTATTGAACGCTGATGAATGTGGGATAAATTCCATGCTGAGTTAATGAAGCGACCATTGCTTGATACACCTGCAATTTCAGAACCATGTCCTTTGCGTCTGTTCCGAAGAAGACCTGCCAGCCGCGATCATCGTTCCAGCCGAGGCCGTAAGCCGGATCGTAAATCATTGGTGTGCCCGCGGGAACGCTCGGCGCGAGAGTCTGGATGGCTTCGACCATGTCCTGTGAAAGGAAGGGGACCGGAGAAAGCGGGTCATTCGCGGACGGGAGGCCGGGCGCGGGCGCCGCGATCGCCGCCACGCTGATGAGGTTTTCTGCCGCGCCGCGCGGGCGGAACGCGACTCCGTCCGCATCAATCCATGTGTAGCCGCCGTTCTGTTGCCACACGATGATCGGCTTCCGTTCGGTGACATTGACGGTGAGAGCATTCGGCAAAGTCACGGCTATGTTGGCGGAGGCCAATTCAGGGTAATTGAGTCGGAGGCGGGTTTCCAAATCCAAAGGCGTCATGTTGAAGACGGGTTGTCCTGCGACGTTGAGCACCGCGTTGATTTCCTCCGCGCTCAGTCGTTGATTGCCATTGACGGTCGCCGCGCTCACGCGAAATTCCGGCAATGTCCACATCAAATAAATTGCCACGCTGAACGCCAGCGAAAGGAAAAGTGAAAGCCAGCGCCAGCCGAAGTCCGTGCGCGGCATGCTGATGGCGGGCATTTGAACGTGGACGCCCGCCAGTGAGATCGAGGCTTGATAGCGGCGATTCACGTTTGGGTTCGCAGAACGTTTCGGCATCGCGTATCCCTGACTCTCGCGTGATGTGACGGGAGGCAATGGCCGCGTGGCAAGCACGGAGGACTGCGTCAATCGTTTTTGTGATTGCTGTTTTCGTCTCATCCGGACTGTTTCGGCGCGGGTCAATTCGCGTTTCTCACTCATGCTGGCTCCGAAAAGTGTGTAATGTGCGGTCGCGTTCGGCCTTGCGTTGCAAAGCCAGTTCGATCAAGCGATCCACCAGTTCAGAATAGGTCATGCCGCTGGCTTCCCAGAGTTTCGGATACATGCTGATCTTTGTGAAGCCGGGGATGGTGTTGATCTCGTTGAGATACACCTCGCCCGAATCTTTATCGAGGAAGAAATCCACGCGCGCCATGCCCGAGCAGTCAATCGCTTTGTAAGCGCGCACTGCCAGCTCTTGAATGCGGGCCGTCGTCTCTTGCGGCAGGGGAGCGGGGATCAACAAACCGGACGTTCCATCCACGTACTTTGATTCGTACGAATAAAACTCGCGGCTCGGCAAAATTTCACCGGGCACCGAAGCGCGCGGCTCATCATTGCCCAGCACGCTGACCTCGATCTCGCGCGCATTCGCCACGCCGCGCTCGATCAGCACGCGGCGGTCATAGAGCGCGGCTTCCATCAAGCCTTCCTGCAAATCGGAACGCGTGCGGCATTTCGTCACGCCCACCGATGAACCGAGATTGGCTGGCTTGGTGAACAGCGGATACGCGCTGACCTTCTCCGCCTTTGCGATGACTCCGTCCATGTCCTTTTCGATTTCCGAACGCAGGGCAATGATGGATGGGACAGTGGGCACACCAATCGAGCGCATAACTTCCTTGAACACGCCTTTGTCCATGCCGACCGACGAACCGGTCACGCCCGCGCCGACGTAGGCCGCGTCTGCCATTTCAAACAGGCCCTGAATGGTTCCGTCTTCGCCGAAGGTTCCATGCAGGACGGGAAAGAAAACATCAATGTCTGTAAATTTTACGTAATACGTATTGCGTATTACGTAAATCCCGCGCCATGATGGATCGGGCGAGATGATAACCGGTTCAAGGCCTTCGACCTTTCGGCTTTCAAACTTGCCAACTACATCGTCGCCACTCAGCCATTTGCCTTCATGTGTGATGCCAATTTGAGTCACATCATATTTGGCCGGGTCGAGCACCGACAGCACCGAACGCGCGGACATCAGCGAGACCTCGTGCTCACCTGAGCGTCCGCCGAAAATCACTGCCACGTGGAGTTTCTTCTTCATCATTCGATGCTGTTCCTCTTCACTATTCTCTGCTCTATCACTTACCATTCGCCAACCAACTCAACTTCCAATTCCAACGCGATTCCAAATTTCGTGAGCACGGTTTTCTGCACCAGTTCGATCAACGCGCGAATATCGCTGGCTTTCGTCTTGCCGTGGTTGACGAAAAAATTTCCGTGCACCGGGCTGATTTCAGCGTTGCCAATGCGTGTGCCTTTCAACCCCGCGGCTTCGATCAATCGTCCCGCATAATCGCCGGTTGGGTTCTTGAACATCGAACCCATCGAAGCCCCGGGCGGTTGCGTGGACTTGCGGCGTTCGCTGAATTCGGCGATTGTAGCAGAGACCGACTCTTTCGTCGCGTTTTTTAAACTCAATTCTGCTGAAAGCACCATCGCTTTCACCTCGCCGCGTTTCAACACGCTGGTGCGATACCCGTATTCCATTTTTTCGGCGGGCCATTTCTCGCGGCCGCCCTCGGTCAATAACTCGGCCCAGATCAAATTGCCGGATATATCGCCGCCGAACGCGCCGGCGTTGCCATACACTGCCCCGCCGATCGTGCCGGGGACGGTCGCGGCCCATTCCAGTCCGCTCAGGCCTTTCGACGCGCAACGATTGGCGAGATTGCTGAACACGACTCCCGATTCAACCCAGACCCTGGGCCGGTCGCCGTTTTCAAAACGCACAGCCTTCGCCCGATTCAGAATCGTGATGCCGCGTACGCCCTTGTCACTGACCAGCACGTTCGATCCGCCGCCGAGGATGAAATAAGGCAGATGTTCCCTCCATATCAGCGCCATGATCTCAGCCAACTCATCCGCGGAATTCGCGGTGATCAAATAATCTGCCGGGCCGCCGATGCGCGCGGACGTATACGGCGCAAGAGAGACATTCTCTTTCACCTTATCGCCGAACGCGGCGAGGAATATATCGAGGGGCATGGTCATGGTCTGCATGTTTCTTATGAATTACGCAATTCGTAATTCACGATTCTTGATTCAAATGTTCGATCAGTCTCACGATCAAGCGAACATCAACTTCCTCTTCAGCGATCTCCTCTTCCGTTTTGATCGAATGAAGAGTGGGCTTCGCGGCCGCGTTGAGGTGTCCGTCGTGGATGTGGACCAAAACCATCTTCAACGGCGGCATGCCCAAACCTGCCCTGCCGTCTCGCACCAGCGTGCCGCCGCTGTTCGCGGCACGAACGGTGAGCGTAGCCGAAGGGGTTGCAGATTGATACGTTCTCTTCTCTTCCTCTGTCATTTCTGCCTCCATTCGTTCACAGTCCAGCCAGCACATTGGCGCTGACCCGGTCGGCGTCACCTGCGGAGAGCACGATCAATACATCGTTCTGCCGCAGGTTGCGAAGTAAATAATCCGTGGTCTCTTCAAGCGAAGAGATAAAGCGCGCGGAAGGATGCGGCATGGCGCTAACCACTTCCGCGGAGGAGAAATTCTGTTTGGGCTCGCGTGACGGATAGACTTCGGTCACGATGACCCGGTCGGCGTCTTTGAATGCGCGCGAAAATTCATGGAAGAGGGCCTGCGTGCGCGAATACGTGTGAGGTTGCCACACAGCCCAAACTCGTTTGCCGGGATAGCGCGCGCGCGCCGCGGCCAGCGTCGCCTTGATCTCGGTAGGGTGGTGAGCATAATCGTCAATGACGGTGACGCCTCGCTTCTCGCCTTTGACCTCGAAGCGGCGGCCAGTTCCTGTGAATTTTCCAAGCGCCGCGGCCGCTTCTTTGAGTGAAAGCCCCAGCGTGGCAATCACTGACAAAACCGCCAACGCGTTGCGAACGTTGTGTTCGCCGGGCACTTGAAGACCGACGTGAACCGATTCAAACTCACTGACGTTGCTGGTCACATCGAAGTCAAACCCTCCGCGTCCGTTGGGCTTGACCGCGCGCGCCTGCACCCAAACCGGCGCGTTGATGGTCATCTCGCTTTGCAGACTGTACGCGATCACATGGCGGCCAATCTTGCGCGCGTTGTTCATCAATGTCGCGGCTCCTGCATCTTCTATGCAGGCGATCAGCGTTCCATCATTGGGCAGAAGCGAGACGAACGACTCGAAAGCGGTCATCATGTCTTCAAAGGTCGGGTAGCAATCGGGGTGATCATGTTCGATGCTGGTCACCACTTCGATGCGCGGCTTGAGGCCGAGGAACATGCGGTCGTATTCGTCGGCTTCGATGACGAACGAGTTGCCTTTTCCGGCGCGGGCGTTGACTCCGTAATTGTTCAACACGCCGCCGACGATAAAAGACGGATCGCGTTTCAACTCGGAAAGCGCGAAAGCGATCATGGCAGTCGTGGTGGTCTTGCCGTGAGTCCCTGCGATGGCGATGCCGATTTTGTCCTCCATGAGTTTGCCGAGGAAGTCGGCGCGCTTGTAGACAGGGACCTTGGCTTGTTTGGCGGCAACGACTTCGACATTGTCATCGGTGACGGCGGAGGAACGCACCACCCAGTCCGCGCCTTTGATGTTGCGCGGGTGATGGCCGATGTAGATCGTCAGGCCGGCCGCTTGCAGGTCCGCGGCGAACGGGGTGAGGGCACGGTCCGAGCCGGTGACCGTGTATCCGCTTTCCTTGAGGAGCCGGGCGATGGCGGAAAGTCCCGAGCCGCCGATGCCGATGAAATGAACGTGAGTCATGTCAGTGTTCAGTAATCAGTGTTCAGTAATCAGTTTAGATGTAGACAACGATGACGAAGATAAAACAAAGAATGACGGCGAAATAGATGCCGGGCACACCGAGTAAATGGGGAGGCATATAGACCATCATGTTTTGAATGGTGGTTGCCAGCAGGCCGGTTGGCGCGCTGACCACATTTGGATACGGATACTGCGCCTGATCGAGATAAAACAGGATTGTGCCCACAACCAGATAGCCGTTGAACGCGCCGAGGATGAATCCGAACAGCGCGTCCTGCAAACGCTCGCGGGTAGCCTTGGCGGCCAGATGAGGCACGAGGGCCACGGTTTGATACCCGAAGTAGACCAGCGCGATCACAACCAGCGTGCGAATCCAGAATAGCGATGTGCTGTTGTCCGGCAGGTCGCGCACGATGGGGATGTAGGATTTCAAGAGCAGGTTCAAGGCCAGCGCGATGATTACGCTGAAGGCCACCAGCAGTTCCTTGGCCCAGCCGCGCATCATGCCGATCACGCCGAATACCAGCGTGTACATCCAGAAGACGATCACGATGCTCATCATAGGCGTTTTTCTCCCAGGGCAATGATTCGTTCGGCAATGGACTGCGCGGCCTGTGGGCGATTGAGCGACTTCATTGCCTTCTGCATGGCTTCGCGCTTGGATGGGTTATCGAGCAAATCCTTCACAACGGTCAATAATTCACCGGATATCAATTCATCTTCGAGCATGACCGCCGCGCCGCGTTCAGCCAAATAATCCGCGTTGACTTTTTGATAGCGCCACGCGTGCGGATACGGGACGAGGATGGCGGGCAGACCAAAGAATGGAAACTCGCCCAAGGTGGATGCGCCGGCGCGCGCGATTACCAAATCCGCGGCGGCCAGCGCGGCGCCCATCTCTTCATGAAGATATGGATAGGCGTGATAACGCGTCCTTTGCGCGGACGTCAGGCCGGCCCTCGCTATTTCGACTGCTTCCCAATCCAATTGACCGGTGATGTGCACCACCTGAGTCATTTCCAGCAGAGCCGGCAGGTTGGGCACGATGACCTGATTGATCGAACGCGCGCCCTTGCTCCCGCCGACAATCAGCAGGACCGGTGAGTCGTCATCCAGTTTGAGGGCCGCGCGGCCTTTTTGTCGGGTCCACGCCCCCAGGTCCGCGCGAAGCGGGTAACCGGTCACGGTGATTTTTTGTGTAAAGTATTTTTGCGATTCTTCCGTGGTGACCGCGATCACATCCGCAAAACGCGCCAGAGATCTCAACGCCAGACCGGGTTCGATATCCGGCACAAAAAGCAGAGTCGGAATCTTCCGCCCGGCAAAGGCCATCGGTCCAGCCACGTATCCGCCGGTGAAGAACAAAACATCTGGCTTGAACTCGCGCAGAATTTTCTGCGAAGCGGCCACGCCGCGCGATAGTTGAATCAAATTGCGCGGTAAAGCGCGCAGGCCCACGCCATGCAGGCCCGCGGCGGGAATCGTCGTGAAGGGAATGCCCTCGCGTTTCACCAGTTCAGTCTCCATGCCGCCTTCACCGCCAACCCACAGCGTTTCAACGCCCGGATGTTTGGCGTTCAGCGCCCGCAGAACGGCGAGGGCGGGGTACACGCCGCCGCCGGTTCCACCCGCGCAAATCAATAGCCGCACTGTACGACCTCCATTCTTCATCATTCACTGCTTCACCTCTCTGGCGAGAGATGTTCATCACGATTCCGAGCGCGGCCAGAGATGAAACCAGATTCGAACCTCCCGCGCTGACAAATGGCAGAGCATTGCCTGCGAAGGGCAGAAGCCCAACCATGACCGCCATGTTGATGCTTGCTTCAAACCCAATCCAGGCCACCAGGCCGGTGGCAAGAATGGTTCCGAGCATATCCGGCGCGCGGCGGGCAATCACCAGACCGCGCCAGACGATCATGGCGTACAGACCAATCAGGAACAACGCGCCGAACAAGCCAAGTTCCTCCACGATCACCGCGAAGATGCTGTCGGTGGGCGGGACGGGCAGACCGGTGAGTTTCGATTGCCCGCGTCCGATGCCCACGCCGAACCATCCGCCGTTGACCAGCGCCTCGAAGGAACGTTGCACGTGATACGAAGCCTGCGTCGGGTCTTTCAGCCCGGCGATGAAATCCGCGATGCGTTGATGGCCGGTCACGTTGATTTGCACGATCAACCATCCCGCGATCAGCGCCGCGGCCAATACGAGCGCGATTTGTTTCAAGTCCGCGCCTGCCAAAAAGAATAGCAAGCCTCCCATCAGGAAAACGGTCGCGGCCGCGCTCAAATCGGGTTGCTGATAGATCAAACCGCCGACCACCCCCAGAATGACTCCCAGCGGAATCAATCCCAGCGATATGTCATGCAGGAACTGTCGCTTGGCATGCAACCACACCGAAAGATATAAAATCGAAATCAGTTTGGCGAGTTCGGAGGGTTGATATGAACCCTGATACAAGGAACGCTTCGCGCCAAGGCGAATCTCGTTCATAAACAACACAGCCACCAGCAAGAGGATCGTCACGCCCATGGCGGGCACAATGAACTTGCGCCAGTTGTGATAATCAAACCGCGAGAGCACAAACATCGCGGCGAGTCCCAGGCCAAGCCACATCAATTGACGCTCGAACATGTACATCGGTGAGCCATATTCGGTCAGCGAATAATCCCACGAAGCGGAGAACAACATCACCAGCCCGAAGATGATCAGCGCGATCGTCGCCACCAATAACGGCAGATCAAACCCGCGCCGCGACTTCGACTCAGGCTGTATGTCGTAATATGAATACCCGTTCAAGAAAGTTCCTGCACCCATACTCTAAACTTCTCTCCTCGTTCTTCAAAATCCTTGAACTCATCGAAACTCGTGCCACCCGGCGAAAGCAGGATGACATCTCCGGATTCAGCAACTTCCGCGGCTTTGATGACCGCCTCATGCAGGTGCGCGACGCGATCCAGCGTGAACGGTCTTTCCGCGGACCGGTCAGCGGCCACCGCTTTTTGAATTTTTTCCGCCGCCTCGCCAAACACCACCACGTGATCCACGCGTTGGTGAATCAGATTCGCCAAATCCTCCCACGGCAGATCTTTATCGCGCCCGCCGAGCAGAAGCACGATGGGTTCATCGAAGGAATGAATGGCCGCCGCGGCGCGTTCGGGCGCGGTCGCAATCGAATCGTTGTACCAGCACGCGCCGCGCAGTTCGCGCACGAATTCAAGTCTGTGCGGAACACCGCGGAATTCCTCGGCGGCGGTCAACATGGCGTCAATCGGGAGTTTCGCGGCATGACCGATGGCGAAGGCGGCCAGCACGTTCATCACATTGTGATCGCCGCGCAGTTGAACCTGCTCGCGGCGCAAAAGTGGAATATCCACGCGGTGATCGTAGAGATACAAAATGCCATCGTGGAAATAGGTGCCTTCGGCGTCTTCGTCCATTTTGCTGAAGCCGAACGAATGCAATTTGCCTTTGACTTTGCCGCGCAGTCCCCATGCCCCCGCATCGTCGCGTCCGAGCACGGCAATGTCTTTCTCAGATTGGAACTCAAGGATGCGCGCTTTGGCGGCAGTGTACGCCTCCATCGTGCCGTGACGGTCAAGATGATTTGGCGTGATATTTAGAATCGCCGCGACGTTCGGAGAAATCGTCATCTGCTCCAGTTGAAACGAGGAAATTTCGAGAATGGCCAGATCATCTGGCTTCATATCATCCACGTAGTTAATCAATGGATCGCCGATGTTGCCGCCGACATAGGATGATGGACGGTGGACGGTGGACGATGTTTTGTCGTTTGTGGTCTGCGGTCTGTCGTCACCGTAGGCAAGTTTCGCCATCTGTCCAACCAGAGTCGTTGTCGTTGTTTTGCCTGCCGAGCCGGTGATACCGACCGTTTTGCAGGGCACGGCTTCCATGAAAATTTGCGTATCGTTGGAAAGTTCGATGCCGCGCTTGATTGCCACGTCTACGATGGGGAGGTTGAGCGGAACACCGCCCGACAAACATACCATGTCCGCGCCGTCCAGCAATTCGGTTGGGTGGCCGCCCAAAGCCCATTGAATCGGCAGCCCGCTCAAGGTCTCGCGTGAGGCGGCGAGTTCGGCCTCTGAACGTTTATCGCTGAGAGTCACCGTCGCGCCGTGTTTGATCAGCCAGCGCGCCAAAGCCATGCCCTGTCGGGCGGCTCCGAGAATCACTACGCGCTTGCCGGTCCAATCTCTCATGAGTTACACCAATGCCAATCCAACACCGATCATGGCGGCCATCAGGCCAATGAGCCAAAATCTCTGCACGACTTGAGTCTCGCTCCAACCCAGCAATTCGAAATGCAGATGGATGGGAGCCATTTTGAAAAAACGTTTGCCTTTCGTCCAGCGGAAGTACGCGATTTGAATCACAACGCTCAACGCTTCACTGAGCGGAATGATGGCGATGACCGGCAGGACAACCCATTGACTTGTCATCAGCGCGACTACGGCCAGCGTGGAGCCAAGCGCCAGTGAGCCGGTATCGCCCATGATGAGTTCCGCGGGATGCACGTTGAACCATAAAAAACCGAACAGCGCGCCGGTCAGTGTGAAGCAGAAACGCGCCAGATACACTTGATGTTGATTCAAGGCGATCATGCCGTACGCGGCAAAAGCCGTCGCGGCGATCAAACCTGCAAGGCCGTCGAGTCCATCGGTAAAGTTGACTGCATTCGACATGCTGACGATGATGAAGGCCGCGACGGGCACATACCACCAGCCTAATTCAAAGAAGCCTTTGATGCCGGGCACGAACATATCGGGCACGCCCAGCATGTATTTCAAAACCCAGGCTGTGCCGAGAGCGAGAATCACCTGAAATAAAAACTTGGTGCGAGCGCGCATTCCCTCGCCTTTGCGTTTGCCGCGTATGCCTTCCCAGTCGTCCACCGCGCCGAGCACAGCATAACCTACCATCACGATCATCGGCACGAGCACCGAGCGCCCCACGCCGCTCTGCGTGAAACCGATCAACGCGACGGCATTCAGCAAACCTGTAAGCAATAAAACCGGCAGGATGAACATGACACCGCCCATGGTGGGCGTGCCCATTTTGACCGCGTGATGAGTCGGTTCCTCCACGCGGATGATCTTTCCAATTCTGAAGTGGCGCAGAATGCGAAGAAGCGGTCCGCCCCAGATGACCGTCATCATAAACGCCAGCCCCGCCAGGCTCAATGCCAGAGCGACCTGTTTCATGAATGAACCTCCAATGTGGCAATGATGCGATCCATGCGCAGGCCGTGAGAGCCTTTGAGCAATGCGGTATCGCCGCTGGTCAGATTTTTCTGAAGCCAGTCGGTGACTGCCGCGCTATCTTCAAATTCAAAAATGCGGGACGGCTTCATTCCGGTACGGCGAGCCGCCTCAGCATAGATGTGGGCGCGTGGACCAAGCGTCACGAGTATATCCGCGACTTGCGCCGCGCGCAGTCCCACCATTTCATGTCCCTGCCTTTCGTATGGGCCGAGTTCGAGCATGTCGCCCAACACCGCGATCTTGCGTTTGCCTTCGAGTTCGTCCAACAAATTGATCGAAGCCAGCATTGATTCAGGTGAGGCGTTGTATGTATCATCCAACATCAGCGCGCCGGATTCAGATCGAACCGCGACCAATCGCAGTTGAGTGTGTCCCTGACTCAGGCCGTTCAAAATTTCCTGCCAATTCAATCCTTCGATCAAACCGACCGCGGCGGCGCGTAACGCGGTCTCCACGGAATGTCGTCCGATCATGGGCACGCGGACGTGCAAAGTCTCATTTTTATAGTGCAGACGAAAGCGAATGCCGTCCAATCCGAGTCCTTCCACGTTATCAGCCCATAAGTCCGCTTCGTTGGAAAGCCCATAAAAGAAAACGCGCGCCTTGGTCTTCTCTTCCATTTTGCGCACCCATGGATCATCGAAGTTCAGGATGGCCGTTCCCTCCGGCGCGGCAGGCAGGGCCTGCACGAGTTCAGATTTTCCAAGAAAAATATTTTCCTGTGAACCGGCACGCTCGGCATGAACCGTACCAATGTTGGTCACGACGCCGACTTGCGGCAGAGCGATGTCGCACAGAAAAGCAATTTCGCCGGGGACATAAAATCCCATTTCGAGGACAGCCCGTTCATACCCTGACCCGAGGCGGAGAAGCGTTAAAGGAAGCCCGATCTCGTTGTTGAGGTTTCCCGGACTCCGCAGGGTGCGGTAGCGTTCGCTCAAGACTTGAGCCACCACTTCTTTGGTCGTGGACTTGCCTACACTGCCGGTGATGCCAATCACGCGCAGGTTCAGTCTGCGACGCCACCAGCGCGCGATCTGTTGCAGGGCCGCGGTGGTGTTCTCGACACGCAGACAGAGGGGAGGAGTGAGGTCAGGTTTGGATACAGCGGATAAACCGCCGCGCAGGTCGAGGGTCCGGAATTAGGCGTCTACGTCGCGTTGAATTAAAGCAAAAGAAGCCCCGCGCTTGAACGCGTCGCCGAGGAAGTCATGCCCGTCCACGCGTTCGCCGGGAATCGCGACGAACAGCGAGCCGGGGATGACCTGCCGTGAGTCGATGGCCGCCTCGGTGATGACCGCGGCGGTGTCGAAACGATTATTGGTTAACGCTTCGAGGACATCGGCAAGTGTGAGCATCAGTGTTGGGCAATTTGCATGCGGACGTTGTCGGGCGGAATGTTCAATAACACTACGGTTTTTTGAGCGACTTCCTCAAAGACCGGCGCGGCTGTTTCGGAGCCCCAAATAGATGCGGATGGTTTTTCCAGCCAGACATAAATCATGAACTTTGGATCATCCACCGGTCCCCAGCCAATGAAGGATGCGTTGGTTACGCCGGCCTCGTAACCATAGTCGGTTGGGATTTGCGCGGTGCCGGTCTTGCCCGCGATGCGATAACCCGACACGAGCGCGTTCGATGATTCGTTTTCGAGCGAGACTGCAAGAATCTGGCTGAGGGTATGTGCGGTATCAGCCGAGATCGGCGAGCCTGCATATTGCGCGGGCACGTTGTATTGGCGTCCATCGCGCACCATGGCGTACAACACATGCGGAGTTACCATACGCCCGTCATTCGCGACCGCCGAAGAAGCCATCATCAATTGGATCGGCGTCACGGAAACACCCTGACCAAAGGCGTTGGTGGCGAGGTCAACGGGATACCAATCCGTGTCGCCCGGGACCTTGAGGCGGCCCGCCGCTTCGCCGGCCAAATCAACGCCTGTGAGATGACCCAGACCGAAACGATTCATGTACCCGTAAAACGTCTGCGCGCCCATTTGATTGGAAAGCCAGGCCATACAGATGTTGAGCGAATGCTGGAGACAACCCGTAATGTCTTGTTGTCCCCAGGCTTGATTGTCCCAGTTGCGAATCTTCCAGCCGCCGACCTCCACCTCACCGGTGTCAAGATAGGAACTTGTCGGTGTGGCCGCGCCGCTATCCAGTGCCGCGGCGACCGTGAGGACTTTGATAACGGAGCCTGGTTCGTACGGCATGGAAATGGCGCGATCAAATTCGCTGGCGTTCTGATAGACCGTGCCATAATTCCAGAATTGGTTCAAGTCCATGCGCGGGGAGGAGGCGAGCGCCAGAATTTCGCCCGTGCGCGGATCCATGACGACGATGGTTCCACTCTGTGCGCCATAGCGCGTCAGCGATTGATCGAGGATTTGTTCGACCGCGGCCTGCAGATCGCGGTTGATGGTCAATACGAGAGTCGTGCCGTTTGGCACGCGAGGAATATCCACGGCTTTGTTGGGATCGGTGGGAACCCACACTTGAATCGGATTCCCGGCCAACAACGTGTTGTATTTTTCTTCGACTCCGAAATACCCGCGGCCCTCGCGGTTGACAAAGCCCAGTAAATTGGATGCCAGCGAACCTTCGGGATAACTGCGTTGCGGATGCGCTTTGAATTCCAGTCCCGCCAGCGCGCTGGTTTGACCCGGCGCGGTATTTTCGTCCGTGGTGAGTTTGAGTTGTTGCAATTGCGCGGCCTTGTCCGCGTCCACAAAATCAGCCAGCACTAGATATTCGATGCCGTCTGGAGGATTCATCATCTGATTGTAGAGATCATCGGGGTTCAATCCGAGTTGAACGCCGACTACCAGCGCAATCGTGTGCTTGTCTTTGGCTTCTTTTAACTCTACGCCAACTTCATAAGAAGTTTTGTTCCCTGCCAACAGATGACCATTACGATCGTAAATCTCGCCGCGCTCGGGATAAAACGTTTTAAGGACAGTCTGATAACCCGCCATTTGCTTGCGAAAGATGGCGGCCTCAGGGCTGTTCTGAATGCGGACGATTTGCAAAATAATAGAAAGCCCAACAAAGCCCAATAGCCCGGCTAAAACCAGCGAACGCCAGGCATATTGTTGTCTCATTGGGCGACTCCGATCAAAATGTTTGCGGAGGGAGCGCGCAGATGTTGATCGAGCCAATCAATCAGTGATTGAGTGTATTCAGGCGGAATGCTGGCTGCGCTCGGCGTCAGAGATGGGACAGAGGCCAGAATGCTTGGCTTGGGAGCCGAATAACCGGGAACGATGACATAATCCATCTGAGAAGAGTCGACCGGCAGGTAACCTAAAGTCTGCGCGCGTTGTTCCATCACACTGCTGGAAGTCAACTCGGCCAGCTTGGTCTGCAGGTCCGCGCTGTTGTGTTGGATGGCGATCATCTCGGCGCTCATATCCTGAATGGATCGGCCATAGATGGCGGCTTGCGCGGTTACATCCAGGTAAAGAGCGGCAACCATGGCGAGTCCCAGCACGCCCAGCAGGAAAGCGCCGATCCACTGGCGCTGAATTCTCCATGGCGCTTGCCGGTACGCATGAACGAAATAATTTACGGTGTAGTTTACGTTTTGCATATCACTTCTCACTTCTTATTTCTAGCTTCTCTGCGACTCGTAACTTTGCACTGCGCGCCCGAGGGTTTTGTTTGATTTCATCTTCATCGGGCGTGATGGGTTTGCGATTGACTTCTTTCAGCACAGCCTTGCGTTCGACTTCATAAATCTTTTCATACGGCGGATTGATCTGATCTTTGCTCTCACGACGAAAAAACTCTTTGACGATGCGATCCTCCAGCGAGTGAAAGGAGATCACTGCCAGCCTCCCGCCGGACCTGAGAGCGGCTACCGCGTTCGGAAGCGCGCGCTCCAAGACTGACAGTTCATCATTGACCGCGATGCGTAACGCCTGAAACGTCCGTGTGGCGGGATGAACGCGGCTGTGTCGCGGGTAGGCCCGTTTCACGATGTCGGCCAGTTGTTTCGTCGTTGTGATCGGCCTGGCTTGGACGATCATCTTCGCGATCTTTCTGGCGTGTGGCTCTTCACCATACTTGAAGAGCAGGTCCGCCAACTCGGCTTCGGGCGTGGTGT
This sequence comes from Anaerolineae bacterium, assembly GCA_021324435.1. Taxonomy (GTDB): domain Bacteria; phylum Chloroflexota; class Anaerolineae; order Anaerolineales; family Villigracilaceae; genus Fen-1038. The sequence continues at coordinate 37,483 of JAJPIZ010000040.1, forward strand.
TTACCCATTGCGCGGCGGTCAGCCCGAGGTCCGGATTGAAGCGCATGTCCAGCGGCGCATCGGTTTGGAAGGAGAAGCCGCGCTGGGGCGTATCCAATTGCATCGAAGAGACTCCCAAGTCCAACACGATTCCATCCACCGAGTCCCAGCCGAGGCTGTGCATCACATCCAGCAGGGAGTCGTAGGAGGCCTGGACCAGAACGGCGCGCTCCCCGTAAGGAGCCAAGTTCTCACGGGCAAGCGTCAACGCTTGAGGGTCGAGATCGAGACCGAGCAGGCGTCCATCTGGCGCGCAGGCCTCCAAAACTCCGCGGGCGTGGCCGCCCGCTCCAAGTGTTCCATCAATGTAGCGGCCTGAACGTTTTGGCTGTAACGCGTGTATAATCTCTTTGTAAAGTACAGGCTTGTGCGGCGTGTTCATGGAAGCGGTAGTAACGACTTAAGTCGTTACTACGTCTTAGACGAAGAAAGATTCAAGGCCGAGAAGCGCTGGTTGTTGGCATCCGTATCCTGGATTTGTTTCATTTGATCGTTCCAGGCGGAGGGCGTCCAGACTTCAAAATAATCGCCTTGTCCCGCCACAATCGCTTCACCATTGAGACCAACAAACTCGCGCAGGTTCTGCGGAACAAGCACGCGTCCGACTTTATCCACTTCAACGGGGTACGCATTGGCGAGGATCAATCTGCGTAAGAGTCGGGCGGTGGGATCGGCCAGGTTCATGGCATTGATGCGGTCATACACCTGTTTGAAATAAGTCTCGGTCAGCACCATCAAACAGCGATCGAAGCCCTGTGTGATGTATGCGCCGCCTTCCAGCAACTCACGAAAGCGCGCCGGAATCATCAGGCGGCCCTTATCATCGAGGTTGTGCTGGAACTGACCCAAGAACATATGTGCTACTTGTCCTTTAATGATGCGAACGCCGGGAAACCCGGCGTCCTACCACTGTCTACCACTTTCTCCCACATTGTACATGAATTGTCGGGGGATTACAAGCCTGCGAATTCCAACTTGCGGAAAAGATAGGACTAAATGCCCATTTGTGATGGATAAATCTGCCACTTTCTCCCTCCTCGAAGCGCCTCGCTGGCGTGATTATGAACTGCTTGATAGCGGCGATGGTTTAAAACTTGAACGATTCGATCCATATATCTTTGTCCGCCCTGAAGTGCAGGCCATGTGGAAGCAGTCGCTTTCTGAAAAGGAATGGGCATCCGCGCACGCGGTCTTTCAACCAACCAATGAAGAGAGTGGCGGTCACTGGATTGCGAAGAAAAAAATTCCGGAACGATGGGAGATGAACTATGACCTCAGCATCGGGTCCCGTTTGCGATTTTGGGTGATGACGACCCCCGGCCGCCATCTCGGAGTCTTTCCCGAGGTCGCGTCACACTGGGACTTTATGGCGGATACTGTTCAAAAAGCGAATCATTCCTCGAAGGTTCTCAACCTATTCGGATACACGGGCCTGGCGTCGCTGGCCGCGGCCGCGGCGGGCGCGCAAGTGACTCACGTGGACGCATCGAAGAAATCTGTGAATTGGGCGCGCGAGAATCAGGAACTGTCGGGATTAAGCGATAAGCCCATCCGCTGGATCGTGGATGACGCGTTGAAATTTGTCCAGCGCGAGGCGCGGCGCGGCGCAAAATATGATGGGATTATTCTCGACCCGCCGAAGTTTGGGCGCGGCCCGAAGGGCGAAGTGTGGGAAGTGTACAAGTCCCTGCCTGATTTGCTTGAATCCTGTCGCGCGGTATTAAGCGATAAACCGTTGTTTATGATTGTTACGGTCTATGCAGTGAAAGCCTCGGCCATTCACGTGGGTCAGACTTTGCAAGAGATCATGAAAAAATATAAGGGCAAAGTGGAGAGTGGAGAATTGGTGACCCGCGAAAAATCCGCGGGACGGCTCTTATCACAGGCCGTGTTTGCACGATGGCAGGCAGAATAAAAACCCCGAGTTCATTTGAACTCGGAGTTTTCTTCGATTAACCCTGTGATTCGCCGCCGCTATCGCTGGAAGCACTTTTGGACGAGGAACCTGAACCGGTTATTTTCTTCAAGATGTCATACCAGAATGATGATCCCTGCGAGACCGCCGCGGCTGTGATCGCCAGCCCCGTTAACTTCAACAAGCCATACTTCGCCATCTCCAGCGGCGTAGCTCCAGGGGGAAGCGTTTGAGTGTTCCACCAGCCGATTCGAATGGACAAAGAACCGAGTTGATTGAACAATGTGCTCAAATCCGGCGCGGCCCCCGATTGTTGCGCGACTGCCGCCGCCTGAGCCTGAGCGACAGCGCGCAATCCCGCGTCGGCCCATAGATCATTTGCCAGTTGGATCGAATCGGTGCCAAGTAATAATGTCAGGATGACGGAGAACACGATCACAAAGGCGCGGGCATTAGCCTTGAACGTCGCCGCGGCTTGGTCCATCAACCCCGAAAAATACGCGTGAGTTCGCGATTTCAACTGATTAATGTTCGTGACGCCCTGATTGATCCAATTCAACATGGCCTGCTTGCCTTCGGAATCGGGAAGTTTGTTGATTAGGCTGGTCAATTCTTCGGCATTGAGGTCTTTTGCGCCGGTCAGCCCGGCCAGATCGAAGAAACCGTCCACCAACGTGGCCGTAGGTATTTTTTCAACCATTTTTTCTTCGCGGGCGCCAAACACATTCCACCAATTGGCATAGCGTATCGGCTTGAGCGCTTTGATTTGCGGCATGTTGGTCAGGTCCACGGTTTTGTCGCCGGCGATTTTCTTCAGATATTTTTCCAGCGCGACGCCGCGCGTCTCCAATGATTCCATGACCACCTGACTGATCGTGGAAACAATGGAACCCATAATGTAATAAACGAGAATGAGGCCGACGACGACCTCCAGGATTTGTGGAAACGACATATGATCTCCTTTTCTGATTGGTCGAAAAAATTTCCCGACGATGAAAGCACTTTGGGTGACATGCCGCTTCAAGGTCCGGTATGATGCGATTGACCTCGTGCGCGCAGTGTTCCTATTGTACTGCCTCTTTCCAAAAAGCCGGAATGGATTTCAATAAAAAAATCCCAAAGTGCTGCACTTTGGGATTTAATGTTTGATGGAAAACCGCGTCACGCGGGACGTTTGGCCGGCTCTCGTTTAATGGTCGAGCGTTTCGCCTGAGGCTTTACGACTTCCTGCTTGAGCATCTCGCGCTTGCTGACAATGGACGGCGCCACGCGCAGAACCTCGGCCTGCCGCTTCAAACCAGAGCGGATGATGAGATCCATGAAACCCTGATGGCCGATGGGATCATTCATCAATGAAAAGTCAGCAGAGCCAGGCTCGGAGGGCGGATAGAAGATACCGCAATTGGGGTTGATCTCGAGCATGTAGATTTCGCCGTCATGGCCGAGGCGGTAATCACAGCGCGCGTATCCACTGCCTTTGATGGCTTGGAAAACTTTGACGGTGTATTCCCGCAGGCGACGCTCATAATCCGGGTTATCCACGACCTTGACGCTCATCTTTTCGTATTCAACCCATTTCATATTGTAATGCTTGAAAGACTCGCCTTCCGGAAAGACAAACTCCACCGGCTTAAATGAAAGGGGATGAGCAGGATCATCCGGGTTTTCAGCAACCAGACAGGTGAACTCGCGTCCCTCAATGAATTCTTCAATGAGGGCACGGCCCTCGCTCTTCATCGTAATGGCGGCCTGCGTTTTGAGATCGTCAACGTTCGTGACGCGCGATTCTTTGCGAATGCCGTAACTGGCATAGCCGTGCGGCGGCTTGACCAGCATCGGGAAGCGCAGAGTGCGCGCGGCGCGTTCGACATCTGCCATGGATTTGGCGAATGTTGATGCAGGAGTGGGAACTCCGACGCGCGCCGCGGCGCGTTTCATTTCCTGACGGGTGGGATCAAAGCACGTAGAATCCGCGCCCGTGAACGCCGCGCCGAATTTTTCCAAAACCTTTACGAGTTGAATGCCTGAGACGGGTTCATCGGGTGTGCCATCGCAGAGATTGATGAACACATCCACGCCATCATCCATCAATGATTGGATCTGACCCTCCACATCATGTTTTTGAATCACATGATGCCGCCACTTCCTGCCTTCGAGATGAGGCGAGGGATCATACGGCGGATCGTTCGGATCATTTACATCAGGCAAACTACTCAAAACGCAAATGTACATTTCGTTCTCTCTTTGTTTGTTGTTGATCAACTTTTTCTTTTTTATATTGATGATGAACGATCAACTGCACACGCGATCATTATTTTTTTCACCATCATCGTTATATTACCGCCATATATGGAAATATACAAGGTTTTTAACCTGTATTTGGGCATCAATTTTGCAAACTTTAAGGTCGGTTGAATCAGCGCGATTCGGGTTATTGACCGCCATAAAATTTTGATTCAACGTGATGTCAGCAAATAATTTAGTCCAAAGTGAGATTGGCTCTGCTATAAAAAGATTGACTCGATCGTTGTGTAAAGATCGAGTCAACAATCTTACGATTTCTTTTCAGCTTCTCATTGCTTCTCTGATCTGACGATAGCCAATGAGATGAAAGCCCTCATTTTTTATAAAGTTTTTGATTTCTTGAGTCATGAAAGTCTGATAGTTTGCAAGGCGTCCGCGCCAGTCAGGAGATATGGCGCGCGACTCGGGCGAATCAATGGATGGATGAATGATAAAGTGAGTAACCCCGGCGGGTGCATCGGCCAATAACTTCTTTACTTGTCCAACGTTATCTTCGGGGATATTTAGATCGAGGCCGGTCGCGTAATCTACCAGCATCGTGCCCTGTTCTTCGAGTTGAGCCGTGAGCATAACTAAAAATTCAGCGGTTACTTCGTCCATGCCGAGTCTTTTATATAAATCGGCATCGCCGCGCGGAATCAGCGGCGGGACTTGATATTCATTGATCAATTGCAAATAAGCGGGAATGAATTTTACATGCGCGATCGCGCCCATGTGCGTATCAAGATGTGTGACATCCAGACCGAAATCCAAGGCACGTTTGACTTGTGCTCTCAATTCGACTAACGCGGAGTCCGGGTCGCCTCCTTCCTGGACCTCGGCATCGGTGCGCGGAAAATAGCCTTGTTTATCCATCAAGCCTGATCCTGCCTCCGCTGTCGAGATGGGACGCCAGCGATAGAATTCCCATTCGCTGGTGAGGACGAGATGCACACCCAAGTCCATTTTTGGATTCTTCTTTTGCATTTCCACCGCGGCAGGAAACCACGGACAGGGAACCATCACTGAGCCGGATGTGATCGTGCCGAACTCCCACAAATCCTGATAAGCCTGAACGTTGGCCTGGCACATGCCAATGTCATCCGCGTGGACGATGAGCAGGCGATCTTCTTCTGAGAAACCCAGTTTCTTGAGAACGGGGTTTGATTTCATAACTTTCCTCCACATGTTCTGTCATGTCGAGCGAAACATCTCAGTTCGTAAGGCCCTTCGACTTCCACTTCGTCTTAGTGCGTTCGCTCAGGGCAACAGCATCGCTATTTCCAAAACTGCGGCAGATATTCTTTGTAACTGATCAGATAATCATCTAAAATTTTTCTTGCCGCATCAATATCCGTGATGACCGGATCGAGCAGAAGACATTGCAAAGCCTTCTCGCGATTTCCTTCGACTGCCGCGTCTACACATAATTGAGCGACGGTTATCTCGCGGCGGCAGAGTTCCGCGATGGGATCAGGCAACGCGCCGACGTGCACCGGGTGCACTCCCGCGCCATCCACCATGATCGGCGTTTCGACTGTCGCGCCGAGCGGCAAGTTAGAGATTTGTCCTTCGTTGGGTAAATTCGCCGCGAGATGATAATGTATGCCCGCCGCGGCGATGTTCTCGATCATTTCGAGCGCGCCTTCGGAATCGGTATCGAGTAAACTCTCGATGACCATGTTGCCATTCGCCATTTCGTTCAAACGATCCAATTCGAACTCGCGCACCGCGGCAAACAAATCCCAATCGTAAAGTTTGATGTCATACTTTTCCCACGGCCTGGTTTGCGGATCGGACACCCACGGCAGATATTCACACAAATGTGTATCGCCGGGGACAGGGAACAAACCAAAGGCGGAGAAAATGTCCCTCGTGAGCGGCTCAAATTTCGGGTCCAATTCAAGGAAGCGTTGGCGTAAGAGCGGATAAAGATCATCGCCCGTTTTCCGGTCGCGGATGGAAAGAATCCAACTGAAGTGATTCAATCCCGCGGCGCGAATATCGAAGAGCGGCACGGCCTGCTTCTTGATCTGTTCCTGCGCGGCGGCCTGATCCACCGCGGCGTGCATGCCGGTGAGTTCGGGCGGCACTTGGATGCCATACTCTTTTGCGAGCGCCACGCCGACCATGGTGTAGCCGATAAAAATTTGATGACACAAACCCACTGCCTTGATTTTGCTGTGACGATTGACCGCATCGCAGATGCGAATCATTGGATTGGTGAAGTTGACGAACCACGCGTCGGGGCAAATCTCTTCCATGTCATGCGCGATTTCCATCACCGGGCCAATGTTGCGCGCCGCGTGCGCGAAACCGCCGGGGCCGCCGTTCTCCGCGTACGGCTGACGCACGCCATACTTGATCGGGATTTCGAAATCTTTTCGCCACAAGCCCTCGCGCGCGCCGACTTCAATGGATGAGACGACAAACTGCGCGCCCTCCAATGCTTCTTTATGATGCGTATGCGCGCTGACGTGAAACCCCGCCTCCCACTCCGCGTTGAGGCGGTTCGCCAGACGATGGACGATGTCGAGGCTTTGAGCGTTTCGATCCACCAGCGCCAGCGATGAGCCGCGCAATTTCTTCGAGCGCAGAATGGCCGAGAGGGTGTTCTCGCCGAACGAAGCGCTTCCCGCGCCGATGACGACGATTTTGGTTGGGAGGGGCATGAAGTTTTCCTTTGGATGATTGGATTGTTTGTATTTTACGTCAAATTAGAATCAAACGCCCGAACACTTTTGTGCTCGGGCGTGATCGTTATTGCCTGTTGTTATTTTGTTTGTATCTCCACATCCACGCTCATGCCCCACAACAAACCTTGAGGCTGGGAATCCAATTCAATGGTGACTTTATAAACGACGTCTCCGCCAACTTTATCGGCCATCGGTGAAATGGCAATGACCTTGCCATCAAAAGTCTGGTTCAAGGCTTTGATGTTCACCTTTACGCCCTGGCCAATTTTCACATTCACGATGTCGCGTTCGCTCAGGTCGGTGGTTTCGATTTGCAGATGATTCAAATCGGCCAGCACGAGCACAACTTGTCCCGGCGTGGCTGTATCGCCTGCCGTCACGTTGAGCGCGGTAACTGTTCCGTCAAATGGAGCAACGAGGGTGGCCTGTGCCAGCGCGGCTTTGGCCGAGTCGAGCGCGCCTTGTGCGGCCTGCACTTGTCCCTGCGCGGCCTCGCGACGCTCGCGGACCTCGCCCTGACGCGTGAGCAGATCGAGGTTGGCTTGCGCGGCTTTGAGGTTGCCCTCTGCGCGCGTGACTTCGGCGGTCAATGCAGTCGTGTCGAGCGCGAGGAGCGCGTCGCCGGATTTCACTGCATCGCCCACTTTGACGTTCACGGTTTGGATGCGTCCGAGGAGAGTGAAGGCCATTTCGATATGTTGTGCTGGGATGACTTCGCCTGAGGCCGAGACTCCGCCGCTCAAGGCGGAGGCCGGTTGCGGGTTCAGCACGACCGTGGGAATGGCTGTGGGAGTTGAGACCGAGCCGCAAGCGGTCATTGTCAGTGTGAAGATTGTCAGTACGATGAGAAGTATTGTCTTCATTCCAGCCTCATGCCTTGGCTGAGTTGCCGTTTTCCACGATCATTCCATCGCGCAGGGTGACGACTCGATTTGCATATTTGATCACGCGGGGATCGTGTGTGGCGAAGACAAAGGTCACGCCGGTCTCCTTGTTGAGTTTCTGCATGATCTCCATCACCTGCTTGCCGTTCTCGGTGTCGAGATTCGCAGTGGGTTCGTCGGCCAGAATCATGCTGGGTCTGATGGACAGTGCGCGCGCAACGGCCACGCGTTGTTGTTGTCCGCCGCTGAGTTGATCGGGGCGGTGATGGGCGCGGTCGCTGAGGCCAACCGCCTCGAGCATTTCATTTACGCGCGCTTTGCGCTCAGCAGGTTTCATGCCGTTGAGCAGAAGAGGCAGTTCGACGTTTTCGTATGCCGTCAGCGTGGGGATGAGCGCGAAGAACTGAAAGATGAATCCAATGGTTCCTTTGCGCAGATCCGCCCGCTGGTCCCGATTGAGGCGGGTGGCATCTTTTCCATTGATGAAGACGCTTCCGCTCGTCGGCTGATCGAGCAGGCCGATCAATTGCAGGAGAGTCGTCTTGCCCGATCCCGATGGCCCGACCAAAGCCGTGAATTCTCCGCTCTCGATGGTTAAGTCCACACCGCGCAGGGCTTTGGTTTCCACCTCGCCGATCTTGAACGTGCGTGTTGCGTTGATAACTTTTGTAACTTCCATTTTAGTCTCCAATTCCATGTAAAGCTTCGACCGGCTCCATGCGCGCCGCCATCAAGGCGGGATAGAGCGAGGCAATCAGGGTAATGACATAGGTCGTGATGGTTAGTGTGACCGCGTCCTGGGGATTGAGATGAGCGTAGATCGTGTCGCCGATCATGATGCCTGTGACGCCAACGTTTCCGATGGGGAAACCGTACTTCTCTGCATAGGCTACGAACAGGCCGCCGAGGATCAATCCGCCGATCACGCCGCCTGTGGCGATGAGAAACGCTTCGGCCAGGAATTGAGCCATGATGCGGCCGCCCTTCATCCCGATGGCGGACAAAATCCCGATTTCGCGCGTGCGCTCAAAGACCGCCATGACCAATGTGTTGGTCACAACGGTAGCCGTTATGGCGAGCACGATCAGATACAAAACAACCATGTATGCGCTGGCGAACTTATTGAACTCCACGACCAGCGCGTTCATCGTCTGCCATGTCTCGATCTTGTAGCCGGAGGATTGCAAGGCGGCAGCCACCGCGTCGGATTGGTCGCGGTCTTTCAGCAGTACAAAGATGGTGCTGGCATGATTCTCGGTGTCAGTGATGGTCTGTGCCTTGGCCAGCGGCATGAAGATCGTGCCTTCGTCATACAGAAAGTTATTGGTGGTGTAAATCCCGCGGACGATGAAGTTCTGCTCATTCACGGAGCCGTTCGATGTATTCATTAATAGATTGACCTGGTCCCCGGTGTTTAGTTTGAATTTGTCGGCCAGCGGTTTGCCGATCACGATTCCTTCGCGGTCGTCTGCGCTGATAAATTCTCCAGCGATCAAGCCTTGACGAAATGGCTGATTCGCGTCCGAAGCCGGATCAATGCCGATGACTTGCACGCCTCGCGAATTGTCGCCGCGCGTGATGATGCCGCTGGCAAAAAGTCGCGGCGTGGCTAGTGCCACTTGTGGGAGGGAGGTCACCTGCGCCGCAATTTGATCGGGGTTTTGAATCAAATTCTCCCACTTCAGGCTGACTTTGTTCTCCTCATAGGTCGCGGCGCGAATTTGCAAGTGTCCGCTTTGAATCTTGAGTGAGTTTTCCAGAGCGCCGCGAATCTCGCCTGCAACGGTTGCGGCCATCAATAGCAATAAACTCACGCCGACGGCGACCGCCAGGGAGGAGAGAATTGTGCGGCGTCGGTTGCGTCCCAGATCGCGGAAGGCCATTTTGAAGATTTGTATCATTCCAGCCTCCTAGACGTAATGCAATGCTTCGGCTGGTTCGCGCCGAGATGCTTCGTTGGCGGGAATCCAGGCGGCCAGCGTGGAAATGATGATGACGGTCAGGGCGCGTGAAAGTAGATTGTTCAGTCCCAGCGTGGGATAGATGCGCGTGGTGACCAGCGCCATGTAGTCGGAGATCGAGGAGAACTGGCTGTAATCCAAACCCACGACTCCCAGGCTTCCATTTAACACCAGACCGATTGCGATGCCGGCCAGTACACCGACCACGCCGATCATCGCGCCTTCCAGAATGAACAAGGTGGCGATCTGTCGCGGTTTGAGTCCCATCGCGCCGAGCAGGCCAATCTCGCGGGTCCGTTCGTAAACGGCCATTAACAGCAGATTCAAAATGCCGATGCCTGCAATCGCGATGATGATTATTCCAAATACGTTCATCACCGCGCCTTTGCGATCTATTGCATTCTTGAGATCCGGGAAATTCTTATCCCAGGATTCGATCTCGTAGCCGGGCAGGGCCGGGGACAGCGCGGCGATGACACTTGGTTCCTCACCAAGTTTCTTCAGCGTGAGATCAACTTCCGTAGCCTGGTCCGGCAGTCCATAGAGACTTTGTGCCTCGGCCAATGAAATATAGGCGGTGCTCTTTTCGGTTGTAGCAATGCCGATATTGTAAATACCGATCACGGTCATCGTGCGCTGGCGATTCTGTTTGTGGATGTCACTGCCGACCACAGTAATGCGGTCGCCGACTTGAATTTCCATGGCATCCGCCAGCGCTTTACCGACCAGAATCGAATCCTGATCACTGGCTGAAAGCCAATTTCCAGCGCTGATGTGATTCGCGATCAGGCTGACGGGTTTCTCTGCATCCGGGTCAATGCCTATGATGCTGATTGAAAATGCGCCCTCCGGGCTGGTGGCCAATCCGCCGGTGATGATGCGCGGGGTGGCGGCCAGCACGTTCGGCTGGGCCAAGGCGGCCTGGATGACAGCGGATTCATCTGCCAGAGGCAGGAGCGGGTTACTGTCAATTTTCTCGCGATAACCGGCCGCGTGGATCTGGATATTGCCGCCCAGCACGCGAATGGCATTACCGTAAATGGCCTGATTAAATCCGTCAATGAGGCCGTCATACATCATCATCAGGGCCAGGCTGAATCCCATGGCCAGCATGATGATCACGGTTCGGCGGCGATGCCGCCAGATATTGCGCCATGCAAGGCGCAGATAGAGTTGCATTTCTAAACTCCTTTACTCCTGAACATCTGCTCATCGATTCTTGAGTGAAAAATTAAATTTCTCGCTCGGCTAACTATGAGCAGATTATTGTCTCGCGCGCCATTGGGTCAGCGCGTCTTGATATACATTATGAATCAAGTCGGTCCACTCAATTGTTTTTTCGAGACGATTGCGTGCAGGGTCGCCGAACGGCAGGGCAGTCAAGCCCTGTTGGGCAAGCTTTTTCAAGAAAGCGATGCCTTCGAGTTCGACCACCATTGCTTTCTCCCAGGCCGCGGCGGGAAAGGCGTAGTAAGTAGTTCGGTCGCCGGGGAATGTAACCTTTTCTGCCAACGCGCTTGTAAGCAAGAGGCGAAAATTGGTGGATAGACTCCCTCGACTGACTTTGAGGATTGATGCAATCTCTTCTGCCGAAAGCGGTTCGTGAGCGATCAGTAACACGCCTAGAATTCGTCCGCCGATGCGCGGGATGCCAAAACTCTCGAAGTACCTTCCCATGTTTTCAATGAAGTGCGTCAATTCCGGGCTGGGCTTCTTGAATTTGTTTCGGTGGGGAGGATCGGTGTTTTTCATGGCTAACTCCGAGCGCTGGTTTTACCCCCGTTCAGTTATTTCAGTCAAGACTAAAATGAGTAAAATGGACGAAACTGTGACAAAGATCATGCGGACGAAGAAAAGCGATTCCGAACTACGCTTCTTTCTCCGCCGGAACCGGCTGAGGTCTAAACAGGCCGAATCTCGTTCCAAGCATTTTCAACACCAGCCCTGTCCGCCAAAACGCCACCGCGGCTAGTCCGTGCGCCAGCACTGCGAACAACGGCGGAGTCTGATTGGTGTAGTAGGTCCAGCATTCGCGTGTCGTTCCCCAGAATTCGAGGAAATATCCAAGCCCTGTTCCTGCGACAAATATAAGGAAGGTTTGGCGATAATCGGTGGGCGTTAAGATGAGAAGCGCACAGAACAAAACAGCCAAAATTGTATATGACTTGTCAAATGTAGGCGCAACGAAGATCAGCATCAATGCAAAGAATAGCGTGAAGGTCAGCCAATAAAGGATTTGGTAGATTCGCCGATTTTCTTTTGGCAGAATAAAACCAAGTACGCGCGTGATGCGGTCAATGGACAACGTCGCGATCGGCCAGGCTGGAACAATCCACAGCGGCGGACGCTCGGCAGTGTAGTAGCGCCAAAGATTGGTTTGGGTGCCCCAGGCCTCGATCACGAGTCCGCCCACAGTCGCGACCAGAACGGTCAGCCCATCGCTTCGAAGATCGGCACGGGCCACGATAGTCACCGACATGAACAGGAAGATGCCGATTAACAGCCAGTCCATATAGAGCCACCATGAACCGCGCCAATCCACGTACGCCAGATATTCTTCGGCCAGCGGCCACCAGATGTAAATAATGAGAAAAATGACAAGAAAAAATCCGCTGAGCAAAATGGTCGAAGACTTTGTCCAGCGGATGAGGGGAGGCATGCGGTGCATGAGCAGATTATATCTACTTTGAGCCCCCAAAAGGAAATATTTTTAGGTGATTGACAAATTTTTCCAGTTCCATATAATGTAATTAGTTGGTTGCCACAACATACTAACCCACGATGGAATCCAAAAATACAGCCGATCAGGCCTTTGTTCGCGAGATGAACTTATCGTCTGTGCTTCGCTTGATTTTCAACGAGGCTCCATTGTCACGCGCCCAACTGGCCACCAAAACTGGGCTTAATAAATCCACAATCTCAAGCCTAGTGGAGGATTTGCTGGATCGCCAACTAATCCATGAGACCGGTATCAATTCAGCAGGCACTGGCAGACCAGCCACCTTGATCGAGATCAACCCCAAGGCCGGTTGTATTGTGGGAGTTGAATTGGGCGTTGATTTCGTTGCGGCTGTAGTGACCGACTTCATGGGCAGTATTCTCTGGCGCAAACAAGTTGGCGCGGACCCGGCCGCGGCGCAGGAGAAAACGCTGGATCAAACTCTGGCGCTTGTCCAGGAAGCCCTCGTTGCTTGCCGTGATGTCAACCTGCCGATCCTTGGCCTCGGTCTCGCCACGCCGGGAACGGTTGACTTGAACGATGGGGTTTTGATCTTTGCCCCGAACCTGCATTGGCATAATATTCCTCTGCGAAAAATTTTTTCAGAGCCTACAGGACTGAAAGTCTTTGTTGAGAACGATGCAAATGCCGCCGCGGTTGCCGAGCATTTATTTGGGACCGCCCGCCGACTTAAAGACTTCATCTTTGTGTTCGCGGGTATCGGTTTGGGAGGAGGGTTGTTTCTCAACGGACAGTTGTATCGCGGCAAGAATGGCTACGCGGGTGAGATCGGGCATTCGCCGTTTGCAATGGCAGACTCCCTGCTTACACCATGTCATTGCGGGAACCGCGGTTGTTGGGAGACCTATGCAAATCAATACTCGATCATTCAACGCGTTCATGCGCGTTTGGAAGTGAAGCGGAGCAGCGTCATCCCGGCCTTGATGGCGGAACAGAACGCTCCGCTTTCCATTTCTCTCATTAAACTGGCCGCGGACTCAGGCGACCAGGAAGCCATTGACTCCTTTGCCGAGGCCGGCGCCGCGATGGGACGCGGTTTTGCAGGATTGGTCAACATCTTCAATCCGGAAAAAGTGATTATGGGCGGACCGTTGAGTGTGGCAGGTGATTATCTTCTGCCTTCTCTCAAGCAAACGGTCAGCAAACATTCTCTGCCCGAGATCGTTCAGGAGGTAGAAGTAGGTCTTTCAGCCTTTGGTCGCGATGCAAGCCTGATCGGCGCGGCCGCGATTGTCGTTGATGATGTGCTTGCCAATCCGACACTTGTTGAAAGGAGGTGATACGAAATACCGGTACTTGTGAATGTTTCGATACATGCGCTACTGTTTAACCAACTAAAAAGGAGAAGAACACCATGTCTAAGAAAAACCTGTACAGCCTGTTAGCTGTACTCCTTGTGGCCGCCACAGTGCTTTCTGCGTGCGGCCCGAAGGCTACTCCGGCCCCTACCAGTACTCAGGTAGAAATTTTCTCCTGGTGGGTGGGTGGCGGCGAGGCCGCCGGCCTCGCGGCAATGCAAAAGGTTTTTGAAGCCAAATATCCGAGCATCAAATTTGTGAACGCGGCGGTTGCTGGCGGTTCGGGTACCAATGCTCGCGCGGTGTTGGCTACCCGCCTTTCGGCTGGCGATCCGCCTGATTCCTGGCAGGCCCACGCGGGTCAGGAAATCATTGGTACGTATGTGGCGGCTCATCAGGTTGCCCCATTGGATGACTTCTTCAAGTCAACCGGCTTTGGCAATGTTTTGCCCAAGACTCTGCTCCCGCTTATCTCGCAGGACGGACATCCTTACAGCGTGCCAGTCAATATCCATCGCTCGAACGTGATGTGGTACAACCCAAAGGTCTTGCAAGAGGCGGGTGTGACTGCGGTCCCAACAACCTGGGATGAGTTCTTCGCCGCTTGTGAAAAGATCAAAGCCGCAGGAAAGACCTGCCTGGCCCTCGGCCCCCAGTGGACTGCCATGCACCTGCTTGAGAACGTTATGATTGGCACCCTTGGCGCGGATGGTTGGAGCAAGCTCTGGCAACCTGGCGCCGACTGGACCAGTGCTGATGTGACCAAAGCGCTGGATAACTATGCCAAGGCGCTTTCCTATACCAACAGCGATCACGCCAGCCTGACCGACTGGCAACCTGCCACCAAGCTGGTCACCGATGGCGATGCCGCTTTCAATATTATGGGTGACTGGGCTGATGGTTATCTTGAGAATCAGCCGCCTGATGGACTGGGACTGAAAGCTCATACTGATTTCGATTGGGCGCCGACTCCCGGCACGAAGGGCGTCTTTGTCTTCCTCTCCGATAGCTTCGTCCTGCCGGCCAACGCCAAGCACCCAGACGCGACCAATGCCTGGTTAACGGTGGCCGCTTCGAAGGAGGGTCAGGAAGCGTTCAATCCGGTCAAGGGTTCGATCTGCGCCCGCACGGACTGCGACCCCAAACTCTTCAATGAATATCTGCAATCCGCGATGAAAGACTGGAGCACCGATACGGTGGTCGGAAGTCTTACACACGGTGTGGTTGCGAATGATGCCTGGAAGGCCAAGATTGATACAGCCTTGGGACTCTTCCTTGCTGATCCAACCAAAGTCGCTGATTTCCAAGCCGCTCTCGCCGCGGCCTGCAAGTCGGATGGCGCATGCAAGTAGAATAAGAAACTGCCGTAAAAATGGGCGGCTCTTTAGAGCCGCCCATTTCGCCTTTGAGATGTTGCAATTGTCGTCTCCTAAACTTGACAGTTGCGCCCTCGGCCACTAAGATTGAAATTGATTTCTTTTTGGAAATTGAGGTAAAAATTCGATGTCCCAGGGCTTTGTTTTGAACAGATCGCAACTTACTTTGGCGCTGGCCTTGATGGCTGTGGGCATCGTATCCATTTTCATCCTCAATGGCACAGAGCTTGACATCGCAGGAAAGAATTTCACCTCCATCGGGCTTTTGCTGGGAGGATTGCTCTTTTATTCAGGGATCCTTGTGATTGTGGGAATGTTCAAGAACGAGACATATCTTTCCGTGGCTTTGCTTCTTCCGTCTATTGTAGCAGTCGCCATTTTCGTTTATGGATTCATCGCCTGGTCTATTCGCGTCTCATTGAGCAAATGGAAAGGACTCCTACCAGATTATACGTGGGTAGGGCTACAACAATACACCGATCTGTTTCATGATCCTCGCTTCTTGATTGATGTGCGGAACACTGGTGTGTTCACAGTCGGCTTCATTGCAGGCTGTCTCATCATTGGATTGGGGCTTGCCATCCTGCTCGACCAGCGTTTGAAAGGGGAGGCGCTCTTTCGCGGGATTTTCCTGTTTCCAATGTCCATTTCGTTCATTGCCTCGGGTGTGGTTTGGGGATGGTTGATGAACCCGGCAACCGGGGATCGCATCACCGGAATCAATTTGATTTTTAAAATGTTGCATCTCGACTTTTTGATCAGCCTGTGGCAGACAACGCCTCCGCCATGGGGCATGGCCTTCACTGTGATTCCGGCAGTGTGGCAACTTTCCGGTTTCACCATGGCGCTGTATCTTGGCGGCCTGCGCAGTATTTCGGAAGAAATCCGTGAGGCCGCGCGTGTGGACGGAGCGAGCGAATTCCAAATCTATCGCTACATCATCCTGCCCCTGCTTCAGCCGGTGACATTGAGCGCGGTGATCATCCTGGGTCACATGTCTCTCAAAATTTTTGACTTGATCGTGGCAATTGGTCGAAAGGACCTGCGCCTCGACGTCCCGGGCATCTACATGTGGAACACAACGTTCGACGGGACCAATTACGCTCAAGGTGCGGCAATCGGGGTGTTGATGCTGATCAGCGTTGCGATTTTGGTCGTTCCTTATTTGATCTACAGTATGCGCACGGAGGCGGAACTGTGAACCGCCGCATTCTGCTCAATACTTTGTTCTATATAATCTTGATCGCATTCGCGATTGTTTTTCTTCTGCCCATTTACATGATGTTGCTGACCGGCATCAAGCCTCTAAACGAAGTGGACTTGAAGACGATGTGGAATCTGCCTGAAAACGGAATTCACTTTGATAATTTTATAGCCGGTTATAAACAACTCGCGCCGAACTTGACCAATAGTCTTGTCATGGTGATTCCCGAGGCCATTCTCTCTTCTCTACTCGGCTCGCTGAACGGTTATCTGCTTTCCAAATGGAAGTTTCGCGGCTCGAATTTGATCTTCAGTTTGGTGCTGTTCGGAATGTTCATTCCCTACCAAAGCATTCTGATTCCGCTGGTGAGATTCATGCAGTTCATCAAACTGTACGGAGATATTCCGGGCCTGGTGTTGGTGCACATCATTTACGGTATCCCAATCACAACCCTGATCTTTCGCAATTATTATGCAGGCATTGGAACGGAAATCCTCGAGGCGGGGCGCATTGACGGGGCCAGCCTGTTGGGACTCTATCGTTACATCATTTTTCCGCTCTCCGCCCCGAGTTTTGCCGTGGTCATCATATGGCAATTTACGCAAGCCTGGAATGAATTTCTGTTCGCGATCATCCTCACCAATCAGTCTCACTGGCCTGTCACGGTGGCGTTGAATAATCTGGCGGGCAGTCAGCTTGTGCAATGGAATGTGTTGATGGCCGCCACGTTGCTGGCCGCGCTTCCAACATTGTTGGTTTACATTTTCCTGGGGCGCTTCTTCCTGCGCGGCTTGATGGCCGGCGCGCTCAAAGGATGAACCATTGAAGACTTATTTGGAGACACGGAGTCATTCTCCGTGTCTCTTTGATTAAGGAGATGTGATGGATAAGATACTCAATTGGGGACTCCTTTCGACGGCGCGCATTAACCGCGCTTTGATCCCCCCGCTCAACGCCTCCAAACGGACCCGTTTGCTGGGCGTGGCCTCGAGGGAACAATCCTCCGCTGATGCCTACGCGCGCGAATGGAACATTCCGCGCGCGTATGGAAGTTATGAGGCGCTGTTGAACGATCCTGAAATTGATGTCGTCTACAATCCATTGCCGAATCACATGCATGCAGAATGGGCCGTCAACGCCCTGCGCGCGGGCAAACATGTTTTGTGCGAGAAGCCGCTGGCTCTGACTCTCGACGAAGTGGACGCGATGATCGCGGCCTCCAAAGAGAGCGGCAAAATTGTGGCAGAAGCCTTGATGTATCGTCACCATCCACAGACGTTGAAGGTCAAAGAATTGGTGGATAGCGGCGCACTCGGCAAACTTCAATTGATCAAAGGTTGCTTCACATTTACGTTAACGCGTGAAGGCAATTATCGCTTCACAAAAGAAATGGGCGGAGGAAGCATTTGGGATGTGGGATGTTATCCCATTAGTTACGCGCGGATGATCGCGGGGGCGGAACCGCTCGAAGTGTTTGGCTGGCAGGTCGAGGGTCCGACGGGAATCGATGAGTCCTTCGTCGGGCAGATGCGCTTCCGGGATGGAATCCACATGCAGTTTGACTGTGGATTCAAATCTGTGCTGAGGACATACATCGAAATCATTGGCACAGAAGGCGTATTGAATGTTCCCGTCCCGTTCAAGCCCGGGAAGGACGAAAAGATTTTTCTCACGCGCCGCGAAAAGACCGAGACGATCCGAATCAAAGGGGAACCGCTTTACATGGGCGAAGTGGAAGATATGTGTGATGCAATTTTGCAGGGCGGGCCGCCGCGCGTCGGCTTGAATGATAGCCGCGGTAATGTCGCAACGATTTTGGCTCTGCTTGAGTCGGCGAGGTCCGGCAAGACGATACGGATGGTCTGATTCACAATACATCTGCTTGCATTTTTGTTGGGTTTTATATAGAATGAAGAAGGTCAACATAGAATAACAATGCCGAATATAAAAACGGAATCATAATTTCTATTGAAGAGGAGGTGCGAAAAATTCCAGGTTTCCATATTCTCGGCCATGGCTGTGAATGTTCAATCCACTACGAGGAGAATGCATATGAATAAACATTGGCCTAACCTTTTTTCGATAGCATTGATTTTGGCATTGATCCTGAGTCTTGCGCCCGCGTTCAGTTTACCGGCGCGAGCTGTTTCAAGCGGGGTGGTCATCAGTCAGGTCTATGGCGGGGGAGGAAATTCCGGGGCGCCTTACACGAACGATTACATAGAGTTGTTTAATCGAGGAACATCTGCAGTTTCATTGACCGGATGGTCTTTGCAATACACCAGCGCAACCGGCACAGGTTTGTTTGGTTCTTCGAGCACACTGATCACGCCGCTATCCGGATCGCTGGCCCCCGGTCAATATCTTCTGGTTCAGGAAGCGCCGGGCACGAGTTGTAGCGGCGGTCCTTGTGGGTCGCCTCTGCCGGCGGTTGACCTGACGGACAGTTCACCCATCAACATGGCGGCAGGTGGCGGAAAAGTCGCTTTGGTTAATACAACGACGCCGCTGGGTTGCAATGGCAGTTCGACGCCTTGTACGCCCGCCGCGCTTGCAACGATTGTAGACCTCATTGGCTGGGACGGCGCCAACTATTTTGAAGGCGCTGGGGCGGGACCTGCAACAGCTAATGGCACCTCGGCGATCAGACAGCAAAATGGATGTCAGGATACCGATAACAACTCAGCCGATTTCATTATTAGCAATCCTCCCAATCCGCGCAATACCGCCTCGCCACTTTATATCTGCCCAACCGATGCCGCGCCTTACGTCGCCAGCACAGTTCCAGCCAATGGCGCGGTGGAAGTGCCGCTGAATAGCAACATCACAATCACATTCAGCGAAACGGTCAATGTGGTGGGAAATTGGTTTGGACTTTCCTGCTCGACCAGCGGCGCTCATACCGCGACCGTCAGCGGTGGGCCGACATCCTTCACGTTGAATCCAAACTCAGACTTTGTGCCGGGTGAAGCCTGTACACTGACAGTCTACGCCGCAAACATAGCGGATCAAGATTTGATTGATCCGCCTGATAACATGACCATTAACTTCACGGCGGGCTTCACCACGGTCGCGCCGCCACTGCCCATTGGCACAGTCAATGGCCCCGTGCTTGATTCGGACAACGGCATTACTCACGTATCGCCGTATGTGGGCCAGACTGTAACGATTCAGGGCGTGATTTATGAAACGACTTTGCAAGCGATCAGCAATTCGTCAAACACTTATAAAGGTTTTTATATCCAGAATACCGCGGCAACCGCCGATGGAAACCCGAACACATCTGATGGACTCTTCGTGTTCATGAGCACGGCCAGCACCATCAGCGGGCCGAGCGGTCCTTATACACCCGCGGTCGGTGATGAGATTGTGCTCTCCGGTAAGGTGAGCGAATTCTTCAATATGACTGAGTTGGTGAGTCCGCTTACTGTCAAATCTATTGTGCGCAATGGTGTGGATGTTGAGGCTGAAATTCCTCCGGTCGTGGCGGACCCGCAAGCGGGTCTCGCGGATGCGAACCGTTATTGGGAACGGCTTCAGGGAATGCGCGTGCAAGTTCCGCAAAACAGCATTGTTCTCGGCGGGCGCAATGTGTTCAATCCCGCAGATGCCGAAATTTGGGTGGCGAGTCCGGATAGCGCGATTGCACTGCGCGCTGATCCATACACGCGCCGCGCGTTCCGAGATGCGCATCCGCTTGATGACAATTACGATCCGACCAATTGGGATGGCAACGGCTATCGCATCCTGATGGGAAGTTTAGGCATTAAGGGGACCGCAGGCAACGCTCAAGCCTTGATTGACCCGGCGCGCACGTTTGATACCGTGACCAATTCGCCTTCCGGCGGCCTCAATTACACTTTCAGCAAATATCGGATCGAAATTACCACGCAACCTGTTCTGAGCGAGGGCGTTGATCCATCGGCCAATCATCCTCCTCAAGCATTCGATCGCGGCGCTGAATACAGCATCGCCGATTACAACCTGGAGAACCTCTACGACTATCGCGATAATCCCTTCTCCAATTGCGACTTTACAGGCAACTCGGGTTGTCCGAAAGTGGATCCGTTCCTGGCGGCCATCAATCCGCCCTACGATTATGTTCCAGCCAGTGACGCCGCATATCAAGCGCGTCTAACCGATATCGCAACCCAGATCATCAACGATCTTCATGGTCCAGATATCCTCATGGTTCAGGAAGTTGAGAATCAGGATATATGCGCTGTGAGCGGTAGCGCGTTGACTTGCGGCACGACCGATAATGCGGATGGCAAGCCGGATGTATTGCAGGAACTCGCGCTCAAGATCGCGACGCTCGGAGGTCCGAATTATGATGCGGCTTTCGACCGGGACAGTTCGGACCTGCGCGGGATTGCCCCCTCATTCATGTATCGTACCGACCGCGTGGAACTCCTGCCTCCCGACGGCGACCCTGTTCTGGGAATGAGTCCTGTGATTGGCAGTTACACTCCTGTGCCATACGACAGCGATGTGTCGAATCCAAAGACCTTGAACGCCGTCTACACTGGAACGGGGGCTTGCGAGACCTCGTGGGTTTTCCCGCGCGCTCCCGACATCGGCCTCTTCCGTGTCTACAACGTGAACATCGGCACGGGCAACTATCGCGATGTTTATGTAATCAACAATCACTTCAAGAGCGGACCCAATACCTGTGTGGCGCATCGTACGGAACAAGCCAAATACAACGCGGCCCTCGTCGCCTACATTCAAGCGGCGAAACCGGACGCGCGCGTCATCGTCGGCGGAGACTTGAACGTTTATCCGCGGCCCGATGATCCATTTGCCCCGATTGATCAGCCTTCATCAAGCGATCAACTTGGTTCGCTCTATGATCCAAGCCTCGCGTTGAAAAACTTGTGGGAAGTGGAATTGGCTCAATCACCCGAGGCCGCGTACAGTTACGTGTTTGTCGGCATGGCGCAGACGCTCGACCAGATGTTCGTCAATCAACCCGTGCTGGCAGAACTTCAGCAGGTCCATGCCGCGCATATCAATAGTGATTTCGCAGCAGATTACCCCGGTGATGTGGCGCGCGGCACGAGCGACCATGACCCAACTGTCGCAACCTTTACCATAAATTATCCGCCGACTGTTGACGCAGGCGGACCTTATGCCGTCGGTGAAGGCGGTTCCACCACTTTGACCGCGGTTGGCGCGGATCCCGAAAATGGTCCGCTGACCTATGCCTGGGATTTGGATAATGATGGCACGTTTGAGGTGTCCGGCCAGAGCGTGATATTTGATGCTACATTACTGACTGCACCAGCAACCTACACAGTAAGGGTCCAAGTGACCGATGATGGCGGTCTCACCGCAGTGGATGCGGCGGTCGTCAAGGTGGTCTACAATTTCAACGGTTTCTTCCCGCCGGTTGGCAACTTGCCGGTTTTGAACACGGCGAAAGCTGGTCAGGCGATCCCCGTCAAATTCAGCTTGACTGGCGATCAAGGGCTGGACATCTTCGCGGCGGGCTATCCATCTTCTCAGCAAATCGCCTGCGACTCAAATACCCCGCAAGGTGACATTGAAGAAACCATCACTGCCGGTTCTAGCAGTTTGACCTATGACCCAACGACCGACACATATATTTATGTCTGGAAGACGGACAAGGCATGGGCCGGCACTTGCAGGCAGTTGACAGTCAAGTTGAACGATGGAACCATTCATCAGGCAAACTTCAAGTTTGGCAAATAGATAATCGAAGAGATAGCCAAGACAACAGAGCGGAGCCGAAAGGTTCCGCTCTGTTGTAGCCGGAAGATTGCGGAAATAAACGTCAACAAACCGGCAGAAAATTTGTTTGACTTTTATTTCAACCTCGTCTACACTTTCGCCATGCTTGCGCGAGTGTATTCGTGTGCCGTAGTGGGTCTGGATGGTGTGATTGTCGAAGTGGAAGTGGATTACACCAACGGCCTGCCCGGAATGACCATCGTCGGTCTGCCCGACGCCGCTGTTCAAGAAAGCCGCGAACGCGTACAAACCGCGGTCAAGAACGCGGGTTTGCATTTTCCGCGTCATCGCATCGTGGTCAATCTCGCGCCAGCCTCCGTTCGCAAAGAAGGTCCCGCGTATGACCTGCCCATCGCGCTCGGCGTCATCGTGTTGGCGGGCTTTCTTCCTCATCAGGCCATTGAAAATACGTTGGTGATTGGCGAACTCTCTCTGGATGGAATCGTCCGTCACACGCGCGGCGTTTTACCGATGGCTGCTGCCGCGCGCGCCAATGGATACAAGCGGATGTTCGTTCCCGAGGTCGACGCGGCCGAAGCGGCTTTGATTCCAGATTTGGAAATCATCCCGGTTAAAACGCTTGCGGATCTTTACGACCATTTAGCGGGTCGCCGTTTAATCGAACCTTATCAGGCTGTGAGCGGTGAACTCGATCCGTTGTTTGTCCCCACAGATTTTAGCGAGATCAAAGGGCAGGAACATGTCAAGCGCGCCCTCGAGGTCGCCGCGGCAGGCGGGCATAATGTTCTGATGTTGCGTCCAATAAACCACCAGCAGGTTCTGGCACATTAAACCAGCCATCAATTCCAACGTTTCCGTCAGGGTGGAGAAGAACCTTGAGATGCATCATTTCAAATAACTTACGTTTTTTCTCCAAGGTAATTTCCTGTTCGGCGAATAGCTCATCCACAATTTCTGAAGCGAAGTTCTCAAGCGCTTCCACGCTCGCCGGCTCAGGAATTTCAGCAATTTCGTTTCTCAAAACTTCCAGATCATTTTCGATTGCCTTGATTTCCTCATCAATCTGGAGTTTTTGATCCAAATATTCAGTCTTCGACAACCCAATATCAGGGTCCAAGTAGGCGTTGTTCAAGTTTTGCCTTTTCACCTTGGCTTTGACAAGGGCGCGATCCAGAGTCTCAATTTGACTTATTTTTCGTGATTGATTCTCTCTTTGTTGTTGTAGAGACTGTTCATATCCTTCCCGCAACGCCAACGGATTTAACAGAATCCCAAGAACTTTCTCCCAGACCACTGGTTCGAGAACACGCGCTGAAATTTGCTTGTTCATGCAATGTCCGGCAATTTTACGGTGACGATAGGATTGGGCTTCATTTGGTCTGCGATGTTTTTTGCTTGGCTTTTGGGTTTGGGAAAGATAGGGTTTATCGCATTTTGAACAAAACACCATTCCGCTCAACAGATAGGTACGAGATGGGTGTTTTCTCATATAAGCCTTGTTGTGTTTCATGCGTTTTTTCACTTTTTCAAACGTTGCAAAATCAATTATGGGATCACATTCAATGCGAATCCAATCTTCGCGATCCCTATTTTCTAGTCTGGTGCCCATGCGTTTATGCTTGTTGAAATAGTAATGTCCGATATATGCTGTATTCGTCAATATACGCCGGATGCTTGACTTGGCCCATTCCTGCCCAGCCCGGTATGGTCGAAACTCCCCTTCATTAAGGATGCGGACAATGTCCCGTATGGAGCGATTTTCCTCAGTGTACATATGGAATATGCTTTGTACAATTTCTGCCTGTTCAGGAATAATCGCCAGTCCACCTTTGGCATCAGGATCTGATTGATATCCCAGAGGTACAATCCCGGCTACCCATCTTCCACTTTCAGCTTTGGCTCTCTTGCCACGCATACAACGTTCGACTCTCTTTGCGTTTTCCCACTTGGCAAAAGTGGCATCCAAGTCTTTGCGTACTTCCCCTTCTGGAGTTTCTTCATAGGCGCCCAAGACAAACTCAACGCGCGCGCCACGCTTACTGAATTCACGTTCCAATGTCTGTCGAATATAGGGATCCCTGGCCAACCGGTCCAAGGCGTGTACGATCAAAACATCGAAACCATATGTTTCGAGGTAATACAGCGTGGCATCCAAACTAGGGCGGGATAGTTCGCGCGATGTGTAGTCATCCACATAGGCAGGAATGGCTTCAGGATAATCGGGTGAAACATCCTTGCCGGTCTCCGGATCAATATACTGATTACCGACCAAAGCATAATTCTTTTTCCTGGCATACTTCAGACACTCAGCAATCTGGGATGGAATGGAAAAATTGTCGCGTTGCATATCCGTGGATACGCGGGCGTATATGGCGGCTCGTCGGCTCATTGTAGTTCTCCTTAATGATGGATCGATTCTGATCGGCGGGTGTCAGCCGGCCGGGTCGGCTGACATTTGAATCGTTTTGTTATGGCGCGTACAGAAAATCTTTCAATTCGAGGAAGAGATCATTTCCCAGAATCTGGCACTGGTCGTTCACATCCAAACCAAAGCCGTTGATCAGGTCAGCCAGAACAAGCCCAATCTTCCCATCAGTTTCAAGCAGGCTTGCTCCATTTGTCGCTTCCTGCCATTCCAGCCGCAAGCGCGTCAACGTAGAAATGATCCTTGTGTGCGAGTCGGTTTGATCCATTGTTCTTTGCAGCATGACTACTCCTATTGAATCGAGGGCGTTCCATCCTCTCCCGGCATGAGAAACGAAATCGCCCCAGTGGAATCCCACCAAGGGCGACGATAATGGGCTGATATAATGAAACCAGCCCTTCCCTCTGCCTATACCGGTGGGTTGGGTTAGGGTCGTGCATGTGTTCGCGCACATTCACGGCCCATTACAAACTGTATAATTATCGTACTAATACGATAATTATACCATGCAAAAATGAGTTGTCAATTGGTTTCCTGCTACCCCGTAATCAATCTATCGTCTTTTGGAATCGGGTTTGGGTTTTGCCCCGCGCCGTTCCCCCAGCTTCTCAACTTTTTTCACGTATTCTTCAAGGGAACGCCGGCTGACCTGCCAGGACAATCCCCATTTCCTGCCACGCACTTTCTGAGAGCGAATTAACTGCCGAATGTAATCCGGATTGTAACCGCTTACGCGAGCCGCTTCATAGGTCGTCAACCAATCTTCCATAATCTGATCAATTCTCCAATTGGCAATTATAACTTTAATGATTATCGTTAGGAAATTGTAAGCATTTTCACATAAAAAGTTTGTTTTTTTCTTTTACAATTGCCGCTCTATGGCTGAAAATGTAACCAAACGCAGTCATATTCATCCCTTTTTTCGGGTCGTGCTGGTTTTCCTATTGATACTTTGCGGGGGTATGTTAGTGGCTTCAATCAATTGGATTTTTCATAAAGTTCATTACAGCCTGGGGATGGAACTGGCTGAAGTCACGGTTGCCATCATTTCCATCTTTATCCTGATATTGATCCTGGTGGGCTTGCGCACTGGTCTGAGCATGGACCGCTTCCTTCGACGGAGAAGGTATGAGGCATGCAGGATCTATCAGACTTTCCGTCAGGTGCGATATTTTCTTTCGTGGCTGGGGTATGAGGACCTTCAATCCGAACATCAGGCAGTGATAGGAGTGGAAAATCAATCCCCCGAGGAAGTCCTGGCGCTTATTGACAGACCCATGCGTCGAGGCAGGACACCGACATACTCGCTGGATCGTTGGACCAAGGTGGTTTTGGCATGGGAGGGGCGCGATACGTGGCGTAATCCCATAACACTATCAGAATTTCTGGCTGAGGAATTCGGAACCTATGCGGATGGCTCACCGCGCATCTCCGATAGCAGGTTTTATGAAATTCGAAAAATCATACTGAAGGATCTCCGGAAAAAAATGGATCAAAAGAAGGCTCCTCGATAGAAATTGCGACAAAGAGGAGAGTCTTGTTCTGACAGCCGCACATCCTGCGGCTTTTTTTATGCTGAATAAAACAGAGGTCAGGAGGATCGCCGACAGTATCAAGATTGTGTACAGGAGGCGATATTCAAATTAGCCGGGGGAGATTACAACGTTTACCTTTATCCCAAACACGCGAAATGCAACCTGGGTTATATTTTGACGAACACCAGCAAAAAAACAACGAGGGAGGCAGCACCGAAGCCAGACAAATGGCGAATTGCCTCAAGGCGTCTCGTTGAGAACCGTCTTACCCTACTCGTTCAAAAGGCCTACTAAAGAAAAACGACGACACAGCCTTCTTCAAATTAATTGCCATCCTGTTCTTAAGGCCAACCAGTCAGGTTATGTTGATCGAAATCCTTATTGGCATTCTTGTCGGCATCACTTTGGTGTTTTTCCCACTCTTGATCGGAATCGTAGCATTCTTCTTCCTGGTCAAAAAACTAAGGACCGGTCTTCCTAGAAAAGATAAAGAAAACGATTCCTCATAGAATCTATTAAGCTCCTCAACATCATTGTCGAGGGACTCCGTCAGGAATCCAAAATATGGGGTCATTATTGATTTGGGCTGGAAATCCCACCTGTTAATTTTCAATTGTGAGATTCACTCCGTCCAGATTTTGTGTATGGGAATTTCCGTAGAATTCCCGTACTTCAAATCGGAGAATTTCTTGACTCCCGCCATGTAAAAGAGCCGCCGAGCGTGGCTCTTTTATCTTAACCCAAGAGAGGTTGAACATGGCAAGAGTTGTCATCTATCTGCTGGAGCCGGAAATGAACGCGCTCCAGCGATTAGCCCAGCAGGAATACCGCGCTGTGAAGGCTCAAGCGGCATTGATCATCCGAAACGAACTCAAACGCCTCGGGATGATTGTGGATCAGCCGGCTGGCAATGTACCAGACCCAAAAAAACTATCAAAACTTAATTCGGGAGGTACACATGACCGCGCAGGATCGTAACGAAGTCGTGTTTACGCCCGAACAACGGCGCATTCTTGGACAGGTGTACCAGTTGATCTTGAGCTGGCGCCGGGAACGCCTGAGCCGCGGTGGAAAACCGGTCCAACCCAAATCCACCGAGGATAAAGATTCTTCCACTCAATGTGATTCCGGCCCAACAAGCCCGGCGGAGGGAGTGTCTTGACATGGTTGCAGGAATGGCTATTGGCGTCGCGATCTTCATCGGAAGCATCCTGATTGGCGTGATCTGTTTCTTTCTGTTGTTCTGAACCATGACAGAAATAGTCGTATTGAATTCGATCGTATTGAAAGAGTAATCCATGCCTACAAAGACAATTTGTATTGCCAATCAAAAAGGCGGGGTCGGAAAGACCACTACCGCTGTATCCCTTGCGCATGGCCTTTCACAAAAAGGGAGACGTGTCTTGCTAATCGATCTCGACCCTCAAGGTCAGTGCGCCACGGCGCTTGGACGCAGCCCCGAACCGGGCGCTTTCTATCTGCTCACAATGGGCGCAACCCCACAGGAGACGACGTTCGTTCAGTCGTGGGTGCGCTTCTCAGGTCGGGAAGGGCTGTATCTCTTGCCCGGCGACCAGCAAATAATGGCAGCCCAAACCGTGCTTAACGCGCAGGACCAACCCATCTCCGCCATCCGAAATTCGATTAGCCGTTTCTTCAAGGGAGGATTGCATTACATCATCTTTGACACTGCTCCCAGCGTTGGCGGAATCCAAGAACGAGCGGTGTGGGCTTCCGATCTCGTGATCGTTCCCACAGCCACCGAATTTCTTTCCGCGGATGGGCTTGCAAAAGTTCTGCTCATGATGAGCATCTTGCAGGAGAAGAAAAACTGGCGCGGGAATCTCCTGGGCATCCTGCCAACCTTCTATGACGAACAAACCCGCGAGAGCAAAGCAACAATGGAGGATTTGCGCGAGCGTTTCGACACCAGCGTTTTGCCTCCCATCCATCGCGCGACGCTTCTGCGGGAATGTGCCGCGCAGGGACAGACCATCTTCGAAATGGACCCCTTGTGCCGCGCCGCCAAGGAATACCAGGCGCTGACCCAACTGGTGATGAAGTTCTAGGGAGGCGGGATGTCGAAGAGGCGGAATCCATTCGATACCTCAAATACAACTGCGGTTCATCCGCCCAGCATATACGACTCTTTACGCGTAGCGTCGCCGCGCAAACGCAGCCGGCAATGGGAAAAAGAAAACCTGGACTGCAAGGTGGTGTATCGCGGCGTGGAGTCCAAACTGGTAATGAAGGTGAAATCCATCGCGGCGGAATTGTGCGTGCCTCAAGGCGAGGTCGCTAGTCGCATTCTGGAACACGCAATGCGCGCATACGAGGAAGGCGATCTGGATCTTCGCCCACGCCCGAATCCATACCGCATGCGCATGACGTTATATTCCTCATCTCAAATTTCAGGAGTTTATCCAATGAAAGGAAAACCCAAAGCACGTAAATCATCAGGACCATCCTGGCGAGTGATCACCTCCTGGCGCAATTTCACTCCCGATCTCAAACGGACGATTTCAGCATTAGCCTCTGAAGAAGGATTGAACGTGCCAGTGGGGGAACTGGTATCTGCCCTCCTTCGATATGGACTGCGGGCGCACGAAGCCGGCCTGCTGAGACTCGAGCCGGTTGAAAAAGTCACCGTCATGACATTGCTGCAGGGAGGCGAGGAATGAATTCCGCCAGAAACTCATTTGTTCATTTCTCGAATCGAAAGAACGTGGGCGGCAACGTGGACGCGCCGCCTGCGCCTCGCCTACGTTCCGCCCACCTCTCCGCCTACCCTGCCGCCCGCGTCGAACGCACAGGAAGGCTCAGGAGACGCGCTTCTCGGCAAGCAGGTCTTGCAGGATGGGGAATCAAAAACGGCTCTATTTGCCACAGGGAGCGATGCCGATGAATCCAGAGCAGGTCTGGCAATCCATACTGAATCAACTCCAACTGGACATGCCGCGCGCCTCCTTCGATACCTGGGTGCGCGATACGGAACCGCTGTCGCTTGAAGATGGCGTGATGATAGTTTCCACGCGCAATGTTTACGCGCGCGACTGGCTGGAGTCACGCCTCGCGAGCACAGTGCAGCGATTATTGATCGGTATCCTCAATCAATCTGTTTCCGTTCGGTTCGTGGTTGGGGATCACCCCCAAGAGGAAATGGAATCTATTGACGAAGAGAACGATGAACCGGAAATTGCCATCGAGCCAGTACAGTGGCTGGACTACGACAAGATCGTCCAGCCGCACAAACAGGTGGTGGTGAAGGGGTATCTCCGCCGGCTGGGGACGGAGATTAGTCCCAAAGCCGTCTGGCTGTACATCGGCTTTCACCAGGCGGCGTGGAAGGTGCATTCGGAAAGAAAAGAAACGGGTCTGGCGCTTCACAGCCGCGAGGTCATGCGTTTCAGCGGGTTGAGCTTTGGCGCCTTCTGGAGGTCCTTGCGGCATAAGGAGATTCAATCTGAATTACACGGATTGGTGCAGCGCGTGGACCCGCAGGGCGAGCGCCACTACCGCCGCGGGCGGGATGGACGCCCGCATCGCCGGCCGGTCCGTTACCAGGTTTGTATGGCTCCCAGATTGACACGCGCCGATGCCGCGGCCGTGTACGCGCGATTGAAGGAACTGCTGAACAGCGGAGCATCGCTGCCCGATGCTTTGCAGGAATTGCTCGACGCGGAAGTTGTGATGGAGTTGCTTTCACCGGTGGAGTTGCAGCAATCCAATATCCAATTCAACACCGTCATGGACATGGCGCGATGTGAAGCCGGCGAAACCTATTCTCCCGAAATAGATCGTCTCGCGCAGCAACTGCATCGCCGGATCATCAACTGCCTGGGAGACATTCACATCACGCATTATTTCATCACAGAGACAATCAGGCAGTTCAACCTGACGCCGGCGCAAGCCTGGCTGGTGACAGTCGCGCGCGACATGGCGTACTTAAATTCACGCACGGGCGAGCGGCGGGAAGTGGTGACGTTCAAGCGGGGCTATCAGGAGATGGCAGAACTCATTGGATCGAGGCGTTATAAGACTGTGCAGGCATGGTTGAACATGGGGTGGGTTACAGAGCAGCGCGGCGGGGATCTGACTCGTTTTCTGGTTGAGATCGAATCAACTGGAGGCAGCGCATATTTGGACTTGCGCGTGGATACGATGCCGCGTACCTATCGTGTTCTGTTGGATGAACCGCTGGACGCAAATGGAACGAATAAGGCAGGCGCAAATGGCAGGAATAGGGTGGACGCAGATGGTAGCAATAGCCGGACGCAGATGGAAGGATTAGTGGACGCAAATGGCAACAATATGGTAGACGCAAATGGCACTGATTTAAACTCTTTTAAACACCCCATAAACACTCATCAAGAGAACACTTCCACCACCCAACACGAAAATAAAACGGCGGCGGTGACGGCGATCCCTGATTTTTGGGAGCTGGAAACCCTCCTTCAACAAAACGACGTGCATCCCAAAGTGCAGCGCGAACTGCTGGAAGTCCAGGCCTCCGTGCACGCCTTTGTCTCGTGGGTGCTGTACGTCGCCAGCCCGCAAAGCGGGAATCTATCCGACCCCTTGGGTTACGCCATCAGCCGTCTGCGAGAACATCCATTTCGCGAAGCGCGCGGGGTCTTCCGGCAATTTGCTGATCTGCCGCCTCGTGAACTCCTGATGTTGATCGACTCAACCTCCACACGAACCTACGAACTCCCCAAA